>JAIXZD010000084.1 GCA_027489895.1 Planctomycetaceae bacterium
CCGTCACCGATGGCACGAGCAATACGCTGGTGGCAAGCGAAGTCCGCTCGTGGCAGGCCTACACTCGGAATGCCCCGCCGCCAACGACGGCGGTTCCCCAGTCGATTGCCGATGTGGTCGCCTGCGTGAATGTCGGCGTGACCGATCGCATTCAGGTCGCGACGCGCGATGGCACGGGTCATACGGAATGGCCGAACGGTCACTCCCAACACAGTGGATTCACCGTGACGCTGCCGCCAAATTCGATTGTTGCCTGGACGTTCTCGGGGGTCGAGTTTGACGCCGATTTCTCGTCCCGGCAGGAGGGTTCCAACACCACACTGGCGAGCTACTCGGCCATCACCTCACGCAGTTACCACGAGGGGATCGTGCAATCGGTGCTCGCGGATGGCTCGGCCCGCGCGTTCAGCGAGAACATGGATGTGCGAGTGTGGAGGGGCCTGGGCACTCGGGCTGGCAGTGAAGTGCTGGGTGAGTTTTAGGACTCTGCGGGCTGGTGCGCTGGGGGCGTGATTTCGTGCGCGGTTCAGACGGATGGGCCCTCTTCAATTGGGTGCCACTGGCTTTGCCAGTGCCGTGACTGAGTGGTCCCGTTCGCGCTGGCGAAACCACAGGCAGATCTGTTTCGCGTGACGAGAGTGTTCCGCGGTTTCAGGTCGGCACGCTGGCGTGCGTCTTGAGAAGCCTCACGGCTTCCGCTACCACTGGTCTCATTCGGGCAGTGCGCGAGCTAGCGAAGGGAACTCTCACGAGTTCCGCTACGACGGCTTTGGAAAGTCGCTGGTCATTCGGTGGCGGTCGTGTCTTCGGGGGCGGCTTCCAGGCGGACGAGCAGCCAGTTTTCGACGCGATCGGCACCGAAGTGGACGAGCAGCGGGGCCTGATCTTGCGTCAGGTTGTACAGGCCCGTTTCGACGACGAGGTTGCTTTCGCCCACCCGCAGGGCGACCCGCTGGGTCTGCTTGTCGACCTGGCCCAGCAGCGTCTGGGTCACATCGGTCCCGCTGTTGTACAGCGTCCCGCTCACCACGCCGGCCTTATCGACGGCGAGCTGCACGACCCGATGTGGCTGCGCATCCGCCTCATTCGTCGACACTGCGAAGGTTCCCAGCGGCATCCAGTCGGCGGCATCGGCATCCGCTTCGGACTGCGGGGGTTCGACTGCCGCGAGCGTCGCCGCACTCGCTGCAAAATCGCCAGCCGAGGCGACCTGCTGACCATCGATGTAGACCGAATTGTCGTTGTAGACGACGTTTCCACCCGTCCCGTAGTCGTAGTAGATCGGCTGCTGCCACGAGGCCGCAGGCGCGGACCAGGTGAACCAGTTTGTCAGTCCCACGAACGTGGGAACCGCCCACCAGTGACGCCAGGGGTAACGCGTGAAGCTGCGCCCGTAGTGCCAGTGGTTGGGCGCGAATCCCGTGTTGAAATGCTGGTTCCACCAGTTGCCGTGGAACCAGTTGTTGTGGTTCACGTGGACATTCCAGTTGTTCCGGACGTTGTTGCCCCAGTTGTTCCAGACCTGCGTGCGTTCGGGATGCAGATTGGTCCAATTTCCCAGATTGGGGCTGTTGATGACGTTGTTCCAGTTGTTGTTGACCTGACCGAGGTTCGGGCGATTGGCCCAGTCAGGCAGATTGCCGGGACGCCAGTCACCCGGATTGCCCGGTTGCCAGGGCCGATTGTCTGGCTTCCACGGCTTGTCGAGGCCAGGCCGGTCGTTGAGCCCGGGGCGGTTGGCGAGGCCCGGGCGATCGGTGATTCCCGGACGGTCGTTGAGGCCCGGCCGATTAGAAATGCCCGGTCGGTTTTCCAGACCGGGACGATCTTCGACACCCGGTCGGTTGTTGATGCCGGGGCGGTTGGAAAAATCGGGACGGTTGCCGGGACGCTCGCCGTTGCCAAGTCCGGGCAGGTTGGTGCCCGGACGCATCCCCGGAGGGACGACACCGGGAAGTGTTTCGGGAGTCTGAGGCCGCAGCGGCCGGTCCATCCCGAGAAAGTCGCCGACGTCACCCGGGAGAGGCCGGGCTGTGCCACCGGCGCCCGGCCGGACCATGTTCCCCGGTCGGTTTGCCAGATTCGGGTTGTTCGGTCGCTCGCCAACGGGTCGCTCCGCACCAGGTCGGACGGTTCCGGGGAGCGGGTTGGCGGGGCGGTTTGCCACGCCAGGAAGAGGATTGGCGGGACGATTGACCGTCCCCGGCAGCGGATTCGCCGGACGATTCGCCGCACCCGGGAGAGGATTCGTCGGACGATTGGCCATGCCAGGAAGCGTGTTGGCGGGGCGATTGGCCATTCCGGGTAGCGTGCCGACATTTCCCGCGCCACCACCGAGATTGGGGACAGAGGGCCGGGTCGTGGGCAGGTTCGGCTGTTGGGGCCGGTTGGCGACATTGCCGTTGGCGCCGGGAAAATTTGGACGGGTGCCATTCGGCCCCGCAGGATTCGACGGGTTCGGCCTCTGCTGCGGCATGTTGGGGCGCGTCGAGGGTTTCAGACCACCGCTGGGCGCGACAACTTGAGGCTGAGTGGAAGGACGATTTGGCTGAGGCCGGGGCGTGGCCGGCCGGGAGGCGGGCGATTGATTGGGCCGCGAACCGCCACCGCCGCCACCACCAAACCCACCGCCCCCACCACCGCCGCCGAGATTGGGAACGCTGGGTTTCGGGGCGGGACGGGAAGGCGTTGAAGGCCGAGACGGACTGGGCGAACGAGTAGGGGCTGAAGGTCGTGCCCCACCACCTCCACCACCGCCTCCCCCGCCACCAGGCCCGCCGCGTCCGCCTCCGGCTCCACCACCCCCACCGCCTCCGCGCATTCCGCCGCCACCCTTGGCGAGCAGAACCGTGAGTGGAATCGACGCGAGCAGAAAGGCAACGACCGCCACGAGACGGGAGCGGGGTGTCAACATAAGAACATCCTTAACGGGATCGGTACCCGGAAAAATCAGTCGGAACGCCTGCGCCACACGACTTCGAAACCACCCCTGTCAGGAACCTCTCGGGGATGACGGGTCTGATTGATTACTGCGCGGGGACCGCAGGATTGGCCGCAGGTTCAGCCGGGGCCTGCGCGGGCGGGACGACCCGGTTCAAAGTCACCGCAGGCGCGGTGGGCTGAGGTTCGCCGTCGATCTCGTGACCGACAAGCTGGAACGTGACGGCGTCGTCTCCTTCGGGCGTGAGCACATAGGTGCCCGAGGCGACGCGTCCATCGGGCAGCGTGTGCGTCGAGCGGATCAGCCACGCGTCACCATTGCGGCTCCAGAGACCTTCGCCGAACGAGCCATCGGAGTGAAAGGACCACGACCGAATCTGCTTGGCAATCGGGTCCCAGCCAATCACCTGACTGCCCTCATCGAGAGCCCCTTCAGCAGACGTGAACGCAAACGAACGCACTAGAAATGCTCCGCCACTGGTCCGGCGAAACGCGGTATCCAAACGGCCATCCGCGCTCTCTTCACTCCAGGCTCCGACCAGCCATTCCAGTTCGGCGAGAGCGTCCACCGCCGAGCTCACCGTGACTGCGGGGCGTTCGTCGACCGAGTCGATCAACCACTTGCCTTCGCTGACAATAAGGATCACGGTGAAGCGCGAAACGCTGGGGTCTTCGCCGCCGCCGGTCAGAATGGCTTCGCCTTCGCCGCGGGCAACATCGGGGCGGATCATCCGCAGCTTGTCGAGCCGGGCGTCCAACCGGGACGTGGGTCGCAACTTGAACACGCTGGCGAGGTCGGCTTCCATCGCCGCGCGGCCGCTGATTTCCTCGCCGGTGGCTTCATTCCGGTGGACGCCGGTCTCGGTCCAGAACGAGGCGGTGGCCTTGGCATCGTGCAGGTTGAAGGCCTCGACGTAGGCCTTCAGCGACTTGCGGACCGCGGCTTCGTCGGCAAAGGCGGGCGCGGAGATCAGGCTCCAGGCGAGGACAGCAGCCGGTACCCAGCGAGACGTGAACATGTCGAAAAACTCCTGATGGAAAGCAATCACTGGGAATGAACGGCGCAGGTCGCGTTGACCTGAATCAGTTTGCTGCGAGAACGGGGGACGGGCCGCGAACTGCGGCTGAGTTCTAAACCACGGCCGGAGGCCCGGAAGTGAGTGACCACGGATTGATCCGGCTGAGCGTGGGCGAAGCGTACGGCGGACTCTTCCTCTGTTCGCCAACCCTGCAAAAACAGGCTACCCGGATTCCTGCCTGGTTACGAATCAGAACGGCACAGGCTTCACGCCAAATTCGTCAAACTCCGGGATCAACGCTCGGGGATGGATGGTGGTCTCGGTGATGAAATGACAACCGAAACCTCGGCTCGTTACGACCGGCCCGTCACGGTCGAGGGCGTTCCGAGCGACGGTGGAGCGCGCTCTCTTCCGGAACGGTCAAAAAGCCCCACTGCAGCGCCTCATCCTGCCGGTACTGTTTTCCCAACGTCAGCGCGGTCTTGGCTTTGGCCAATTCGTACCCCAAGTAAAACGCGTGGCTGGGCTCCAGAGGCCCCAACTGGTCGAACACTTCGTAGGGGTCGGGGCCGTGCCAATGACCGTCGCGGTTCAGCACATGAATCTCGCCGCGTTCGGCAAAGATCCGGAAGTTCGGATCCTTGATGCCCGCTTGCAGTCGCTCCAGGCCTTCCGCCCCGACTTCGCGCAGTTTCGCATCGCGGAGCATGACGAGGCCCGCATCGAGGCGTTTGGGCAGCTTCTTCTCGCGCAAAGACCACGCGGCGAGCCTGCGGGCGATGTCGAACTCGCGCACGGCCGTCCGACCCCAGTTGATCACCTGGGTGGTGAGAATGCTGTGAATGCCCCATTCCTGACAGATCGCCGCCAGCAGAAAGTTGACGCCTGCGGAATCGACCTCGCTCAACTCAGTGACGTTGCCCACGCCCATCATCAAAGGGAGATCGGGGTACTCGCGACGCACCCGCGCATACCGCGCAAGCGATTCGGCAAACCCGAATCCGATCGGTTCGAGAATCGAGTCGAGCCGGACAGGCCGCCCCTTTGCACGGGCGATTTCGAGCGTCGGGCCGATTGTTTCGGGGCGGGATGGATCGTCGGGAATGATCACGATTTCGGCGGGCAGGTCGAACACCCAGTCGCGGTTCGAGCCGTTCCCGCTGAGGACCAGTTCCGCGCCCGCGGCAACAGCCGCTTCGACTTCCTGACGCTGAAAACTGTCGACCGAGACGCGCAGGCCTTCGTTACGAAGGCATCGCACCGCGTCGCCAATCTCACTCCAAGTTTCGCCGGGGATGCAGCCCAGGTCGATCAGGTCGGCCCCCTCGCCCCGCAGCCGCACCGCCTCGCGGACGAGATCAGCAACTGCCAGTCGAGGGGCGTGATTGATCTCGGCCAGAATCTCGATGTCATAGGTCGACAGGTCCGCCGGTGGCCTCGCCCCGCGGCCAAACAGTTCGGGGATGTCCTGCAGGTCTTTCGGCCCCAGTTCGACCGGCTTTCCCCAGGCGTTTCGCAGCGTTTCGAGATTGCCCTGGCACCAGCCTGGCAGGAGGACGCGGGTCACTTCGTCGGGAAGGACCGGTAGTTTTCGCAACACCCAGTCGACATGCATGAGCGCCGCCACGCTGATGCCCAGAACTTCGACGCGCGTCTCGATTCCCGTCTCGGCCTGGAGACGCGCCGCCACCTCACGCAGCGCCGGCTCCGCGAGCCTCCCCGTCACAAACAGAATGCGATCGCTCATGCGTTCAAGCTAACCGATCGGACGACCGTTCGCCGCGCACCTCGGCCTGCGAATCGCATCTGCCCCGATCAGCCTCCCGCACCAACGGCCCCTTACTTGAGGTGCAAGACGACCATCTTCTCTTCGGTCATCTCGCGGATCGCATGACGCGGGCCTTCCTTCCCGAAGCCCGAATCCTTGAGCCCCCCGTAGGGCATGAGGTCGGCCCGCCACTGCGTGCCCCAGTTAATATGGAGGTTGCCGCTGTCGACTTCGCGGACAAACTTCATCGCCCGGTCAATGTCCTGCGTGAAGATCGACGCGGCCAACCCATAGGCACTGTCGTTCGCCAGCCGGATCGCTTCGTCGATGTCATCAAATCGCATCACGGCCACGGCGGGGCCGAACAGTTCGTCGCGGCAGACCTTCATGTCGGCCTGGCAGTCATCCAGAATCGTGGGTGTGTGCAGCGTGCCCGAGCGCTCACCACCGGTGAGCAGTCTCGCTCCCGCGGACACGGCTTCTCCCACCCACTGTTCGACGCGCTGGGCATCGCGTTCGCGAATCATCGGCCCCATCTGGACGCTCGAGTCGAGTGGGTCGCCCGTCTTGATCCGCTGGACTTTGGGGACGAGCCGATCGAGGAACGAATCGTGCGCCCGGTTGGCGACCAGCACGCGCTGCGTGGAGATACAGACCTGACCGGCGTTGCCGAAGCCCGAGGCGGTGACGAGGTCGGCCGCGCGGTCGAGGTCGGCGTCGTCCATGATGATCACCGGGCTGTTGCTGCCCAGTTCCATCGTGACGCGTTTGATCCCCGCCAGACGGCAGATGTCGCGTCCGACTTCCACGCTGCCGGTGAAGCTGATCTTGCGAATGCGCGAGTCCGAGGCAATCGCCGAACCGAGTTCGCGTCCCGAACCGACGACACAGGCGATCGCCGTGGGGGGCAGCCCGGCTTCGAGCAGAATCTCCACGAGCTTGAGGGCCGACAGCGGCGTGTCGCTGGCCGGCTTCAGCAGGACTGCGTTGCCGCCCGCGAGTGCGGGGCCGATTTTGTGGGCGACGAGGTTCAGCGGAAAGTTGTAGGGCGTGATCGCCGCGACAATTCCGCACGGAACCCGCAGCGTGAATCCAATGCGGTTTTTGACGCCCGGCGCCCCTTCCACCGGAATCATCTCCCCGCCGACACGTTTGGCCTCTTCCGCGGAGACGATCATCGTTTCACGAGCGCGGCTGGCTTCCAGCTTTCCCTCAGCAAGGACCTTTCCCTCTTCGCGACTGATCGTCCGGCCGAGGTCTTCCTCGCGCTCCAGCATCAGCGCGGCGGCTTTCGAGAGAATCGTCGACCGTTCGTGGGCCGAAAGACTCCGCATGACACGGGCTCCCTCGGCCAGACTGTCCAGCACCCGGTCCAGTTCCGCTGTCGCCATCACGGGAACCGTATCGACCACCTCGCCGTTGTAGGGGCTGGTCACTTCGAGAACACGATCCGTCGACCGCCATTCACCCGCGTAGTAAATCCGCATGCTCACGTATCCAACTTCAGAAGGCTGTGTTTGCCGACGAGACAGGTCCAGATTGAATTACCACGCCGGTCCCCGTTCGAGCGAACTCCGATCATCGCGCCGTGTCCTTCCTGGGTAAAGCGAGTGCAAGGGGAGACCCGTCTGGAGAATCGCCCCTGGCTGGGGGTGAGGTCTGTTTTCGATTGCTGCGCTGGTTGACGTGAGCGGGAATCGCATAGCCTCCGGGCGCGAACGCTTCCGGCTCCCTTGAGTTCGACAGTTGCCCCGGGATCGGCGACTGC
>JAIXZD010000383.1 GCA_027489895.1 Planctomycetaceae bacterium
GTGCGCCTAGGGAGGGGCTGCAAGATGCAACCCAGACGCGACGCGCTTGCTGCGCCGAGATCGTCAGTTTTGGAGTTTGCGGCGTCAGGCCAGGCCACCCGGCTGCGCCGCGCCCAGGCAGAAGCAACGCGTCAACCGCTGGTCCCCTTGCCCGCCGTTGAGGACAGAAATGATCCTGCGCTGGTCGCAGCCGCGCCCTTTGGTGCTGCGCTGTGTGCCGCCGAGAGCGAAGGCGATCAAGGTCTGGTAGTGAGTGACCTCGCCCGGACATCGCAGGGTTCTGGCGCCACGGCTCTCGTGCCGGTGGAATCCGTGTCCGCGAAATCGCAGTTGCTCGCGGCGACCCTGCAATCGGTCGTCGGTGAGGCGCAGTACACGGTCTGGTTTCAGAGCCGCGTGCTGGTGTCGGTTGAGGGCGACGATCTGGTGGTTCGCTGCGACAGCCCGTTCCTGGTGACGTGGGTGCAGAAGCAGTTTCGGGGGGAGCTGGCGACGGTCGCACGCACGGTCCTGGGAGAACTGGCCCGCGTGCTGTTTGAGGTGAAGGCGGCTCGGGATCTGGCTCCGTCTACCGCGACGAGTCGCGAACAGCGTGGCGATGAGGCTCAGACCGAACTGAACACGCAGGGCAAGGGACCGGCTCAGGCCGGCGCAGCGCAACTGGTCACCCTGCCCGCGACGGTTGTCCGCCGAATGAACGCGACGGAGCCTTCCGCGAGCGGGGGCGAACTGCCCCAATTCCGGCCTCGATGTCCGGAACTGAGCGACTTTGTCGTGGGCGAGCACAATCAGCTTGCGGTTGCGGCCGTGCGTCAGTTTCTGGCCAGTCCCGAAAGCGCGCCGGTGCCGCTGTTCATTCACAGCGCCACCGGTCTGGGCAAGACGCATCTGCTGCAGGCACTGACACAACAGTTACGCCGGCAGTACTCGGGACTCGCGGTGACCTGCCTCACGGCCGAGAACTTTGCCAACCTGTTTACGCAGGCCTTGCGGGATCATCGCTTGCCGGGGTTCCGGCAGCGGTTTCGTTCGCTCGACATTCTGCTGATCGACGATGTCGACTTTCTGGATGGCAAACGCGGCCTGCAGGAAGAGTTTCTGCACACGCTGCAGCAATTGCAGGCGGCGGGGAAAGCGGTGGTTGTCTCGGGTGATCGGCATCCCCGGCTGATGACGAAAACAGGCGAAGAGCTCCGGTCGCGGTTGGGGGCCGGGTTGGTCTGCCGCATTGATGCCCCGTCGAAAGAAACGCGGCGACAGATCGTCGCGGGGAAAGCGGCTCGTTGGCCTGATGCGATCACTCCCGAGGCGCTCGATTACGTGGCCGATCGATTCCCGGCCAATGTGCGGGAGCTCGAAGGTGCGGTTCACTGCCTGGTGTCGCAGGCGAGCCTGATCGGCAGGCGCGTGGGGATTACGGCCGCACGACAGGCGCTGGGCGATCTGGAGCGAGACTGTGTGCGGGTGGTCCGGCTGGTCGATATCGACCGGGCGGTGACGAGTCTGTTTGGACTGGAAGCGGATGCGCTGAAATCGCCCAACCGGACGCGGGAGGTGAGTCAGCCGCGGATGCTGGCGATGTTCCTGGCCCGGTCGCTCACACGGAGCGCGTACAGTGAGATTGGGGGCTACTTCGGCGGCCGGAACCACAGCACGGTGATCTCGGCCGAGCGCCGGATTGATGCGACCGTGAAGGGGGGCGAGTCCTGGCGCGTGGCCTCACGGCCGTGGAGCGTGGGCGACCTGGTCGACACGCTGACGCAGCAGTTGCTGGCAGGGTAGGGACGGGATTGTGGGGAGATTGCGCTGGAGAGCGGGGGAAGCCTCACGGCTTCCGCTACAGGGGCAGGGACTTTACAGGTCGTCGCCGCGTTCGCCGGGGCGGCCGACCTGGTAGCGCTTGAGCTTGCGGTCGAGCGTGGAGCGCTCGATGCCGAGAATCTGTGCGGCGTGCGTCTTGTTCCACTGCGTGTGTTCGAGAATCTGCAGAATGTGTTGCTGCTCGAGTTCTTCGAGGGAGCAGAGCATGAGGTGGGGAAGCCCGGCCGCGCGTTCAGCGCGCTGTGCTTCGGCGATCCCCAGTTGCGAGAGCTGCAGATCGGCCGGTTCGACCAGCTCTCCCTGCGAGAGGATGACGGCCCGCTCGATCGTGTTTTGCAGTTCACGGACGTTGCCGGGCCAGTCGTAGCCGCAGAGCTTCTCCATCGCATCGGGCGTGTAGCCGCGGAGAGGCCGACCGGTCTTGCGGACGAATTTTTCGAGGAAGAAATTGGCGAGGGCGGGCAGGTCGTCCTTTCGCATGCGGAGCGGCTCGATCATCAACTCGACGACCTGCAGCCGGAAGTAAAGGTCCTTGCGGAACTCACCGGATTCGACGGCCTTTTCGAGATCCCGGTTCGTGGCAGCGACAACGCGAACATCGACCTGGACCGGCGCCCCGCCACCAACCCGCTCGAAGGGATGACCTTCGAGCACGCGCAGGAATTTGGCCTGAATGGCAAGGCTCATCTCGCCGACTTCGTCGAGCATGAGCGTGCCTTTGTGGGCCTGCTCGAAGCGGCCAAGCTTGCGTCCCACCGCGCCGGTGAAACTGCCTTTCTCGTGGCCGAACAGCTCGCTTTCGAGCAGGCTTTCCGACAGGGCCGCACAGTTCATGCAGACAAACGGACCCGATTTTCGGCGACTGTTGAGGTGAATGGCGCGGGCGACGAGTTCTTTCCCGACCCCGCTTTCCCCGCGAATGAGGACGGTCGCATCGGTGGGGCCAATGAGTCCAATCCGGTTTTTCAGGCGGCGCATCGGCTCGCTGTCGCCGACCAGTTCGCTTTCGATCTCCAGTTGTTCGCGGAGCAATGTGTTTTCGTTCCGCGCCCGGACGAGACCATCAGCGAGCGTGTCGCGACGACGGAGCCCATCGATCACCACGGCATACTGCTCGGCAATGGCCAGCGCGAATTCGAGGTCTTCGGGTTCGAGGGCCCGATCTTCCACCGAGGAATAGAGATGCACCAGCCCGTAGAGCCTGGTGCCATGACGGATCGGTGCGCAGATCACGTCGTGAGCCATCAGCGCGGGATCAATCGTCGCACCACCGGCAGGCGATAATCCCACGAGGCCGCTGTCGTCACCTGAATCCCGTGCGAGGACGGCTTCGCGCGATCGCAATACGCCCAGGGAGAGGGAATCGGAGACCGGCTGGTAGCTCATCCGCGGAGGGGTTTTGCTTGCCAACAGCGCCAATGCCCCCGGCGGTTCATCCGGCTCAAGGGGCTTGGGGAGCATGAAGATCGCCGCGACATCGGCATTGGGGCCGGACGTTAGCCCCCCCAGGACAACCTCAGCCAGTTGTTTGGCGGTCGTGGCGGAGCCCATGTCGAGGGCGAGGCGGTACAACTGCGCCAGTTCGCGACTGGTCCGATCGCGGCCAACCTGTTCCGGCTTGGCACGGGCGAACCGGTTTTCCCCTTTGCGATGGATGATCGTCGGTTCGTTCGTTTTCCGGTTGCGGGACGCGGCATCCCAGACGGTTCCGGTTTCGATCTCGGGGCGCGAGCCCTCTTCCAATTGAGGGAACGCCTGCGACAGATCGAGCGTGTATGCGAGTTCGCAGGAGCCAATGCGAATGATCTGGCCCGGGGCGAGCTGCTGGTCCCGTTCGATCGGCTCTTCATTCAGCAGTGTGCCGTTGCGGCTTTTCAGATCGCGAACGAACCAGTCGTCGCCGACCGGAAAGACCTCGCAGTGATGGCGACTGCAGACTTCGTCGTTCAGGACGATTCGATTCGTCGGGGCGCGCCCGACCGTCATCGCCTGACCGGGGGTCAGCCGGTAGACGTCCCGCCATTTCGTGCCTTCTCGCACTACGAGATACGCATTCATCGGGACGGAAGACTCGCGACAGAGCGGGAACCGAAAACGGCGTGGACGGGCAGCGGTGAGAAAAGTGAACAGCCCGAAAGCCGTTCAGGCCACCGCTTTTAAGTATAGCCCGCAATCGACGCCGAAACAGCCGCCAGCCGCCTCGACCTGCGGAAACCGGCCGGGGAACCGATTAGCGGCTGAATGTGCCCAGGAAGGCGCTCCGCTTGTTGATCGTCGTCCAGGTGCCGCCCAAGCCCTTGCCATCGAATGTCATGTTCACGGTGTAGGCCGCCTTGACGTTCTCGATCGGCGCGAGCGGAGAGTAGATAACCGATTCGTTGGAACAGACGCAGTCGCCCCCCTTGAACCCGCGCGTCTCGATCTTCGCGAGCTGACCCGCGCGGAACTTCCCCTTGCCGCTGACGAAGTCATTTTCGAGGGAGATCGGAGCGCGTTCGATCCGGCGGACGCTTTTGGTCAACCCGGTGGCCGTGTCCTGAACAAATCGCACCAAGGCGTCGCGCTGAGCATCAGTCGCGGTCGAATCAACCAGAATGACCGAGTCGATCTGTTTTGGGTTCGAGGTGAACGTCCCGCCGTAACCGAGCGTGTCGTCGGCGCGAATGACAAGGGCGACACAGAGACCAGACAGGTCGACATTCGCCCATTTGCCGGTGTCCACCTTCCAGGCCATCACCGCTTCCCGGCCAGTCAAGCCGATTTCGCCGTTGGCGAAGCAGGGGCCGGTGTACACGTCGCAGGTGCGGGCTTCGAGGTATTCACCGGTGATCTCAGCGGCGGAAAGCGGCAGGCAGCTTGAAAAGACAGCCACGGCGACGAGCAGCGTTGAGAGAGAACGTGTCATGGGATCACTCCTGCAGGGTCAGTGATTGGAGGAACGAAAGAGCGGCGGCCTCGGTCACCGAGGCGGCGGCTGGTTGGCATTATCAACGCAACGAATCGGACACCACCGACGAGATTAGTGTCCCCGTGCAACCCGGCACGGTCAAGATCGGGAAGGCCATTGCGAGCACGAGGTGACCGAAAAGCATTCTACCCAATGTGGAAGTCGGGATTGACCACCAAGTCGCCAGGCACGACCTGGAAAGGCAAATCCAGCCTCTCCAAAAAAACACTCCTCGGAGAGCTGACCGGCTCGCGACGAAACATTTTCAGAGTCTTGGGATGAACCCGCTCGACGGAACCGGATTAGAAGAAAGTGGGTCTGGCAGGCGGGAACTTGGACCTCAATAGGATGGTGAAGCCGGAAAGTTTACGCGATCGGCAGGGATCGAGCAGATTGCCCGCTTCCACTTCCAGGCATGAAATGCGTCTTTTTTGTCGAGGTGGCCTTTGGTACGGAGCAAACGCCGACAATCTCGCGTCTAACCGCTATCATCCGCGATGATCGATCATTTCAAGCGTCGATTTGCTTCAACGTCCAGATAGAACTCCGGGGGAAGCCTGCTTCCACCGGCGAGAACTCCGCAGCGCGACCCGTGGACCCCCCTCGATGCAGACAAATATTCAGCAGGCCCGCGACCAGGTGACACGGCTGGCCCGTGAAATTGAGTTAATCGCCGATGCGGGCGGGCCACCGGATACGTTTTTCCGCGAATTTTTGGGACGACTGGTCGTCGTTCTGGGAGCGCAGGCGGGGGCGATCTGGCTTCGTGATCCACAAGGTCGGACCGGGATGGCGGCCGAGGTGAATCTCGCGGCGACTGGCTTCTATGAGCGCAAAGAGGCGGCCCAAAACAACGACCGCGTCATTGGCGATGTGATTGAAACGGGCGAGGCGCGAGTCCTCGCGCCCGACGCCGACAAAGATCTGCCAACGTCGCACGTGCTGCTCGTGGCGGCGTTGTTGCGGCAGAAGCAGGTTGTCGGCGCGGTCGAAATCTTTCAGCGGCCCGATTCCCCCAAAGACGCCCGCCCGGGGTATCTCCAGTTCATGGAGCAGATGTGCGGGCATGCCTCGCGGTACCTGGACCGGCAGGATAGTGCGAAGTCGCAATCGGCTCCGATCGACTTTTGGAAGCAGTTCGAGCGGTTTCTGCTGCAACTCCAGCGAAGTCTGTACTCGCAGCAGGTCTCGCATGTCGTGGCGAACGACGGCCGGCAACTGCTGCAGTGCGACCGCGTGAGCGTGGCGGTCCGGCGAGGCGATAGCACCCGGATTCTGGCGATTTCCGGGACCGACGCCGTCAACCGACGGGCGAACCTCGTGCGGTTGATGTCGCGGCTGGCGCATCGCGTCACGGCGACGGGCGACCCGCTTTTGTTTACCGGAACCAATGAGCCGCTCGCTCCGCAGGTCGAGACGGCCCTGACGGACTACCTCCAGGAGAGTGGTTCGCGGATGGTGCAGGTGATTCCCCTGCGCGAGAACGCGGCGATTCTCTCGGGGCAGGACCTCGACGACACCAAACAGACACGCGATGTCAAACCGAGGAAGGTGATCGGAGCGTTGATTGTCGAACAAGTCGCGGAGAGCCGTCCGCGGGCGAACCTCGTCGAGCGGTCGACCCTGGTGGCGGAGCATGTGGCCGGGGCGTTGGACAATGCCCTCAAGCACGAGCGGCTGTTTTTGCTGCCAGTGTGGCGGTTTCTGGGCGATCAGTGGGACCGGATTCGCGGCAAGCGGTTGCGGCGGCTAGTCGCCGGGTTGATCTTGTTCACGGCGGCGACGCTAGCGCTTGTGTTCGTGAAGTGGGACTACCGGGCTGAAAGCAAAGGCGTGCTGCTGCCCAAGATTCAAAGCGATGTGTTTGCCTCATGGGATGGCGAGGTGGTCAAGCTGTTTGTGGACAGTGGCGACCGCGTGAAAAAGGGCGACCCGCTGGTTGTGCTGCGGAACGAGGAACTGCAGGCGAAGCTCCTGGCGGCGGAGAATGAGCGCAGCGAAAAAGGCCAGCTACTGCTTGCTCTGGAAGCGCAGGTGAATGAAGCCGTCAAGGCGGCCAATCGCAAAGAGGAAATCGAAGCGACGGGAAAAATGGTGCAGACGCGGGTCGACCTGGAAGGTCTTGAGGCGGAGCTGAACATTCTCAAGTCGCAGGTCGAGAAGCTGACGGTACGCTCGCAGATCGACGGCGTCGTTGCCACGTTCCAGTTGCAGCAGTTGCTGCTGAATCGACC
This sequence comes from Planctomycetaceae bacterium, assembly GCA_027489895.1. Taxonomy (GTDB): domain Bacteria; phylum Planctomycetota; class Planctomycetia; order Planctomycetales; family Planctomycetaceae; genus JAIXZD01. Next base: position 7,003 of record JAIXZD010000383.1, read on the forward strand.
GGTCACCCGGGGCGAAAAGCTGCTCGAGATCATGGACGACAGCGGGCCGTGGCGGCTGGAACTGGAAGTGCCCGAACATCGCATGGGGCATGTGTTGCGTCGGCAGGTGCTGACGGGGACCGATGCGCTGCCGGTCGAGTTTCTGCTGGCCACCACGCATGAAACGACGTTCCACGGCGTGCTGGAATCGGAAGCGACCCGGGCGGCCGTCTCGGAGAAGGAAGGTACGGTCGTCGAGGCGTACGCGAGCATTCGAGAAGATGAGATGCCGCGTCTGAAGGAGCATCTGCGGATTGGAGCCGAGGTCCGGGCGCGAATTGATTGCGGACCGATGAGCCTGGGCTATGTGCTGTTCGGCGATGTCGTCGAATGGGTCATGAAGCGGTGGATGCTCTGGTAGGCGGATTTTCGCGGGGTGTGGCTTGGGGAAGCCTCACGGCTTCCGCTACCTCAGGGGCGTTAGAGGGTTTGGACGAAACCATTTGGCGTTCGCGGGGTTTTATCGGTAAGTCGCTGTCTATCGAGCGTGCCGGTGCGCGCCACGCGAGGCGGCGTGCTACTTCCGGGACCGTTTCGCCATGCCGATTTCGATTCGCCTGACGGCGCTAGTGGCTCTATTTTGCCTCAGTCTGTGTCAACCGGTTGCGGCGGACGATTGGCCTCAGTTCCGAGGCCCCGGCGGTCGGGCGACGAGTTCGGATTCGCTCCCACTCAACTGGGACGACGCGCGGAATCTGCTCTGGAAGGTCGACCTGCCGGGGGCGGGGACGTCCAGCCCGGTGATTCTGGGCGACCACCTCTACATCACATGTTACTCGGGCTATGGGGTGCCCGGTGCGGGGTCAGGCTCGTTGGAGGCGCTGAAGCGGCAACTGGTCTCGGTCGATCCGAAAACTGGTTCGATCCGCTGGACACGCGACATTGACTCCGTTCAGCCTGAGGACCGGTACGAAGGCTACATCGCCGAGCATGGATACGCCTCGAACACGCCGGTTGTCGATGCCGACCGCGTCTATGCGTTTTTTGGCAAAAGCGGGGTGCACGCGTTCGATCACTCGGGCAAGCCGCTGTGGCAGACGCCGGTTGGCAAGGAGTCGAGCAGCCGGAAATGGGGGTCGGCGGCCAGCCTGGTGCTCTACAACGAGTACGTGATCGTCAATGCCTCGGAGGAAAGCCAGTCGGTTCGGGCACTCGATCGGGCGACGGGAAAAGAGGTCTGGAAGGCGACCGGATCGGTCCTGGAACTGGCGTATGGGACGCCCGCCCTGGTGCCGGTTTCGGCCGAGCGGACGGACCTGGTTCTGGGGGCACCGGGCGAGGTCTGGGGGCTGAATCCGAAAACCGGCAAACTGACCTGGTTCGCGGAACATTCCCTCACGGGGAACATTTCGCCCAGCGTGATCGTCGACACCGAACGGCTGTATCTGTTTGGCGGATTCCGGTCGGCCGGAAGTCTGTCGATCAAGCCTGGAGGGAAGGGCGATGCGACCAAATCGAGCGTGGGGTGGACGTCGCGCGACAGTTCTTACGTGGCGACCCCGGTATTGACGGGCAATCACCTGTATTGGATCGATGATCGGGGGTTGGCCTACTGTCTCGATGCGCAGACGGGGAAGCAGGTGTACCGCCAGCGGGTGACGGAGATCACTTCGGGTGGACGACCGGTCTATGCGTCGCCCGTTGTGGTGAAGGACCGGATTCTCGTCGTGACGCGTCAGAACGGGACGCTGGTGCTTCCGGCCAAGCCGACTTACCAGGTGCTGGCGCAAAACCGATTTGCGTCGGACGAGAGCGATTTCAACGCGACGCCCGCGATCGCGGGGGATCGGCTCTATCTGCGGTCGAATCGAAGGTTGTACTGCGTGGGTGAAGCCGCGAAATAGGCTGGCGGAGCAGATTGGCCCATTGGGTTTTCCTGAATGAATCCGCAGACTCTGGAGTGAATTCGCGGTGCCATGCTTGCACCGGCTTTGCGGGGCAAGCATGCAAGCGGCACTCGAGTCTCTTTGCCACCGAGTTCAAGAAAACTCGCAGGGCTGGCGGTCGTACGCTGTCCCCCGGTTGGCATGCTTGCCCCGAAACGGTGCAATCATGGCACGGCCTGTGATTTCTGGCGGGAATCGCTCAACCTCCGGGCGCTGACGCTTCCGGCTCACCCGTCACGACATTGTCCGGGCGTTGCTTGACGCTAACGCGGCTGTCCCTTAGCTTTCCCCCGCTCGGCTTGTGCTTGAGGGGAGATTGCGCCCGCAGCCGGTCGAATCGGCGTTCTCTTGTGCATTCTTGCAGCGGCGCGAACCGATCTTCTCGGGACGCGGAGGCGGCCAGACTGTGCGAGCGTGCTGACAATCTCAATTTTTGACGAAAACGATTCACGGTTTTGTTGTCTCCGGGCGAGGTGCCTGGGGAATTGTTTCTCGAACCGGAGGACGGCTCAGCGCTCGCGCGGGGTCGGTCATCCCAGGACGGAACTGTATGTCCAAGAAGTATGTCTACTACTTCGGCGATGGTAAGGCCGAAGGCGGCGCGGTGATGCGGGCCGAGTTGGGTGGGAAGGGTGCGAACCTCGCCGAAATGACGAATATCGGCCTTCCTGTTCCGGCCGGGTTCACCATTGGCACCGAAGTCTGCAATTACTTCTACGCGAACGACCGAAAGTATCCCCCGGAGCTGGCCGCCCAGGTCGACGAGGCGATGGCCAAGGTCGAGAAGGCGATGGGCAAGAAGTTCGGCGATACGACCGACCCGCTGCTCGTCTCCTGCCGCTCGGGTGCCCGCGACTCGATGCCCGGGATGATGGACACGGTTCTCAACATCGGGCTGAATGACACGACGGTCGAAGCACTGGCGAAGAAGTCGGGCAATGATCGCTTCGCGTGGGACAGCTACCGCCGCTTCGTGCAGATGTACGGCGACGTCGTGCTGGGGCTGAAGCCGCAGAAGAAGACGGACATCGACCCGTTCGAGGAAATCCTCGAGCACAAAAAGCATGCGGTCGGGGCGAAGGAAGACACCGACCTGAACGTGCAGCACCTCAAGGAACTGGTGGCGGAGTTCAAGGCCGCGATCAAGAGCCGCACGGGCAGCGATTTCCCGGCCAACCCCAAAGAGCAGGTGTGGGGTGCGATCGGGGCCGTGTTTTCCAGCTGGATGAACGACCGCGCGATCGTCTATCGCCGGACCTACGGCATTCCCCACGAATGGGGGACCGCGGTCAACGTTCAGGCGATGGTGTTCGGGAACCTGGGTGACGACTGCGCCACGGGCGTGGCCCTGACCCGTGATGGTGCCCTCGGGACGCCCGGCTACTGCGGCGACTATCTGATCAACGCACAAGGCGAAGACGTCGTCGCGGGGATCCGGACGCCGAAGCGGATCGAGGAAACGCTCGCCAAGGAAATGCCGAAGGCGTACGCGGAACTCGACAACATCGGCAAGATTCTCGAGAACCACTACAAGGACGTGCAGGACATCGAGTTCACGGTCGAGCGCGGCAAGGTCTGGATGCTGCAGACCCGCAACGCCAAGCGGACCGGGTTCGCGGCTGTCCGCATCGCGGTCGATCTCGTTCGCGAAGGCAAGATCTCCGAGAAAGAGGCTCTGTCGGCCAAGCGGATTCCCGCGGACGACCTGAACCAGCTGCTGCAGCCGGTGTTCGACCTGGCCGGGAAAAAGTCGGCCGTCGATTCGGGCAAGCTGCTGACGAAGGGGATCAACGCGGGTCCCGGTGCGGCGACCGGTCAGATTGTCTTCCATGCCGATGACGCCGAGAAGAAGTTCCTCGCGAATGGTTCGATCGAACTGATTCTGGTCCGTCGCGAAACGACGCCGGAAGACCTGCGCGGGATGAAAGTCGCGAAGGGGATTCTGACGGCGTTCGGTGGTGCCAGTTCGCATGCTGCGCTTGTCAGCCGGCAGATGGGCAAGGTCTGCGTGGTCGGTGCGCAGGACCTGTCGATCGACTACGAATCGGCCACGCTCACGGTGGGCGGCAAGACGTTCAAGGAAGGCGAGTACATCAGCATCGACGGGTTCACCGGGGAAGTCTTCGAAGGCAAGGTCTCGACCAAGCCGAGCGAAGTGATCCAGGTGCTCATCAGCAAGACGCTGAAGCCTTCGGAATCGGAAGTGTACGGCCGATATGCCGAGCTGATGACGTGGGTCGCCAAGTACCGCAAGCTGAAGATCCGCACGAATGCCGACCAGCCGAACCAGGCGGCGGAAGCGGTGGCGTTCGGTGCGGAAGGGATTGGCCTCTGCCGGACCGAGCACATGTTCTTCGACCACATCGACGAGTTCCGCGAGATGATCCTCGCGGGGGACTTGCCGCAGCGGGAAGAAGCGCTCAAGAAGCTGCTGCCGTTCCAGCGGGACGACTTCGCGGGGCTGTTCAAGGCGATGGGTGAGCGTCCGGTGACGATCCGCCTGCTCGATCCGCCTCTCCACGAGTTCCTGCCGCACGACCATGCCTCGCAGGCGATGCTGGCCGAGAAGCTGCGAATTTCGGTCGACGAGGTGAAGCGCCGCGTGCATGAACTCCACGAAAGCAACCCGATGCTCGGTCATCGCGGCTGCCGCCTGGGGATCGTCTACCCGGAAATCACCGCGATGCAGGCCCGGGCGATTTTCGAAGCGGCCTGCCACGTGAAGAAGGCCGGATTGACGGTCATCCCCGAAGTGATGATTCCGCTGGTGGGGTTCTCGACCGAGTTCAAGCACCAGGAAAAGATCGTTCGCGAGCAGGCCGAAAAGGTGTTCGCGGAAACAGGCGTGAAGGTCGACTACCTCGTGGGCACGATGATCGAAGTGCCGCGTGCCGCGGTCTGTGCCGACCAGATCGCCAAGGGAGCCGAGTTCTTCAGCTTCGGGACGAACGACCTGACGCAGACGGGCTTGGGGATCAGCCGGGACGACTACGGCGGATTCATCAACGAGTACAAGGAATTGGACATCATCCCCTCGGACCCGTTCCAGACGATCGATCAGGACGGAATCGGCGGGCTGATGAAGCTGGGCGTGCAGGGCGGCCGGTCGACTCGCAAGGATCTCAAGATCGGGATCTGCGGCGAGCACGGCGGCGACCCGGCGAGCGTGATCTTCTGCCACAAGATTGGCCTGGATTACGTTTCGTGCTCTCCGTACCGAGTGCCGATCGCCTCGCTGGCGGCGGCCCAGGCGGCCATCGCCGACGAGAAGAAGTAATGTTGGATGTAGTTGACGGCTGCGAGCAATCGCGGCCTGCTGTGGATCGACAACTCTGAGTTTGAGCCGGCAGCGGGAAGTTTTCCCGCCGCCGGTTTTTTTGTCTTCAGTTCAGGATCAAGTTCGAGACGGTCGACAGCTCAGCGTGGATCCTCGCCAATTCGCGGGGTATCGACGCGGGTGAGCACGGGTGGGCAGTGCCCACCCGACTCATGACGGACCCGTCTGCTTACTTTGGAAGTGCTTGCAGCACATCGCCTGCGGTCTTGATGGCCTGGTCGATGTCGGCGTCGACGTGGGCACCGGAGATGTACCAGAGACCTCGGCCGATGAGGCGGATGCCACGTTCCTGCATCCCGGAGACGAACGCGCCGTAGGTGGCTTTGTCGTAGGTGAGCACACCGCGGAGATCGGTCACTTTGCTGGCAGACGTGAAGCCGCAGTGGAACATCGGTCCCAGGCCCTGGACGAGCATTGGTCGGCCCGCAGACCGCGAGACCTCGCGCAGGCCCTCCATCAGCCGCAAGCCCAACTGCTTGAGTCGAGCGGGAACGTGCTGTTGTTCTAGCACGTCGAGCGTGGCGAGCGCCGCGGCGACGGTTGGGTTGCAGGAATTCATCGTCCCCGCGTGGATCACCGAGCCGTTGGCGATCTGTTCCATGTA
>JAIXZD010000225.1 GCA_027489895.1 Planctomycetaceae bacterium
CGCCACCACCCGCGCCCAATCCTCCAGCAACACCCCGCCTCCCTCCCAATCCACAACCAGCCAGGCCAGAACGCTTGCGCACTTTTGACTTTTGCCTTTTTACTTTTGACTTGCGCAGCTCACCTCCATCGCCGGCAGCCGCGACAGCACCCCCTCGTAGTACCGCCGCGCCTCCAGCAGCGTCTTCAAATTGATCGCCCGATCCGCGCTCCGACCCGCCGCCCCAGGCACCGCATACTTCAGCGCCGCCAACTTCCCGTCCCGCGCGAGATTCGCAATATCCAAATCAATCTGTTGTAAAATTCCCCGGACCTGCCCCTCCGAAGTCGCCGCCCCCTCCAACCCCTCCAACGTCACCAGATCCGCCACCCCCACCTCCCCTTAGTAATTCGTGATTCGGTATTCGGTATTCGCTATTAACACCGAACCGCCCACCCTTAGTCATTAGTCATTAGGCCATTCGTCCTTCCCCTCACCCTCTCCCAAGCCAGCCACCGCACCTGCTGCGCATAGCTCGCCTCCCAAAACTCCACTTCCTGCATCCCCCACCGCTCACACACCAGCAGCACCCATCCCTCCAGCGACCAGGCCCTGCCACCTCCTACTCCCCCACGCGCAACCGGCCCTCCTCCCGCGCCAGATGCTCGCCCCCCAGCCGACTCAGCCGCAGAATCTCATCACACAACCAGAGCACATCCCCCGCCGAAAACCCCGCCGCCTCCAGCTCGACCAACACCGCATCGGCGTACCCCGTCGCCTCCTCACCCACCGGCGGAGCCTGCGCCTGAATCGACACCCCCCCGCCCACCAGACCTTCCGCAATCAAGAGCCCCGCCACCCGCGCCTGATACCGCTCGCACGCCGCCCGATACCCAGGCCCCTGCCCATCCGCCACCAGCACCGCCAGCCCCTGCTCATCCCTGACGAGCCGACCCTGACCATCCCGTAGCGCCCGCCTAGGAACCTCCGGCGGCACAATCCCCCACCCCGCCCACCGCTCGCGAAACCCCAGCCGCAACGGCCGAATCACCAGCCCGACCTCCGCCCCATCCCCCCGCCGCCAAACCACCGCCCGCTCAAACCCCACGCCCACTCCTCCCTCCAACCATTCCAGAAACACCCCACGCAACCGGGTAAGAACCAAACGGTCGTAAACCGGGTGGCCCGACCACCTCGTGGTCGGGTCGCGCAGCGACAGGAAGCCACACCTTCCGCGCTCAACCGCCAGAACATACCCCCACCCGGTCCGTTCGCACCCACCCCAAGCCACCCCACCAAAAACGGGGGAAGGAAGCGCAGACCAACCCGGCTCTCGTGCCTCACCAGGCCCACGACCCGCGCCCCAGTCTCAATCGAAACCACCGCGCCATCGCTCACCGTCCCGCCGACCGGTCCCACGCCTCCCTCCCCCTGACCCTTCGTCCCGCGCCCCCTTCGTCCCGCGCCCTAACCTCACTCTTCGCAGGTCAAAACCGCGAAAAAAGAACCTTCGCCCCGTTGACCCGCCTTTCCTTCGCGTCTTTGAGTCTTCGTGTGAACGAGCCTCCCATAACCCGCCCCCCCCCACGCCTGCGCACTTTTGACTTTTTCCTTTTGACTTTTGACTTGCGGGCCCTTAGGCCCGCCCGTCTACCTTTGTCACCCCGACCGTGTCCACCGCCGAGATCCCGCCGAAGTACCGCACCTTCACCCGCAGCACGACATCCCGCTCAAACGCCGCCTCGCTCTCCGCCCGCTGCAAGAACGTCTGCACCGGCCAGATCTCCGTCCACACAAACTGCTTCCGGAAGTCGCCCAGATACCAGTCGAACGCCGCCTCGCCGCCCTGTTCGTCCAGGAACGGCGAACTGAGTACCTCGACCAACCCCTGCACCGGATTCGCGAACTTCGTCTCGCCGTCGTCGTTCGACACCCGGATCTCCGTCGACCGCACGATGCTCGTCGCCCGCCCGCGCAGCGCCTCCGGCACCAGCAGGTGCTTCACCGGCATCACGATCGGCCGACCCGACCCATCCACCCGGTCATCCACCACCTGCGTCGCCCGGTAATGCAACACCGTCTCGATGTCCGTCCAGTCCTCCAGCGGCACCGCCGTCGCAAACCCGCTCGACGTCGTATTCCCCGCCCCGACCCAGTTCCGATGCGACCCATTCGTCGCGTACAGACCCGTCCCCACGCCGCCCGGCCGATAGACCGGCTTCCCCGCCCCCGCATCCGCATCGCTCACGCCACGAACGATCGCCCGCTCCCGCTCCTGCCGCAGATAGAACCCCATCTGCATCGCCCGGCGGTTGATCTCGCCCGTCTGGTCGAACGCGATCAACTCCTCGTTGATCGACAGGATCCGCCCCTGCTTCGACTCGTTCGTCGTGACCGACTTCTCCCCAAACGTCGACTCCTCATACGGATGCCCCTCGTGCACCTCGCTCGGACCCGCCAGCGCCCGGAACCCCGCCAGCTTCGTCTGCCGATACCGGCTCGGAATCACCGTGACGAGCTTGTCCCCGATGAACCCGCTCGCATCCTCATACCCCTCGATCACCTTCCGACCAATCAGTTCCCCCGTCACCACCTGGAACAGACTCGTCGAAACCCCCGGCCCCGCCTCCCGCAACAGAGCCGTCGTCGAGCCCTCTCCTCCCATCCGCCGCCCCGCCGAGCGCAGCGAAGGCAGCACCCCACACGCCTCCGCCAGCTCGTAATACGAGAAGTCATCCACGGCCACCTGCTTCTCATTCAGCAGCTGACACACCTTCTGATAAAACCCCTCCGCCCCCAGCGACTCCACCAACCCCCGCAAACTCGTCCCGTTCATTCAATCTCCCGTATGAATTCGACCAATCCTGAAACGCACTATTCCTATTGAGCAAATGCCTAATGTCCCAATGCCTAATGCCTAATGAGCTGCTTTGAACGACCAAAGCCTCCGGGGAAGACCCCCGCAAAACAGCCCCCATTAGTCATTAGTCATTTCCTCATTCGGTCATTCTCTCTCTCCCCTTGGTGCCTTCGTGCCTTGGTGGTGAACGAGCCCAACCCATTCGACCCCCGCCCCACGCCTGCGTACTTTTGACTTTTGACTTTCGGGCGCAGCCCGTCCTAACCCACCGCCGCCGCCCGGTTCCCCGACGCCACCGCGAACGCACTCGCCAGACAGACCC
>JAIXZD010000192.1 GCA_027489895.1 Planctomycetaceae bacterium
CTGGAAGTCGTCGCCGAGAACCCGTTGGGGGAGACCACGTACGCCTCGGCGGCAGTATCGGGCGGCAATCTGTTCGTGCGCGGCGAGCAGCACCTCTGGTGTATTGGCCCGCAGCCAAAGCTCGCGGTGGCCAGTGCGCCGTAGAAGGCGTTCGCAATCGGGAACGCATGAACTGGCGAAGAGCGGAAACCTTTACTGGATTGGAACCACTCTCGAACGGCTCGCTCGATCCGCCGCCCAGTAAAACAAAACCACCCGCATGCGATAGAGGCCGCATTCGGGTGGTTGCCTTACGGTCATTGCTCAGACGGCCCGCGGCCGATTCGACATGTTCCCTGTGGGAGGAGGCTAACTTTTCTTTCGGCGTGGCGCCAACCTACCGGCGGAAGGTGTAGTTCGGGTTGGCTTTGTCGAAGTCGCCATCGGCGAGCTGCGTCGCGAAGTCGAGATCGGAGTAGCCGTAGTTCTCGATGAGCGTCACCTCGTCGAGTTCCTCGGCCGTCAGTTCGACGCTCTCTTCTCCCCACCCGTAATTCTGGACCTGCACGGGCAGGCCGAGGTCGCGGTCCATCCAGACGAGCGATTTGCGGTAGGTCGGCTCGTACGTCTTCGATTTGTAGTGAATCTGGAACAGGTGGCAGGGACGGTCGCCGTACTGTTCGCCGGAGCTCATTTCCCAGCGCACTTCGTGCTGGTTGGCCAGATCGCGCTGCCGGTATTGCAGAATCGTTTCGGTCAGTTTGAGCAGCCCCATGTCGGTGATGGGATGTCGCGATTCGCTGCGGGCCAGATCGCCCTGCGGATCGAGCTTGATGGGGGGGAGCAGTTTCCCTTTGAACCCGCCCAGTTTGACCAGCATCTTCGAGTCGGGACCGTTGTCGACAAACAGAATCTGTCGGCCGGTGTCGCCACCTTCGACCCACTTCATGTAGAGGCTGAAGGGGGCATGCCGCATCTTCAGTTCCATGACCTGCATTTCACCGGCCGTGCCATCTTCCAGGCTTTCCTGCTTGCAGAAGGTGCAGGAATAAGCCCCCTTTTCCCGAAGGCGGTAGGCAGCCAGTTCCAGATGGGCAACGTGCAACTGGAGAGCCAGCGGACTGGTCCGCATCTCGAGCGAGAGGTCTTTGGTGGTGGCGGCGAGCTGGGCCTGGGGCAGGTCGCGAACGGGGGGCGGAGGGAGCGGTTCCGACTCGGCCAGCGAGGGGGACGCCATATCCATTCCGGCTCGCGCCCGGGTCGGCTGGACGTTAATGACGACAGTGCAGACGAACAGAAACGTCAGGCACAGCCCGAGACACTTTAAGCGGCGCGAGCCGTCGGCGGTCGAACAGGCTGAAACAAATCGAGTCATCGCCAGTGGCTTTCTTCCGGGAAACCCGGAGTAGAACCCGAGGAGCAGCGGGGAGATCGGGAGTAGGAAGCCGTCGCGTGTGATGGGATGATCGGAGATCGCCGCCCGTCGTTCCGATGGGAACGCGCGTGGGCCCAAGCGGCGAGGTCGCGCTGCCGATTCCACCGGCATCTCGACCCTTGGATTCGTGGCGGGATCGGCACGTTGCTGGTTCGGGCTGTTCAAACCAACGCGTCGCACCCACTGCGATTCCATCTCCTCCACCCACACGCCCTCCTGGCGATTTCTGGGCGGCGAACTTGCCTCTGTACGCTTTAAGTTCGGATGGGAACGCTGCTGAACGCCAGCCGCGAATCGGGCGCTCTCACAAGCGGTGTCGGCCTAGACTTCGGCGTTTCGCGAACGATCGCAAACCAAGGATCGATCCCGCGAGTTTTCCCAATCGGCGATGTTCCCTGTTCAAACCACCTTTCGCAGGCGGCAAGGTCCGCTCCTCGGATTAGGCCATTCAAGCGGTTACTTCGTGCCTGGGAGCCGCGCTGAGGTGGCGAGCACCCGGCACGCCTTTCCCAGGCGGCAAAGTCGTGCGTCGAACGGCTGGCAGGATGAACACCTTGGACGTGGGTGTATGGAAAAGACCGCTACCTGAAAACCGGCCGCGCTTGTGTTACAACAAATGGTGCAGGCGGGCCGGTTCGAGACGAACGGAAGGAATTGGCCCGAGTTGCTGGGACCGTAGCTCAATGGTTAGAGCAGGGGACTTGAGGCGGGCGACCTAAACCGATTGACCTGACAGGCGTCGGCACGGTGGTTCGCAACGGGTTGCCGGTAGCGTCTCTTGCGCGTGGGCGGTTCGATAGGCCGAGCGGGTCGATCGGACCGATTCCACAGCGGAGAGCACCGGTAGAATCTGTCAAACTCGGGGAACGCTACCCCTCGCAAGAGGCAGGCCAATCCCGAGCCAAGCCGCGATCAACCGACCCGTGGGTCGGGCGGGTCACGGAAGGTGTAGAGACTAGACGGCAGACAGGTTGGGCCTTGGCAGACGATTGGCCGGGGCGCAGCCTGAAGGGATAGTCCAGACCACCAACCCGAAAGGGGCGGCGAAAGCCGAAGTGGTACGCATAATCCCTTGGTTGTGGGTTCGAATCCCGCCGGTCCTATCCGAGTCGATGGAATGGTTTGTCGAGCGCCAGGGTCGAGATCCAGCCAGGGTCGAGATCCAGAAAGAAGGGACCTGATCGATTGTGTGCCGCTGGCTCTGCCCGTGCCGTGTGAGCATCCCCCGTCCTTACTGGCGAAGCCAGTGGCACACGCATGTCGTGAGATGAGAATGTCGCGCAACTTCGGGTCGGCCCAGGCGACGCTGGAGACCTGCACGGGACCGCTCTCCTGACAGACACAACACCGGGACACACCTGAACGGGCGGCCCAGGAGTGCGTCTCAGGTCGGCCGGGCCGCCCTCGACACCGGGCCAAGCCCGGCAGACTAATTCGCGGGAGTATCGAGGTTGGTCGGGGGAATCGCGGCCGTGTCGATTGCCGCCGGGACATCCGGCGATCCCGTGCGATCCAGAATCTGGACGGGTTCCGTTTCGGGTGATTCAGTCCGAGCCAGGTCGACGGGCTTGGTCTTGTTCTGGTCGGCCTCTCCGGTGTGATCCGTGGGCTTGGGAGAGATGGTCGAAAGCTGCCCGTCACGCTTCGCCTTGCGAATCCGCAACAGGTCCTGGGCAAGGCTGCTCCCCATGAACAGCCCGATGCCGATCGCGACATAGGCGTGGACGTTCTGCAGGCGGTTGCCGCCGGCGATGCCCGACAGGATCGCCCCGCCCAGCGCAAGCGAGGCGGTGGTGACGGCCGCCTTGAACAGGCGGTTGGTTCGCTGTTGCCGCTGGCGATGGCGGGCGAGCGCTAATCTGGCGGTTTTGTTGGCGACTTCGCGCAGAAAGTCGTTGCGAATCCGCAATTCGTTCGGATCGACTTTGGCTCGCGGAACCATTGGCCCCACCGGATGCACCGGATGCGTCTCTCCATCGGTTTCGGTCAGTTGAGACAGGTCGAGATCTTCGACGGATGTACCAGCGGGGGCCAACGTTTTTTGGGCCGATTCCACGCTCGGTGCGGCGACGACAACGGTCGGGGACACGCCGCCACCGGGGCGTGAGCGGGCCAGCAGTTTCTCCATGTACTGCGAGATGGAGTCGTCGTCACTCATCTCTGGTTCGGCGGCTGGCTCGGCCGCGCTGGCTTCGGCGGCGCTGGCGGCTGCTTCCGGAGCTGGCGGCATTTCCAGGTTCAAGCCGGACAGGTCGATCGAGTTGCCGTCTTCGGCCGGGGCGGAGTCGGTTGTCGACGCCGGACCGTCCACCGCGGGTTCGGTTTCAGTCTGGGCCAGTTCCGCAATTCCGAACATTTCGGCGAGCAGCGAGCGCACGTTGCCCGGTTCGACCGGCCGGGACGATCGCTCTTCGGAATCGGTTTGAGATTCCTGCAGTTCGGCGAGGTCATCTTCGGAGAGCAGGGCGCCATTCTCGGGACACTGTTCGACGGCCACTCCGCCCGCCTCGGGGCAGGTATCCATTTCGCCGTACATTCCGAGGCCAGCCTCGTCATCCATCCGCGTGGCCATGCCCAACAAAGACGATGTGTCGTCGGACAGGTCGAGGTTGGGGAGCGATTCAAGTTCCGACGGGAGTCCGAGGGCGGAGATCTTGTTGATCAGCGGTCCGGACTGAGTCGGAAAAAAGGGTTCGGCCTTTGGCCTGGGGACATCGTCCGCCGGATTGAGCTTCTGCTGCGGGGCCTCACCCACAGGCGGGGGCAGCATGTACATGCCCGGAAAGGCCATCGCCCCCCCGAAAAACGCCGGGTAGGGGGCAGGCCCACCGGGGAGCACAGCCGGTGCCGGGCCAACACCGGGCGCTCCGGGCAGTCCGTCGACAGCGACTGGTCCGGCCGGGACCGGTCCCGGGAAACCCGGCCCCGAGTAAGCCGGACCGGAACAACCAGTGCCGGGGAAAACGGGAGCGGGGTATGCGGGTCCTGAATGGATCGGACCGAAGGGCGTCGACTGCGCTGGGATCGAGGCCGGTGTCTCACTTGCCAGGTTAGTATGGGCGGCACTCTCTGCGACCGGTGCCGTATCGTCCGCTTCCAGGGGCGAGCGATCCGGGCCAGAGGCGGTGTTCTCAGCAGGGAGTTCCCCGCTGGAGGTCGGCATTGGCCAGAACGAGTTGGCTCCGACAGGCGGCAGGATCGGCGGATAGAACGCGGATTGGTTAAAGGCCTGGGGGGCATCGCCCAGGGGGCGCTGGCCGTTGGGATCGTACGCCGGGGGAATGCCGCCCGCGGGCAGGGCGATCGCAGGGGAACCCGCCCCGTCCAAAGCCGTGCCAACAGGCGGCACGAGTGCGTCGGGGTTGCGCCAGCGCTGTTCGAGGGCTGCCAACTCTTCGCGTTCGCGACGCAGGCGACTCTCCAGTTCGAGCAACTGCCGCGCTTCGTCATCGAAGTGGGTTTCACCAGTGTCCCCGGTCGTTCCGCCCAGAAGGGCCGGTTCTGGCGGGAATGATGTTGGGGAGCTGGCAACCGCATCCGGCGTGCCGAAGGATTCATCCGCCGTAACTCCCGAATCGTCCGCCGTGCGCTCGTCCGGAATTTGTGGAGCGTCATCCAAGGCGGGAGATTCGGTTTCCATCAGCCCGTCGGTTTCGGCCAGGTCGTCCCACGCGGCGACCTCCTGCCCTGTCACCGTCGAACCATCCAGAGCCTCGTTGACGCTGGCGGCGGACGAGGCCCCATACGATTCAGCCAGTTGGTCGAGCGTCTGTTCCATCTGGGACAGGGACTCGGGTTCGGAGAGTTCCGGGACAAGACGGGTCGAGGCCAGCTCATCGAGAGAGAGCGTGCTGACGGCCGGAAACTCCGGAGCATTGACCAGCTCGGGAAAGTCCAGTGTGCTGGGAACGAGGCTTCCCGAATGGCCTGCCTGGGTTTCCCAGGCCGTCAGTTGCGCGTCGAGGGCGGACCAGTCATTGGGGACTTTGGGGAGGTCCGAGGCCGAGAGATCGTCCATGGGCGAGAACTCGGCCACGACTTCAGAGGTGTCGAGTCCGACCAGGTCTGATCCGTTTGGATCGAGTTCCGCGAGGGGAGCGTCTGGGGCGGACTGCTCAAACTGACGTGCGCTGGGCGGAACGCGGAACCAGTCCTCCATGACGTCAGCAACCGGTTGAGCCAGCGTCGAGGGCTCGATTCCGGTGAAATCCTCGTTCTGCAGAAGCGAATCTATTTCGGCCGACGAGGGATTCGGCGACTCCTGGGCTGCCGCGGCGAGTTCCGCTTCCAGCGCGGCGATCTCGTCCTGCATGGCCTGATCCAAGGCCGCTTCCTGGGTTGCCGCGGGATCGAGCCCTTCAATCTCTGGTGCCGGTTGAGCGTCCAGGGCGGGAACCGGGACACTGTCCGCGAGCGCGTTGTCGTCAGTCGCGGCCGTTTCCTGCGCGGCAGGTTCCGGCAAGGCGAACTCGTCAACGGCCCACTGCGCATCCGCGAGACCTTGCCCCCGTTCGGCGGCCTCCATCTTCACCGCCAGCTCCGCTTCCCGGCGGGTTAACGTCGCTTCCTGCTGATTGAGCCCCTCGGCCTGGGCATCCAGGCTCTGGCGATCGGAATCGAGGGCCTGTCGCTCGGCCTCGAGCGCGGCCTGTTCGGCGTCGAGCCGCTCGGCGTCGAGGGTCAGTCGGGATTGCAGTTCGACCGCACCGTTTCTGGCCGCTTCGAGAATCGCCTCCTGCTCCACCAGAGCCGCTTCACGGGCTTCAATCTCAGCGACCCGGCTGGCCATCTCGGCGGTCAAGGCATCCAGTTCGGCCTGACTGGCCGCAGTGGCCAGAGGTGCCTGATCTGCGCCCGAATCTGCGACAACGCCTTGATCTTGAGCCGAAGTCGGCGTCTCGGAGATCGGGCCTACGAGCGCGGCGATCGCAGCCAGGTTCTCGCGACGACTGTCCAGTTCACGCCGAGCGGATTCGAGTTCGCTGGCTTCTGCCGCGAGGCGTTCCCGCTCGCGCTGTAACGCGAGTTCCTGTTCCGCGAGCCGATTCTCCCAAGCCAGTCGTTCGGCCGACTGGCGATCGTCGACACTTGGCTCGACCAGCGCGGCGGCTTCCCCGGCAGCGAGATCTTCCGGGGCCAGATCTCGCGTCACCCGCTCGCGCCGATCCAGGCTCGTCTCGCGTTGTGAGAGCAGTTCAAACCGTTCGTCGGTTTCCCGTTCCCGCTGGGCCAGTTCCTCGGCCCGCTCTTCCAGCCGCGACTCCTCGGCGGCGAGGCGCGCGATTTCCCGATCCATCTCGTCGTGAACTTCCCGTTGATCCTGTTCCCGCCGAGCCAGTTCTTCGCGATCGGCTTCGAGGGCCTGACGGACCCGCTCGATCTCGGCGTCTCGCGCCGTCAGCGAGGCGATTCGTTCGTCGAGTGCGACCGATTTCGAATCGACTTCCGCGGTCCGGGCCGCAACCAGTTCCGCGCGGGCTGCAAGCAACTGCTCGGTCTCGGTCACCGAGTGTTCCCGGGCGACGAGATGATCTGCCTGCAGTTGCAGGTCGGCCGCGCGCTGCTCGAGCACCTTGGCAGCGGTTGCGACGTCCGCCTCGCGGGAAGCCAGTGCCGCCTCGGTCCGGGCCAGGGCGGCAGCCTGGTTGTCGAGTTCGGACGCATGCGTCGCAGCCGAAACTTTTGCGGCCTCAAGCTCTGTCGCCAGACTGTCGAGTTGGTCGGTCCGGGCCTGCAGATCAGACTGCAAAGCCTCCACGCGGGCTTCGTTCTCGACCACCGCCTGCCATCGCGCGGTGTAGTCGGCGTCCCGCTGATTGAGCTGTTGTTCCCGTCCAGCGAGCGCCGCCGCGCGCTCGTCGAGTGTGGCCTGCAGTGCTTCGGCGGCGCGGGCCTGGGCTTCGATCTCGGCGGTCCGCGCGGCGAGACTGGTCTGCCGCTCCGTCAATCGATCAATTCCGGACGCGAGCTCCCGAAGCTGGTGTTCCAGTCCCTCATTGCGGGTGGCCAGGATCGACTCGCGCGTCGTCAACTCGTTGAGTTGCTTGCGGACATCAATCTCCTGCCGGGCCGCCTCGGCCAATCGGGTGGCGGCCTCTTCCAACTGTCGACTGGCGGAGAGCCGATCGTGTTCGACAGCTCGCTTCTGAGCGTCGATCGTCCCCTGGTGCGTGAGCAATTCGCCCGCGAGGTCCGAAACCAGACCACGCTTTCGCGACAGGCCTGCTGTCGTCCGGGCGGCCAGTTGTTCGGCGGCGTCAAGCCGTTGTTCGCGGGCGGAAAGAACCGTCTCCCGCGTCGCCGCATCCGCCAGCCGCTTGGCGATCGCCTCCTCGCGGCGGGCCAGTTCCTCGGCCCGCGGCCCCAGATCGCCCGTCAACGCGTCGGCCTGTGCCCGCAGGGCGACTTCACGCGAATCCAGCTCCTCGCGTCGCGCGACCAGAGTCTGCAAAAGGCGGTCGGCTTCGGCATTGGCCTCGCGCTGGGCGCGGCGCTGGGCGCGTAAGGCGAGCAGTCGGGCCAGATGCCGCTCGCGTCGCAAAAGATCAACCGTTTCCGCCGCGGCGATGGGCTCCGCTGGCTTCTCCGATGGTTGAGCGGCATTGGCTGCCTGATCCCGCAGGTTAGTCGTCGCGGGGTTGGTCGCGGCGAGCTGCGTCTGGATCGGCGTCTCACCGGCCAGGCCGCGTACACTCTCCTGAGCGGCACGGGCCGTCGTGTCCGACTCCGGAGTCGCGCTTTCCGCCACGGTGGGCGTGACTTCGAAGTCGATCGATTCGGCTTCGGGACCTGTGGGTTGTTCCTGAGATTCAGGGAACTGCTCGTTGGGGCGGGCCTTCCGAACGCGGAGAACGACCGGACCGATCGCCAGTCGGTCGCCATCCCGCAACCCGGCTTCGCGAACGGGGCGATCGTTGAGCCAGGTTCGCTGTCCCCACGATTTCACGATCGGGCCATGCGGGCCGTTGAGAATCAGACAGTGTCGTTCGTCGACGCCATCCACCTGCAGCCGCATCGTGCAGCCCTGCCCGGCCCCGATGATCCATTTGCGACCGTCGAGAATGATGGCCTCAACCCCGGCCTGAGCGCGCATCGGCTCGAGCACGAGGGATTTGGACAGGCCGCCAGCAAAACGACTGGGCCCGGCAAATCCAAGATCGAGACTGGAAGCAGTTGTAGCCATAGCGATTCTGACCCAAACTCGGTGGCCCATTCTCCGGGGACGATGTCTCGGTTTGACCGCGCGGATTTCGCACAGTGCGCGACACATCGTCTCCCGTATCGAATCAAACACCGTCACCGGCATAGTTTTCCCCTGCCCCCCAGGCGACAATTCCGGTGAAGTCCGTGGTGGGATCAATCGCACGCGACGTTCAGTTTCGCCCGACCCGTCGGTAGATTCCGGTTGTGACGAACGACGGGGCTGTGTCGACCACTTGGTGATGCTCAGTCGAACTGCGAGCGGAGCCGGTGTGGGGTCGGTCGACGACGACACGGGTCATTTCCATGCGACCACCGACTGGTTCCGAAAAGACGATTTTTTCTGGAAAGAACGAACGTGCCTGAACCGACCGCGGTGCTATTGATCGCGCATGGAAGCCGCCGCAAGGCCGCCAACGATGATCTGGTCCATCTGGCCAACAGCCTCAAGGCACGGGGCGTTTATCCCCTGGTCGAGATCGCGTATCTCGAACTGGCGTCCCCCTCCATTCCCGAAGGGGGGCGGGCCTGCGTCGCCGCTGGAGCCAAACGAGTCAAAATGCTGCCGTACTTTCTGTCGGCCGGGACGCATGTGGCGAGCGACCTGGAAGAGTTTCGACAGCAGTTGTCGGCCGAGAGCCCGGGCGTGGAGTTCGAACTCTGTCCGCACCTCGGGCTGCATCCGCTGATGCTCGAAATTCTCCTGGAACGTTTGGCAGGGGTGACCACGGTCCTGACGGATGCGGCTGAGACGGCCGGTGTGACCGCGATGGAGCAGTAGTGGTGCGGCACCGCCAAGAACAGGGGTAGCGGAAGTCGTGAGACTTCCGGCAAAGTGGGTTCACGGTCGGCGGAAATCTCACGATTTCCGCTACGACGCTTCACTAACGATCACTCCCCGATTGGTCTGAATCACGACACAGGCGGGCGGTCGTCACAAAGGAGCGATGATGTTCAATTCCCAGGAATCGGGACCCGATGTGGTGCTCTCTGCGGAGGTGGCGCGACGGTTTGCCCGCGACCTCTTTAGTGCCGCCGAGGTCCCGGCGGGTGCCGCTCCCCCTACGGCGACCGAAGCGGCGATGGTCGCCAACAGCCTCGTGGAATCGAACCTGCGGGGGCACGATTCGCATGGGCTGTTACGGGTGCTCGAGTATCTGGAACAATTGTCGACTGGCGAACTGGTCGCTGGCGCCCCGCTCACCACCCTGAGTGAATCCACCGGTCATCTGGCGGCCGATGCAGGCCGGGGGTTTGGTC
>JAIXZD010000010.1 GCA_027489895.1 Planctomycetaceae bacterium
GAATTCCAAGGCAACAGCGTCCCCCCCCTTCTCGACGTCCAGCCGAACTCCCCCTCACCCCGTAACCCCCCCGTAACCGAAACAGTCATTCAGCTTTCCCGGGGGGCAGACTAAACTCTTGCTTTGAACGCCGTGTTCGTGAATCAACCCTCTCGACGTGTCCCCATGCCGCTGGAAGTTGGCCAATCCCGGATCGAGCCCGTCGACGCGACGCCTGCGGCGCTGTTTCTCTCCGAAACCCGCAATCAGTTGCGCGACGCGGTCCTCAAGATCGAGCACTGCCTGGGGCAACTCACCGACGCGGAACTTGCGCTGACCGACCCGCTCCGTCCCAACAGCGTCCAGACGCAGTTGCTGCACGTGGCCGGGAACGTCAGGCAGTGGATCATCGTGCCGCTGACTTCCGGCGACGACCACCGCGACCGCGCGGCCGAGTTCACACCCCGGCCCGCACTGCCCCGCGCCGAACTCTGGGCGGAGTTCACGCAGACACTCGCCGAGGCCGATACCGCGCTCGCCGCATTCCCGCCCGAAAGACTCGCCCAGCCGATTCTCGTGCAGGGCTTTGTGACGACCTATCTCGGTGCGATCTACGACTCGACCGCGCATCTCGTCGGACACATGCAGCAAATCGTCCTGCTGACCCGCCAGCTCCGCGGCGACGCCTATCGGTTCCAGTGGACCCCGCCCTCGTCTAAGTAGCGGAAGCCGTGAGGCTTCCCAAGACGTTGCCCAATGGTTCAGACGCCCCCCTGGAATCGCCCGTCTGGGGAAGCCTCACGGCTTCCGCTACATCCGATGGACCGGGTCGCGCCGGGATCGGAACAGGCCTGCCCGCAGTTGGTCGCGGGCGCTCCCCTCGTTACCATACGCCCACGGGCGAAACCGCCCGCACTTCGGGTGGCGAACAGCGGGTTGGCCGGTCTCCGAAGACCAGAGCGCCTCTTTGCAGAATACCAGCACATCATGGCGAAGAAGACGATTGCGGATGTCGATGTTTCCGGGAAAGCCGTCCTCATGCGGGTGGACTTCAACGTCCCGCTCGATGACGCCCTCAAGATCACCGATGATCGCCGCATCACCGAGGCGCTCCCTTCGATCAAGTCGGTCCTCTCGCGCGGCGGCCGTGTCATTCTGATGAGCCACCTGGGTCGCCCCGAAGGGAAAGACCCCGCAGCCGATGCCAAGTACAGCCTCAAGCCGGTCGCCGACCGCTTGAAGGAACTGCTCTCCAACGACGTTCTGTTCGCGACGGACACGATCGGCACCGACGCGAAGGCCAAGGCCGCCGCCCTGAAAGACGGGCAGGTGCTGCTGCTGGAAAACGTGCGCTTCAACAAAGGCGAGAAAAAGGGCGAGGCCGAGTACGTGGGCGTGCTGGCCACGTTCGGCGATGTCTACTGCAACGATGCGTTCGGCACCTGCCACCGCTCGGAAGGCTCGATGGTGGGGGTCCCGAATGCGATGGGGGCCAAGCCCAAGGTGTGCGGCTTCCTCGTCGAGAAGGAAATCAAGTTCCTCTCCGAAGCGATTGCCCATCCGCAGCGGCCGTTCGTCGCGATCGTGGGCGGGGCGAAGGTCTCCGACAAGATCAACGTGATCAACAACCTGCTCAAGATCTGCGATCAGGTGCTTATTGGCGGGGCGATGGCCTACACGTTCGCCCTCGCCCAGGGTGGCAACGTCGGGAAGAGCCGGGTCGAGAAGGACAAGCTCGATCTCGCGAAGGAACTGCTCGCGAGTGGCGGCCCCAAGCTCGTGCTGCCGCTCGACACCCATTGCGGCGACGCCTTCAAGGGCGACTGCAATAAGGTGACGGTGAAGGCCGGTCAGATTCCCGATGACTACGAAGGGTTCGATATTGGCCCTGAAACGATTGCGAAGTTCAAGACGGTGATCGCCGCGGCCAAGACGGTCGTGTGGAACGGCCCGATGGGCGTGTTCGAGATGCCGCCCTTTGACGCGGGAACGCGGGCCGTCGCCCAGGCGATTGTCGACAGCCACTCGACCAGCATCATCGGCGGCGGCGACAGTGCGGCCGCGATCCAGGAATTCGGCATGGCCGACAAGGTGACGCACGTCAGCACCGGCGGCGGAGCGAGCCTAGAAATGCTGGAAGGCAAAAAGTTCGAGGCGGTGGAACTGCTCGACGACAAGTAGGTCCGACGACAAGTAAACAGTCGGGTTGGAACCACCAAGGCACGAAGGCACCAAGGGATGACTTTGGGAGAGTGGCGACGGGTGAGCCAGTGGTAGGGTGGGCACTGCCCACCACGGCTCACCAGCGCCCATGAACCGAGTGTTGTTTCTTGCGGCAGCCCAGACATTCCCATTTCTTAAAGACGCCTAAAGCAGGGGGTGTGGTGAACGGTCGTTGCCAGCCGGTGAGCAATGGTGGGCAGTGCCCACCCTACAACTGGGGGATCCCCCTGGTGATCCTCCTCGCTCTGCTACGGCCTGCCGTGGCGGACGAACCGGCGTTTCGTCCGGAAGCGGTGCGCTGGGTGCCGTTTGCTTCGGAACCGCTGTTTGCCGGAACGGGAGTCGCCACCTGGGACAACCGCATCCGCGAGCGGGGGTTTGTCCATCGCGAGGGCAACCTCTGGCGGTTGTGGTACACCGGGTACGATGGCACGAAAACCGGTATCCGCCGGTTGGGTCTCGCACTCTCGACCGACGGGATCGCCTGGACGCGGGCTGACCGCGCCCCGCTCATTGACGATCTCTGGGTCGAAGATGTGAATGTTCTCGTGCACGAGGGCCGGTTCCAGATGGTGGCCGAGGGACTGGCCGATCGCGCCCAACGGCTGTCGTCTGCGGATGGTCGGCATTGGACCCGGCATGGCCCGCTCGATGTGCGACTGGCCACTGGCCAGCCCATTCCCGAGGGCCCCTACGGCACGCCGACGGTCTGGTTCGAAGACGGCGTCTGGAACCTGTTCTACGAACGGAAAGACCTGGGCATCTGGCTCGCCCGCTCGACTGATCTGGTGGTCTGGACCAATGTCCGCGACGAACCGCTCCTCGTCCCCGGCCCTCACGCCTACGACCGGGAAGCGCTCGCCTTCAGCCAGATCCTGAAGATCAGTGACCGGTACACCGCAGTCCTTCACGGAACAGGCTCGAAAGAATCCCCGCGCCTGTGGAACACCTACTTCGCGTGGAGCACCAACCTCATCGATTGGACGAAGGCCGAGACCGCCATCTTCCCCGAGAGCGAGAACAAGTCGAGCGGCCAGTTGATTCACGACGGCCAGGACTGGCGGCTGTACACGCTCCACGACCGCGTGATAGTGCACAAGCCCCTTAAGTAGGCTGAGAAGTCGCAGAAAGCGTGCGGTCCGGGCAAAGACTGTTGCTGAAAGGAGCTTGCGCGATGCAAATCGAGTGTCCCCAGTGCGGCGCGGCGATCTCCGCACAGGATGTCGACCTGGGGCTGCGGGTGGGCAAATGCCAGACCTGCGACCAGATCGTTCCCGTCGCCGACCAGTTGGAACGGATTGCCGACACTCACGCGGGCAGTCCGCATTCCTTTACCAACACGTCTGGCAACAGCCCCGATCACCCTCTAGTCCCCCAGCCCGCCTCGCTCCTCATCGAGGAAACCGGAGACTCGCTGGAAATCAGGAAGCGGTGGTTCCATCCGGCCGTGCTGTTTCTCGTCTTCTTCTGCCTGATCTGGGACGGGTTTCTGGTCGTCTGGTACTCGATCGTCCTCGGATTCGGTGTCGCGAACGGCCCGCCCGGCCTGATCGGTTTGTTCTTCGCCGTGTTCCCGCTAGGGCATGTGGCTATTGGAGTCGGACTGACCTATTTCTGCATCGCGAGCTTCCTGAACACGACCACCATGATCGTGCGGGAAGGCTCGCTGTCTTTGCGGCATGGCCCACTCTACTGGCCAGGAAACCTCACCCTGGCGACCGACGACATCGAACAGCTCTACGTGAAATCCATTCTGGGCCGCCATTCGACCCGCCACGGAGACTATTCCCATCCCGGCCGGATTTCTGTCGCCGGTCGGTTGATGGCCGTGATGAGCGACAACAAGGAACAGGTCGTCTGGAACAGCGAATCCGATCTGGCCGTCCTGCGCTGCATTGAACAGCGCGTCGAATTGTTTCTGGGAATCGAACCCCACGCCGTTGCAGGAGAAGCCGGGTGACAGGAGAGGCCCAGTAAACCCTGGCTGGGGAACTGATCGCAGGAGACGCCAGGCCCCACATCCCCCAGTCTACCCAGTCGCAAACTGTGACGACTCAGGTTCCGATTGCCGGGGTGAAGCGAGGTGACGTACACTACCCAGCGCGGCCAGGACGGGCCGTGGCGGGTCGCCCCGGGCTGGGCGATCCGACGAGGGTTTGTGTGCGCCGGAACCTCGGGCGCGACTTGCGACAGGATGTCCGCGCATGAGTTCCGACCGGCTGGGCGCCCGCCGTTTCCGGTTTGATGGTCCACACCCGACCTTTTCGGGGGGCGTGGGCGCGTCGTCACTGTCGGTGGGCAAGACCGGATCGATGGGTGTGGGGGACTCTCATTTGAACCGTCAGGACAGCCGCCCGTTTGAACGGGGCGGAACACGGTCCACGCCGCTCGACTCAGCCATCGCCCGAACCCGCGATTTTCTGATCGGGCAGCAGCACGCCGAGGGATACTGGGTCGCCGAACTCGAAGGCGACACGATCCTCGAATCGGAGTACATCCTGCTGCTGGCCTACCTCGGGCAGGGGCAGTCGGAAACAGCCAAACTGGCCGCCAACTACCTGCGCCGACAGCAGCGTCCCGAAGGGGGCTGGGCGATCTATCCGGGCGGCCCGCTGGAGATCAGCGCTTCGGTCAAGTCCTATTGGACCTTGAAAATCGTGGGGGATGACCCCGCCGCCGAGCACATGGTCCGCGCCAAAGAGGCGATTCGCGCGGCCGGTGGAGCCGAGAAGGTCAACAGCTTCACCCGGTACTACATGGCCCTTTTGGGGATCATCTCATACGACCAGTGCCCGGCCGTCCCTCCGGAACTGATTCTGCTGCCACCCTGGATGCCGCTGAACATCTACGAGATGTCGGCCTGGTCGCGAACCATCGTCGTGCCCCTCTCGCTGCTCTGGGCATTTCGCCCGGCGTTCAAGCTGCCCGCGGGGCAGGGGATCGACGAGCTGTTTCTCAACTCGCCCGAGAAGCTGCCCCTCACGATGGGAGCGAGCGGCCAGCTCGACGCGATGAAGACGAAAAGCTGGATCCCCTGGTCGAGCCTGTTTCGCTGGGTCGATCGCGGGATAAAGCTGGTCGAAAAAGTGGGGTTCAAGCCGCTCCGGGCCGAGGCGATCCGCCGCTGCACGGCCTGGCTCGAAGCCCGCTTTGAAGACAGCGACGGACTCGGCGCGATCTTCCCGCCGATCATCTGGTCGGTCATCGCGATGAAATGCCTGGGGCACGCCGACGATTCGCCCGAAGTCCAGCGGCATTTGCTGGAGCTTGAAAAACTGACGATTCGCGAAGGCGATTCGATCCGGCTCGAGCCCTGCAAATCTCCCGTGTGGGATACCGCGATTGCCACCCTGGCCCTGCGGGAAGCGGGAGTAACACCCGACGAGCGTCCGGTTCGCAGAGCCATTCAATGGTTGCTCTCCAAAGAGTGCCGCACGCCTGGCGACTGGACCTTGCGTGCCCCGGCCGATGTCGAACCGTCGGGCTGGTTCTTCGAATTTCGCAATGCGTTCTACCCGGATGTCGATGACACCTGCATGGTCCTGATCGCGCTGGCCCGCTCTCTGCCCGAGCAGGACCGCGCGGGCTGGCGGGCCGACCTCTTGCTCCCCGCCACGAGCGGCGCGGGCAAAAAGGCCGCGGAACCAGGCGTGGTTCTCACCCGCACGCAAAGCGACCCGCTCTCCGTACTGGGCGACCTCGAGCGGATGGAGCCGATGCTCTCCGCGATGCGCCGCGGGGCGCGGTGGATCATGGCGATGCAGAACGCCGATGGTGGCTGGGGTGCCTTCGACCGCGACAACACGCGGGAGATTTTCACGCGGGTCCCCTTCGCCGACCACAACGCGATGATCGACCCGAGCACAGCCGACCTCACCGCCCGCATGCTCGAGATGTTCGCCGATCTGGGGATGACCGGCGATCACCCGGTCGCCCGCCGCGCCCTGGCGTTCGTCTGGAACGAACAGGAGCACGACGGCGCCTGGTTCGGCCGCTGGGGCGTGAACTACCTCTACGGCACCTGGCAGACGCTGGTCGGCCTCGCGGCGATTGGCGTGCCGGTCGACGACCCCCGCATGCGGAAGGGGGCCGAGTGGCTCAAGTCGGTCCAGCAGCCGGGCGGAGGCTGGGGCGAAACCCCCGCCACGTACGACGACCCGTCCTTGCGAGGGCAGGGGACTCCGACCGCCTCGCAGACCGCCTGGGCGATCATGGGCCTCATCGCTGCCGGAGAAGCGAATTCCGATGCGGCGCAGAAAGGCGTCGCCTGGTTGCTCGCGCATCAAGGCCTCGACGGAACCTGGGACGAAGCGCCCTGGACCGGCACCGGCTTCCCCCGCGTGTTCTACCTCAAATACCACTACTACCGAATCTATTGGCCTCTCATGGCGCTGGCCCGCATGGCCCGCGCCACTCAGGGGAAAGGGTTGTAGGGTGCGCAAAGCTCACCCTGCCCGACGTTGACTTTTGACCTACTCCCCGCAGACGCAACCTGACACTTATCCATGGATGGAGCAGTAGGGTGGCCGAACCATATTCCTTCCGTGGCGATCTGCGTCGACACGCGTACATCTGGCTGGTGCTCGTCGCAGGACTGCTCATCTGGGGCTGGCTCGATGTCCGCTGGCGAGGCGTGATCGAACTCGACCGGCCGGACCGTCACCGAACCGATCTGACGGCTTACACCGAAGCCGCCGCCGCGTTCTTTGACGGACGCGATCCCTATCAGGTCACCAACATTCGGGGCTGGGGCTATCTCTACCCCCCCTTGTTCGCGCTCCTGTTGACGCCTCTCATCGGGTTCGATTCGCAGACACAAGTCTGGCTGTTTTACCTCGCTTCTCTCGTGGTGACGCTCGGCTGCTACATCGAACTGCGACGACTCGCCTCGGCGCTGGCGGGTCCGTCTTCAAACTCCCCTCCAGCCCCCAACACCGTTCCACAGACGACACCCGCCGACTGGCTGGCCCTGGGACTGGCCGTGGCCCTTCCCGCGCTCAACACCTTGCAGCGCGGCCAGGTCGGACTGCTCAAACTCTACCCCCTGCTGCTGGGGACCCGGCTGATCCTGTTCCCGCGCAAGCGAACCGACATCTTCTGGGGGGGAGTCGCCCTCGCGTTTCCCGTCGCACTGAAAATCACCCCCGTGCTTCCCGTGGCGTTGCTGCTGGGGGGACTGGTCCTCCGCGCTCTCTGGAAACGGGCCGATGCAACGGTTCGACAGACCGCGATCGATTCGAGTCTCGGAGTCGCCCTCGGGTCGCTGGCCTGGTGGCTGGTGATTCCCGCGCTGGTTCTCGGGTGGGACGCGAACGTGAACTATCTGGTCACCTGGCACCAGAAGGTCATTGCCAAGGCGGAGACCGTCCGAGCCGATGACCTGGGCGGAGATGTCACCTCCCCCCGCAATCAGAGCCTGGCCAACGCTGGCTATCGGTTGGGGAACTGGCTCGCCTACCGCTTCCGGTGGGGGCCGGATGACCGGCTGGTCGATACGTCGGACGCCGCAGCGGGAACAATGCCGATGGATGCCCCCTGGGCCGAACGCGGGTTGTGGCTGGCCCGCATGGCGACGCTCGCCTGGCTGGGTGCCGCGATGCTGCTGCTGTCGCGTCGTGGACAGCCGCTCGACCTGGTCCTCCTCCTGTCGCTCGGCTGCGTGGGCACACTCGTCGTGTCGCCCATTTCGCGAGGACATTACTTTGTCATGCTCGCTCCCGCGCTGCTGTTCATTCCTGCCTGGCTCCGCGGCTGTGGACTGCGCGCGGCCGCGGACGTCACACCGTTTCTCCCGGCCACCTTCAGCCTCGCCCATTACCGCGGCCTCGAGTTCACGGGTCGAATCGGGCTGCTGGGCGTGACAACCTCCTTCTGGCTGTGGGCGGTGCTCGTCCGGGTGATGAAACGAGGCTCGACGCCTGCGGTCGACACCGCGAACGTCCTCACCACACTCCAGCCCAAAATCCCTGAACAGGCTACCCACCGCCGCGCCGCATAATCACATGCCCCGACCAGCGCCGTCCGCTCCAGTCAAGTCGTAGCGGAACTCGTGAAAGTTCCCATCTCCGCTGACAGCCCCGCGACAGCCGCTTTCACCTCGGCCACGTGACCATCCACCTTCACCTTGCGCCACACCTTCGCGACCTGCCCCTGCTTGTTGATCAGAAACGTCGAGCGTTCCAGGCCCATCATCGTCCGCCCGTACATCGATTTCTCGACCCACACCCCATACGTCTCGGCCAGGGTGTGATCGACATCGGCGATCAGCGGGAATTTCAGACCGAACTTGGCCGCAAACCCCTCATGCGATTTGAGGCTATCGGTACTGACGCCAATCACTGCGGTCCCCGCCGAGGTGAGCGAGCCGAGGTGTTCTTGGAACGTGCAGGCTTCCGTCGTGCAACCCGGCGTATTGTCCCGCGGATAGAAGTACAGCACGACGTTCTGCCGGCCCGTGAACTGCGCCAGTGAAATCGTCCCGCCGGGTGTCGCCGGGCAGGTGAAGTCGGGCGCGACATCGCCCGCCTGTGGCCCCGCCACGAGTGCCGCGGGCTTGGCTGCGACCTGTTTCGACGCCGCCTTCTTCGCGCCGGACTTCTTGGCCGCGGGAGCTTTCGCGGCAGCCTTCTTGGCGGCGACCTTTTTGGCAACGCTCTTCTTCGCAACAGCTTTCTTCGCGGCGGCTTTCTTGGCCATGACAGACGTTCCTGCGACACAAACGAAGGGAATCAGGGAGTACCAGCGGCGTCGATTCGCCAGTTTGACCGCATTGTAGAGCCCCGTCCAACATCACGTTCAACCTACGAGCCCCACATCGCGCGAGTCACACCGCCCCCAACACCTCGTCCAGTAGAAAAAACAGGTCGGCCCCGCCCGACACCATCACTTTTGACTTTTGACTTCTCCCTCAATTTGCCTCGCTCTACGCGATCCGCGCCAACCACTGCTCCGTCGTCAGCACTTCACTCAGCAGCATCTGCTGAGCAACCAGGATCGACCGATGCAGTTCCTCGGCCGTCACCGCCCCCGCCGAATTGTTCAGCGGCAGTGTCCCTGTCGCATCGCTCAGGAATTCGCACTTGAAGCCGCGATGCACGGCTTCCCGCGCCGTGGTGTCGCAGCACATGTGGGTCATGTACCCCGCAATCGTCACCGTGTCGATTCGCCGCACCCGCAACCACGCCTCAAGGTCGGTATTCGTGAAGCTGCCCGGCAGCGACTTCTCGACGAGATGCTCCCAAGGCCGGTTCGCCACCTCGGGATGCAGTTCGTAACCGGGGGTCCCCTTCCGAAAGATCGGCGGGCCAGACTCCGGAAAAAAGTGCTGCACCACAATCGTGGGCAGCTTGCCCTGGGCCGCGTCCATCACCCGCAGGATCTGCTCCAGGTGCCCCACCGGGTGCGTGATGGGCAACGCTCCGCTGTAGTCGGGACTGACGAAGTATTCCTTCTGAACATCAATGACGAGCAGCGCGCGGGACATCGAACACTCGGAGCTGGAAGGGATGGGGAGGTGATCGTTGTGGGCTGGTGCCGATAGGCGCGAACTCCGGGCGCTCACGCTTCCGGCTCTCAACCCGGACGTCGGAGGAAAGCAAGTAGAGGCGTTCGCTACCTCCCGAGAGTTGGGCCGAACGTGCTAGGCTACCCACTCACCCAATTCAGTCTACTTCAGAGGGGCTTCGCATGTCGCGCTCATCGCAGGTTTCCCGTCGTCAGTTCGTGAAGTCCACGCTCGCGTCCACAGCCGCAGTCACGGGCGGCGTCCTCCTGGGTGCCCCGGCCGTCCATGCCGCCCCCAAGACCGACCAGCCGCTGATCGTGGGCGAAGGGGCGTATCAGTACGAAGTCCAGCACAACTTCCCGCAGCTCCCTTCCGAATACAGTTGGCAGATCACCCACAACGTCGCCGTCGACAGTGCTGTCCTGCTCTACGTTATCCATGCAGGCCGGGAAGACC
>JAIXZD010000156.1 GCA_027489895.1 Planctomycetaceae bacterium
ACCGCACCGTACTTGCCGCGATCAGGGGTGTGACCGGCGGCGAGAAAGGCGAGCGCCCCGAGGGAGACCAGCCCCAGGTCGTTCGATTCCCAATTCCCTTCATTACCCTGGTTGCGCGCCAGCCAGTGGAGGCCACGTTCGAGGGCGAGTTCCGAAGCCGGGGTGATCTCCCACTCGCCGGTGTCGTCCTGGGCGGGGCAGATGGCCGCACGGCCGAGCGGGACGCGGAAGCCCAGCGTCATCCCGACGAGGGCGGCCATCGAGTCGAGAAATCGCCGTCGGGACTGCACACTGACGCTCCGCAACCAGTTTTCCTTGAGGGACGTTCGCCCGCACTCGAAATTGGCGGTTTCGGCTGTCGCGGTTACGGACATTTCCGGTTTCCTCAAGGGGTTTGCTCGCCGATACGCCCTTCGCGGTCACCGCGACCTGGCGATCGGGATCGCCGAAATCACTCCGCGAGAACGTCGGCGAGTGCCGAGAGGCTGACGACCTCGTCGCGGCGGACGTACACCCTGTCCCGATTGACGCGAACCCCGTACTTCCGGGCGTTGACGATGTACATCTCGCGCGAGGTGCTGGTGTCGCGCAGATCGTGGACATCGACCTGGTCGAGAACGAAATAGGCGTCGTCGAGCCCGGCCAGGCGACCGATGTGAACGTAGGGGGCCGCCAGGTCGAGCACGACTTCGTGCCCGACCAGGACGTCGATCAGTGGACTGGATGGCGTTGGCATGATCCGTCTCGCTGGCTCGGCCTTTGGGTGTGCTCGTGCGTCACGTCGGCGAGGGGGAGCACACGATCGCGCAGATCCTCGCGGGAGTGCTCGGATTGAATGCTGCACCGTCGGCGTCCCTCGCTGACGCTATGGGTTACCACGAGATCAGTCCGTCGGGGAAACCGCAGGCCTGCGGTTGCTCGTTTCGAGTATAGGAACTCGCGGGCGAGGCCGTGAGGGCTGGGTGAGGGGCGGTCGAAGAGCGAAGGTGGGCCGCGTCGGTCTTGTCGGGCCGGAAATGCGACAAACCCAGACATCATCCCCCCGGAGATGTCTGGGTTTGTTTCGACGGATGTCGGTCACGCAGCGACCTGCTGCTAGGCCTCGTGAGACGAGGCCGATCCGGCAAGCTCTTCCAAGGGAAGCTCGAACTCCAGCTCTTCCCGCACAATTCCGACGTACGCGGGCGCTTCGATTCCAACCCGAACCGATGTCGGGCCGATTCTCAGAACGGTGACTCGAACATCGTTTCCGATTCGCACGGACTCGCCTGTTTTTCGCGACAGCACCAACATCGCAGATCCCTTTCCATGAGGTGGCCCACGATCGCCCACCTGGAGGACGTCGCGGGCTTCCATTTGTCATCAAAGCGACGCGACCATGCGCCACCCATTCGACTTTTCATCACATGTCGCGTTTTGGACACAGTGAACGCCGCCGGAACATCCAGGTTCGACCGGCGTCGCGAGAGGGATGTTAGGTCGGGCTGCAGCGATTCGACAAGACGAGTTTTGAAAATTCATGTACAGACGCTCTGGTTTGCTTAAAGATCAGGCGACGCACGGTGCGTGAAATAAATGCAGATCGCCTCGTTCCTGTGCATGAATGGCTGTTGGTTCGGGTGTATGCGGGGTTTGCGCAGATTGCATTGCCTTTGATTGGTGGGGCCTCGCGACCGCGTGTGAGGGGTTCGCGGAGACTCTGGGCTTAGCTGCCCGATTCCGGGCGGCGACGGGTCACCAGCCAGAGCAGGCTGGCCGCCACCAAAACCGCCCCGGCGGCCGATCCGAGCCACAGGCCAGGCAGATGGGACGCCTCTTCCAGGCCCCAGCCCCGCGCTTTCAGGACCGGTTCCAGCACCGCCAGAGACATCAACAGTCCGTTATGGACGCAGTGCAGCAGCACGCCCGGCCAGACGCTGTGCGTCCGCCAGCGAACCCAGCCCAGCACCAGCCCCATCAAAAAGCTGGGCGGGAGCCGCTCGAGCGCCAGGGAATCGGTGACGACGACGTGGAACAGTCCAAATGCCAAACCCGTGGCGCCAATCACTGCGCGGGGGGACCAGAGTCGTTCCACTGCGGAGAAGAGGAATCCGCGGAAGAAAAGCTCCTCGAACAGGGCCGGGACGAGGGCGAGGGAGAGCAAAATCACCGGCAGCGGGATGGCTCGAATCTTCTCGACCAGAGTTCGTGCCAAGGCCAGTTGCTCTTCTCCGAGAGACACCAAGCCCCAGTCCCGCGCGAAGACGACCAATTCATGGGCGAACGGCCAAAGCGAGACCCCGAGGATTGCGGCGGGCAGGAACGCGAAGAGGCTGACAGGCCAGCGTGCCCCGAACGTGTTGGAGAGGTCCAGCCGGTTCCAGAGGGCGACCAGCAGCGGCACGCCGCCGAACACGAGGCCGGTACAGACGGCCCCCAACAGCAATCGGTAGGTAAGAGCAAATCCCGCTGCCTGGGCGACTGCCCCGTTGGCGATGAACAGCAGTGGAAAGAGCGCGGCAAGCGTTCCCCAGGCGGCCGTCTGACTGGGGGCGGACTGCGGGGTGTCGGGACGGGCGAGCAGGCCTTTCCAGCCGATCGACTGGCTGTAGAGGACCGACTCCGAGCCAAACACTCGCGACGCAAGTAACAACGCCGCAAGGGCATAGAGCGAGGTTGAGGTGACCACGACCATTCCCGCCGGGAGACTGCCGCGGCCTTCCAGCAGGTCGCGGGCGAGCATCACGATGTTGACGAGCGGTGCGATCAGCCAGGGGCCACGAAGCTCCAGGCCGGGCGTCAGGCTGGCGACGCCCGGAGCCAGCGAGACCAGCATCAGGGGGATGAGGTAGGCCTGGGCTTCTTTGAAACTGCGGGCGAAGCTGGTCAGAACGAGCAGTAACGCCGAGAAAAACGCGGCAAACAGGCCCAGCAGCCCGAAAATCAGCAGCAGCGTGCCGATCGAAACGCCCTGGGAACCGAAGAGCAGTCCACTCAAGCCACCGGCCCAGAGCGTGATCATCATGGCCGAAAGATTGACGGTCGCGGTAAGCAGCGCCACGGTGACGACGGCGATGTATTTGGCGAGCAGAACGCTCAAGCGGGGAATCGGTGCGGCGACAAGCACTTCCAGCGTGCCCCGTTCACGCTCACCGGCGGTGAGGTCGATGGCGGGATAAACGGCGCCGGTCACCGTCATCAGGATCAGAATGAACGGGATGATCGAGGCGGCGGAGACTTTGCCTCCGCCCCCCGCACCGCCGCCTTCTCGCGCGATCACGCGCAGCCGGGTTTCGATCGGTTCGGGGCGCTGCGACAGCCCGAGTGCCTGCAGACGACTGGCGAGAATGCGACGCCCCGCACTCCCGATGGCCGTCTGCAATACGCGGCCCGCCTGTTCGCTGAGCGCGTCGCCCCGGATGGTCAGGAGATCGAGATCGATTGCGAGGTCTTGGCCCGCACTTTCGGGTTGTTTGGCGGAGAAGCGAATCGCGACGTCGCAATCGAGGCGGGCGATCGCGGCGTCGAGATCGTCGAATTGAGAGACGGTGAACTCAACGGGGAAGGTGGCGTTGGGTTCGGCGGGTTCGCGCGGCGCTCCTTCGTTAACGATGCGCACGCCCAGCGGCTGGAGCCAGCCCAGCACCATCTGGGCGTCCTGATCGCTGGAAAAACCGAGCGTGGCCCGTGGACGGGCTGCCCCTTTGACGTTGCTGAGGAAAAACTGCTGAAAGGCGACGCTGAGCAGCGGATACAACAGGAGCGGCATCATCACGAGGGTGATGATCGTGCGGCGATCGCGAAGGCTTTCGCGGAGTTCTTTCCGGGTGAGGCGCGCCAGTCGAGGCAGGTCGAATGGCGCGGCGGCCTGGGCGGTGGGAACCGACATGAGTCACGGGGATGGTGCTCGCCCAGTCAGCGCGGCTGGGCAATGTCTAGGATTGGGCCGTGTTCCCACCGGCCGCAGTCCCTGCCAGATCCGAATCCGCTCCGCGGTCGGCCAGTTTCAAAAACATCTCGACCAAGTGGTCCGCCCCAAGGGCTTCCTGAAGTTCGGCCAGAGTTCCCTCGCGGATCAGTCGTCCACCGTCCATCAGGCCAAACCGCGTGCAGAGGCGTTCGGCGTCATCCAGATGATGTGTGCAGATGATCACGGCTTTGCCTTCCATTCGGAGGCGGTCGACAAAGTCGTAGATGATCCGGCTGCCGCGAATATCCAAGCCCAGGGTCGGTTCGTCGAGGAGGACGACCGGCGGGGCGTGCAGGAGTGCCCGGACCAGATTGAGCCGCTGTTTCTGGCCCGTGCTGAGCTGGGCGCATTGGCGGTCGAGCAGGGGAACCATCTCGAAATCGGCCGAGAGGGTGGTGATCTGCTGGGCGATTTGTTGCGGGGCCAGGCCGTATAGATCGCCGAAGTATTCGAGGACCTCGCGAACGGTCTGGTACTGGTAGACGCCCGCCATGGCGGAGACGAGTCCAACGCGGCGTTTCACCTCGTTGGGCGATTCGCTGGAGCGGAACCCCTGAACCTCGGCCCAGCCACTGGTGGGTTGGAGCAGGCCGAGCAGCATGCGGAGCGTGGTGGTTTTTCCAGCCCCGTTCGAGCCGAGCAGCCCGTAGACCTCGCCGGCCGGGACCTGAAACGAAACATGGTCGACGGCGACCAGGACCTGGCCGGTCTCGAGGGTGAACTGCTTGGTCAGGTCGGAAACACGAATCATGGTGCGAGCGCCGGAGAGTGAATCAGAAGTCTAACCGCAGACAGGGTGGTCGTCACTTTGGATTGTTTTTGGTGAGATGGGACTCGATGCGGCGCTGGTTCGTCCGGGCGCTGACGCTTCCGGCTCCCTGGAGTGAGAGAGTTCTGCGACTGCACCGATCCGCTCGCTGGCGTCTGGGCAGGGATTGCGGAATCTGTTTAGACTGACGGTTGACCTGATCCCTCGTGTTGCAGCGAGGTCGTCACGGCGAATCCAGGGGGAGAGTCATCGATGCGGCGTGCCTTACGACTGTTCGTATTCGGACTTCTGGCGGCGACACCGGTCTGGGCAGAGGAACCGGCCCGGCCGAGCGATGACCAGCTCGCGTTTTTCGAGACGAAGATCCGGCCGGTCCTGGTGACGCACTGTTACGAGTGTCATGCGGCTGAGTCGAAGACGATTCAGGGCGGTCTGCGAGTCGATCATGCGGTGGGACTGCGCAAGGGCGGCGACAGCGGCGCGGCGATCGTGCCGGGCGATGTCGAGGCGAGCCTGCTGCTGGCCGCACTGAAGTACGACGGCGTCGAAATGCCGCCGAAGGGCAAGTTGCCGGATGCGGTGCTCAAGGATTTTGAGACCTGGATCCTGATGGGGGCACCCGATCCGCGGAAGGCCGCGGTGGAACTGCCAACACGCTCAATCGACATTGAAGAGGGACGCAAGCACTGGGCGTTTCAGCCTGTGGCCAATCCCGAGCCGCCTCAGGTTCAGGACGCCAGCTGGCCTCTCGACCCGCTCGACCGGTTTCTGCTGGCGAAACTGGACGCGGCGGGGGTCCGACCGAATGCGGATGCGGATCGGTATACGTGGCTGAGGCGTGTCAGCCTGGACCTGACGGGCCTGCCGCCGACGCCGACTGAGATCGAAGCGTTCCTTCAGGACGGTTCGCCGGCCGCGTGGGAGCAGGTGGTCGACCGTCTGCTCGCCTCGCGGGGGTATGGCGAGCGGTGGGCGCGACATTGGCTTGATTTGACGGGCTATGCCGACCAGGTCGGCACGTCGAACAACATTTTCGCCGAGCATGCCTGGCGGTACCGCGATTATCTGATCGACGCGTTCAATGCCGACAAGCCGTTCGACCGCTTTCTGCGGGAACAGATCGCGGGGGACCTGCTTCCGTTTGAGACGCCTCAGGAGCGGGCGGCCAACCTCGTCGCCACCGGGTTTCTGGTGCTGGGGGATGTCGAGGTCGTCAATCCCGACAAGTTGAAGATGGAGACCGACCATATCGACCAACAGGTGTCGAAAGTCGGCCAGACGTTCATGGCGATGACGATTGGCTGCGTCCGCTGTCATGATCACAAGTTCGACCCGATTGCGTTGCAGGATTACTACGGCCTGGCCGGGATGTTTCGCAGCACCGTTTCGACAGGAAAGATTCCGAACGGAATCTGGAGCGGGATCAATCTGGTCGAACTGCCGGAGACTGCCGAGCAGACGGCCGATCGCGAGCAACGGACGCGCGAACATCAGATGCGACTCGACCGGCTGATTGCCGAACAAAAGCAGCTTCAGGAAGAACAAGCCGGCCTGAACAAGCAACTGGAGTCGTTGAAGGATCAGCCCGAGTCCGAGAGGGCGCCGCTGGTCAAGCGTCGGGACGAGATCGGCGAGTCGCTCAAGAAGTACCCTGCCCAGATTGAGCATGCGCGGTTCTTCGCGCCGACGGTTCCCAAAGCGTTTGCCGTGCAGGACTCGCCGCAGCAGGGCGATATGCCGGTCTACATTCGCGGGAATCCGTACACGCCCGGCGCGGTGGTTCCGCGAGGAATTGTGCGGGTGGCGGCCTGGAGCGAGGGGCCGCCGATTCCCACCGGTCAGAGCGGCCGGTTGCAACTGGCGGACTGGCTGGCTGACAAACGCCATCCCCTCACGGCGCGGGTGGCGGTCAATCGGGTGTGGCAGAAACTGTTCGGAGTCGGGTTGGTGAAGTCGGTTGACTACTTCGGGACGCGCGGTGAGTTGCCGACGCATCCGGAACTGCTCGACCATCTGGCCACGCGGTTAATGCAGGAGGGTTGGTCGCAGAAGCGGCTGATTCGTGCTCTGGTGTTGAGCCGTGCGTATCGGCTGAGCAGCGGGCCGAATGCTCAGGCGACTGCGATCGATCCTGACAACGCTCTTTATTGGAGAATGAATCGTCAGCGGCTCGACGCGGAAGCGCTGCGGGATTCGCTGCTCGCGGTGAGTGGCCAGTTGCAGGCGAGCACTGGCGGGCCTTCGCTGCCGCTGGAGTATCCCGAGAATTCGTTCTCGCTGGCACCGCAGGCGGTGAATCCGCCCGCGTTCGCGCTGCGGAAGTTTCGCCCCTCGCAGGAGTTCGAGCGGACGATCTATCTGCCGATTGTTCGCAGTGCCCAGCAGGGACCCGCGCGGCTGCGGGACGTGTTCGACTTCACGCAGCCAGCCCAGATGGCGGGAGAGCGTCCCCAAACAGTCGTCCCGACGCAGGCGCTGTTCCTGCTCAACAACGAACTGGTTCGAAAGCGAGCGACGGCGATCGCTGAGAGTCTGATCGCCGGTCAAGCTGATCGAACGGTTCGCCTGGAGCAGCTTTGGCTGCGCGTGCTCAATCGCCCGTTGACATCGGTCGAACGAGAAGAATCGCTGGCGTTTCTCGATTCGCTCGCACCGCTGCTCACCGACCCGGCCACGGCCGAAGTCACGGCGTGGAGCGAACTGAGCCATGCGCTCCTGTCGTCGAACGAATTCATTCACCGTCTTTAGACTCAGCCTTATCCCGGAGCATGCGCTATGCTTTTTCCGACGAATTTTTCGCGACGGCAGTGGCTGAGCCAGACCGCGTGCGGTTTCGGGGCGCTGGCCCTGGGTGATATCGCGCAGGCCGCGGCGAACCCGCTGGCTGGCGGTGGCGCCCACTTCCCGGCTCGTGCCAGTCGGGTGATCTTCCTGTTCATGCAGGGCGGGCCGTCGCAGATGGATCTGTTCGATCCCAAGCCGTTCATTCAGCAGAAGCATGGGCAGACGATCGACTCGCCGCTTCCCAAACAGATTCTGCAGGTGGGAACGGAAAAGTTCCTGGCGCTGGGGACGGATGTTCCGGTGAAGCCGCGGGGCGAGTCGGGACTGCCGATGTCCGACCTGTTGCCACACCTGGCGACCGTAGCGGACGACCTCTGCCTGCTGCGGGGGATGAATGCCGATAACCCGCAGCACATGCCCGCGGAGCTGCAACTGCATACCGGCACGCTCAACGATGTCCGCCCGTCGATGGGGGCGTGGGTCAGCTATGGATTGGGGACGGAGAATCGGAACCTGCCGAGCTTCGTCACAATCAATCCGCATGCGGATGTCCGGTACTACGGATCGGCCTGGCTTCCCGCGAGCCACCAGGGAACGAAGGTGACCGCATCGCTCAACGACAAGACCCCGCCGATTGAGAATCTGACGAACCTTTCCCTCAGCGAGGCGATTCAACGCGAGCGGCTGGGGTTGATGCAGCGGATGAATCGTCGACTGGTCGGTCAACTCGAACAAGACGCTGCGATGCAGGGGATGATCGAATCGCTGGAACTGGCGTTCCGCATGCAGGCGACGACGCCGGAACTGGTGGACCTGTCCAAGGAGTCACAGTCGACGCTGGAACTGTACGGCGTGGGACAGGGCGAGACGGATGGGAATGCCCGTGCGTGTCTATTGGCCCGGAAGTTCAGCGAGGCGGGTGTCCGGTTCGTGCAGGTGACGATGGGCGGGTGGGACCATCACGGGGATATCCGGGGAAATCTGCCGCGGCTGTGCAAGCAGACCGATCAGCCGGTGGCGGCGCTCCTCAAAGACCTGAAACAACGGGGTCTGCTCGAAGACACTCTCGTGGTCTGGTCGGGTGAGTTCGGGCGGACGCCCTGGAGCCAGGACCTGAGCGGGACAGCCCCCATCGAAAAGCATGGCCGGGAACATCAGCCCGAGAGCTTCTGTGCGTGGATGGCCGGCGGCGGCGTGAAGGGCGGCCTCACGTATGGCGAGACCGATGATCTGGGCCATAAGGTGGTGGCGGGCAAGGTTCACATTCATGACCTGCATGCGACGATGCTGCACCTGTTGGGCGTGGACCACACGCGGCTGACCTGGAGCCATCTCGGTCGCAATTTCCGCCTGACGGATGTGCACGGGTCGGTGGTGAAGGAGATTTTGGCGTAGGCTGCGGGCCTATGGCCATGGTTGCATTGATCAGGATCGACAGAGGGCGGGTTCCGTGGCGGGGGAAGCCTCACGGCTTCCGCTACAGGGCTGTTGATTTTTTTAGCCCGACGCGTCAGCGAGGGAGATCGTGGTCCAGCGTGCACGACGAGCCCTTGCCAGGCATTTTGGGGCTGTGTTGAAAGGGGTTGCGTCTTCTCACGGTTCCCCTCGCTCACGCGTCGGGCTGCAGTTTACGGACGGCAGTCTCCAGGGCGGGCGGTGAGCCTGCCGGGCGGTGACGACTGGGAGCAGGAGCGGAGCAGTTGCTGGAAGCCTTGCTTTAAGCGGCTTTGGAACCGGTGGGGATTGGAGACCATGACGATTTTGCGGGTGGGCCTGGTGCCTGAGAGGGATCGATAGGTGCGGCTGGGGCTGGTGTCGAGCTGTTGGGCCATCGCGGGGATCAGACTGACGCCGTGGTTGAGCGACACCAGCTCCTGAACGGTGGCCAATTGGCTGGTCCGTTCGATGGCGAGCGGTTGAAACGCCTTGTGTCGACAGAACGAGAGGACATTGTCCGTGAGGCAGTGGGCCTCCCCCAGAAGCACGAAGGGGAGCGACTCGATATCCCCGATGCGAATCTGCGGTTTGCCGCAGAGCGGATGATCGGTCGGCAGGACCAGCAGCAGCTCTTCCTCGAACAGATCTTCGATGTCGAGCGAGCGGGCTTCGAACGGCCGGGCCATGATGGCGACGTCGACTTCCCCGTCCGACAGCTTTTGGAGAAGTTTGTCGGTCGTGTCCTCCTGCACGATGACGCTGGCGTGGGGAAACCCGGCTCGAAACCGTTTGAGCAGTTCGGGCAGAAAGAACGGCGCGATGGTCGGAATGGCGGCGACCCTGACGCGGCCGCTCTGCCCGTCGTCCCCGATTTCAAGCTGGGTGTCCTCGACGAGAGCGAGAATCTGCTGGGCGCGCCCGAGCAGTAACTCACCGGCTTCGGTCAGGGTGAGATGCCGCGACTGCCGCTCGAACACCGGCTGTCCGAGTTCGGTTTCGAGTCGCGCGATCGAACGACTGAGCGCGGGCTGGGAGAGGCCGACCAGATCGGCCGCGCGGGTGAAGTTGCGAAGTTCGGCGACTTTCAGGAAGTGGCGAAGTTGTTCGAGGTCCATGGCAACAGCTGGTGGAGCAACGTCTGACGGGGAAGATGAATGATTCGTTAAACGCATTGATCCTATTCTTTATATGCATTGGACGCATGCGATGACAGATGGGATAATCTCAGAGTGGTCACTCTGTAGCGAGCTGTCCCAGGTTGCTTGTCCGGTTGAGGACGGCGCCTGATTCCGGTCTCGGAGGAAGGGGTGAAGGAGTGCGTCCGCGGGGTTGATGTCAGCGACTTTCCGCGTGCCAGTTGTCGGGGGGCACGTTGCTGAGCGGCCGTAGTGGGCATTGAGGTCGAGGAACGTTGTCGGTGAAGAGTCACTTCAGTTCAAACTCGAAGGAGAAATCGTGACCAGATCAACCCAGTTGGTGTGGGGCCTGACGGGATGTGCGACGCTGTGCGTCGCGACGTTCGTGCTGGCCCAGAACCGCCCTGCTTCCAGCCCGAAACCGGCAGCGGCCACCGCCGTGAAGGCGAAAGCGGCCGACACGGGGAAACCGGTGGAGGCGAAGGCCGAGGGGATCGACAAATGCCCGGTGATGGCGGGATCGGCCGGGCCGTACCGGCATACGGCCGCAGGGTCGATGACGACGCGGGACTGGTGGCCGAACCAGTTGAACCTGTCGATCCTGCATCAGAATTCGTCCAAGAG
>JAIXZD010000536.1 GCA_027489895.1 Planctomycetaceae bacterium
GCGAAGCGAAGCCGAACACGCAGGTGTTTCGCGAGCTGGCGGACCGGCTGGGTTTTGAACGCGAGCTGTTTCAGCTTTCGGATCTCGATCTGGCCCGCGTCGCGCTGTGGGAAGGTGAGCCCCAGCGACCGCCCCAACTAGAAGGAATCACGGTCGATACGCTGACGGAACACGGTCCCCAGAGACTCCGCCTGCCCAAACGGTACACGCCATTTGCCCAGGGCAATTTTCCGACGCCCAGCGGTCGGTGCGAGTTTCGCTGCCCCAGGCTGGAACAACTCGGGTTCGATCCGCTGCCCACGTATATGCCACCTGCGGAAAGTCCCGATTCCGCCCCCGAACTGGCCGCACGGTTTCCGCTGCAGATGGTCTCGCCGCCCTCACCAAATTTCCTGAACTCGACGTTCGTCAACATCGAGCACTTGCGGGCCAGTGCGCGGGAACCCGAAGTCGAGATGCACCCGGACGATGCCGCCTTGCGGGAGATTCATGACGGCGACCGGGTCCGGGTGTTCAATGATCGCGGGGCGTTTGAAGCCATAGCGGTCGTTGGTCCGGGCGAAATTCCTTCGGTTCGGCCGGGCGTGGTCATGTCGCCGGGCATCTGGTGGGCGAAGTACGCGCGGGACAAAGTCAACGTGAATGTCACGACGTCGACGCGTCTTACCGACATGGGCGGTGGAGCGACGTTCTTCGACAACCTGGTCGAAGTCGAACGGCTGTAGCGGAAGTCGTGAGATTTCCGATCCCGCGACGACACCTCAAGGCGGAAATTCAAAGGCGGACGCCTCACCGGGAGGCTCGTTAACCACCAAGACACAAAGGGCACGAAGGAAAGGCAGGTCGAAGGGCGAATGATGTCGGCATCGCGGCTTGGGCCGGCCTCGGGGGATTCCTTGGATTGGCCCCCACCGGCTCGGTTGTGATGCTGCGGCACATCAATCGCCGTCTTACTGCCCGGCGGAACGGCTGCCCTGGGGCGAACCGGCGATTGGGACGCCCTCGGGCAGCGGGCGACCACTCACCTGGAAGCCTTGTTTGTGACACGCCTGCTGCAAGGCACGGAATTCGGCAAAGCTGTCCGGGTAGACCCACAGCGTGAGCGAAGAACCCGGCTCCATCTCGTTGACCGCCTGATGAAAACGTGACCCGGCGCGGAGTGCCTCGTCGAGCGATTCGGTTTCCAGGTCGGGCTCGGGGACGATCTTCCACATCGCGACGGTCAGGCGATACATGCCCGTGCCATGTCGCATCTGCTCGACCGTCGACAGGGACATTCGTTCGACGAGGTAGTTCATCGAGTAGCCACCGACAGGGCCGACGGTTCCCTGATGCGTTCGAAACTTTGCCAGCCATTCCTTCTGACGAACGAGTTGCGACTTCAGCCGCTCTTCCAGGGCTTCCACCGGCACTTGAGAGATCCGACCTTCGATGAGGCGGAAGTGGAGCTCTTTGCCTTGCACTGTCCGGCTGACGGGGGTGATGCGGTGCGTCACCTTCTGGCTGGGGGGGCGGGCGTTCTTCGCGGTTTCAAACTCCGCCAGCAGACCCGACACGGTCTTCTGCTGCTCGGCCAGTTCGGCCGCGGCCCGTTCGACCTCCTTCTGCTTCTCCTTAAGCTCCGCCGTTTTCAGTTGAACGGCAGCGTCCCCGGCGCGGCCTTCACCTTGAAGCGTCGCCAACCGAGCCTTCAGTGCGGCCAGTTCGGCGGCGATCGTCTCGGACCGGGACCGAAGCGCCGTGCGCTCCCGCTCCAACTGTTCGACACGTGTCACCAGCAGCGCGGGGGGAGCGACCGGAGCGAGGGACGGCAGCGGTTCCTCGTCCGGTTCCGCCGCGATCTCGACTGGTTCCGCGGGTTCCGCCTCGAACGCGAGGGGGGGGACCAGATCTGGCTCAGCCGATTCGGCCAGCGGAGTCTCTGGCGGATCGACCGGGGTGGGCAAGGGGCTGCGCGAGACACGCAGTCCGGCCAGCACGATCAGAATGATCAGGATTCCGACCATATTGGCCAGAACGTCCAGGAACGAATCGGAACCAAACTGGGTCTCCGCGGCGGGCGCACGTCGGCTCATTTCAGCGCTCCCGAGAAGGACTTCTTCGGAACATCCCGGACGGTGTATTCGACTGTCGAGAACAGGCCCCACTCGCGCAACCCGTTCTGCAACCGCTCGTAGTGCTGATTGCCACCGGGGTAGACGACGAATTTCACGACCGGAATCCAGTAGAAGTTGCGGGGCGGTTTGCCCCAGCCAATGGTCAATTGCTCAATCGAACCAAGCACATCCCGGACCAGTTGCTCTTTAGTCTCACCCGCACCACAGGGGATGGAGGCATCGTTCGGACCAATCAGAATTTTGTTCTGAAGGCAGTGGATTTCGAGCTTCTTTTCGAGGCCGATCGTCGCGCGGCCATTGGTCATACCCCAACGCTTCTTGACCGCTTCGCTGCCATCGGCGCGTCCAGCACTCTGTGATCCGCCACCCGACTGCGCGGCGCGGGCCGAGGGGTCGTACTCGTCTGACTTGGGGCCGAACTGTTCGCTGAAGGTTTTTGATCCTGAGGCGGATGTTCCGCCCGGTTCGCCCGAACCACCTGACGAGGGAGTCTTCCCGGCGCGGGCGATTTCCAGGCCCGAACCTTCGACCGAACGATCACGACCGGCCCCAGCCGTACTGAGCTTTTCTTCGGTTGCCGTTGACCGGGTGGTTCGTCCGCTGCGGCCTTCGGCGTTGGCGAGAAACTCTTCGGTTAGCGGGCCCTCCGGTTCACTGCCCGGGGCACGCCCCTTCCGCCAGTCACCGTCCTCGGAAGGGAGTGGCAGGCGATCCAGTTCGGCTTCCGTGGGAGCAAGGGCTTCGTTCGCGGCAAGATCGGGTGCTCCTTCGGCACCCGTCCCGGACTTGCCGCCGGTACCGGGTTTCCCCTGACCGAGACCACGTTGTTGGTTGTCAGTCAGTCCACTTTCGCCCTGACCATTGGTGCCGGGATTATCGCCAGCGGCACCTCTGGGGGAATTCTGTCCGCCGCGACCTGCCCCGTCACTCAGACGTGCCAGCGGCAACTCGGTGGTGGGGGTCGGAAGTGGTCCACCCTTGGTCCCGGCAGGAATGGTCCGCGTCACTCCGATGCGCGGACCGCCGCCTGGTCCGGTTCGTCCGGGAATGGGACCTCCGGTTCCCCCAGGCGAGCCTCCGCCCGGGTTGACATCGACCTCTGTAAAGTCGCCGTCCCCGGCAGGCAGTCTGCGACCTGTGCCGCGACCGGTTGTGGCCGAGACGAGATCGTCAC
>JAIXZD010000323.1 GCA_027489895.1 Planctomycetaceae bacterium
AGTCGTCGGCGGTCAGGGCGAGCCGGACCGCTTCGATCTGCGTGGGGTTGCGCCGCGGGCTGAAGGGCGTGAACTCGGGCGCGCGGGTGAAGGTCGGGGCGCGGCGCCCCAGCAGGACTTCGCGAAGCGCGGCGAGTCGCGTCCCATTGGCGATACGGACTCGCTCGAGCGCGGCACGCTGACGGGTCGCGGCCTTCTCATCGTCGGAGCGATCGATCCGAAAGCGGACGTCGTCGTCGTCCGGGGGTGTCCAGGATTCGAGGGCGATCTGGACTGATTGATCGCTCCGTTCGCAAAGAATCGCCCGCTGCGGCCTGGTAGTCTGGTCACCCTGGGTCGTGATGAGTACGGGCGTGCCCACGCTCAACCGCGTCCAGGGCAACTTGCGACCCTGCTCGTCCTTTTGCAGCGTCAGCAGAATTCGACCGCCGAGGCCGACGTTCTGTTCGGAGATCACCAGATCGATCAGAGTATGGCCATACCGTTCGGCGGTGCGCGGGTCGACATCGCGCATCTCGGCGAGCACCCGTTTCGCGGCGGCTTCCGATTCGAGAGCGAGGCAGTGGAGCAGGTTGTCGAAGTGGGCCAGTTCCTGCGGCTCGCCATCCACCTGGCCTTCGATCTTGATTTCGGCACTCAGTTGCCGATCGGCGAAGAGCGTTCCATCGAGTCGCTCGACCGCTTTGCGGGCCCAATCGACGGGTAGCGCGATGATCGCGCCGCGGCCGCGAAGTTCGATCCGCTCGATCTGACGTTCCGGGACGCCCGCGGTATCCCCCAAAAGCGCGACGAGTTCCGACCGGGGGGTGTTTGTCGACAGCGGGGCAAGAAACAACAGAGCGGACACAGCCAACCAGACGGAAGAACAGACGGAGGCAAAACCAGTCCCGCGGCTTAGCGCCCGAGTTCGATGGGCAGAACGGGCAGTCGGGAAAAATAGTACATCTCGCGGGGCACGCCCGCTTCGAGCCAGGCGGCGAGGCCCGACTCGGGCGACTGGGCACGCCTGGAGGCGGTGAGGATGTCGATGAACGTGGTGGGGTGCGAGTACTCGACCCCGCGGGCATCCTTCAGCCCAGCCAGCTTGAGCGCTTCGGCGAACGCCTCGTCTTCAAAACCGATTGCATCGACGAGGCCGTTCTTCACGGCGTCATCCGCAGTGAAAATCTGTCCGGTGGCGAGCGTGAGAATCTGTTCGCGATTCAGCGTGTCGCGGTTTTCATCGATGATGTTGACGAACCGGTCGAACGACTGGCCGATGATCTCGCCCCAGAGTTTGCGTTCGTTGTCGGAAAGCGGCTTGAACGGGCTGAGCGTGTCTTTGAACTCACCCGTCTTGAGTGGTTCCGATTTGACGCCCACTTTGCTCGCGAGTTCGCTCGCCTCGAAATGCGGGATGATCACCCCGATCGAGCCGGTCCAGGTGATCGGCT
Organism: Planctomycetaceae bacterium; assembly: GCA_027489895.1. Lineage (GTDB taxonomy): Bacteria > Planctomycetota > Planctomycetia > Planctomycetales > Planctomycetaceae > JAIXZD01. The sequence continues at coordinate 1,434 of JAIXZD010000323.1, forward strand.
CGGCGAAGATTTTCGCCTTGGGACCGCCGCCCATCGCGATGTAGTAGCCGCCGGAAGCGGCCAGGCTGCCGAATGAGACCACGACCGGCTTCTTCGCGCTGAGCTGCTTCAGTTTGTGGTAGATCTGGTGACTGTCGGCCACGAGCCCGCCGGGGCTTTCGATGCGCAAGAGCACGGCTTTGACGGCATCGTCAGTCGTGGCCTTTTCGATCGCCTTGATCAGTCGGCCCGAGAACGGCGGCATGATCGTGCCCGTCGCCTTGAGAATGGCGATCTTGTCGACCGAGGTCGTGCTGCCGCGGCTGAACTTTTCCTCGGGGCCTTCCACTCCGCCAAAATAGGTCGCCACCATTCCCATCAAACCGAGATTGAGCAGCACCGAGAAGAACAACGCCAGCCCCATTCCCCAGAACAGAAGGGTGCGGAACCAGCTTCGTGGCTGCTGGACGAGGACTGGGACCATGGTGGTCGTGCCAGGCGGGTTGCCGGCGGGGACGGGCGGAGGAAAATCGGCCATGAGCGAGGTCCGGCAAATAGACGTTTGCGAGAGAAACTGAAGTGAGAGGGTAACAGCGAGGCTGAATCGTCGAAAGGAGTCGTCGGGAACTGAGTCGGAGTAGGGCGGGCTGGTGTAGGTTGGGCACTGCCCACCATTGCTCACCAGCAACCACGCCCCGAAGGGCTTTCCCCCGGCTTCAATTGATTGTGATGGGCAATCTCAATTGAGGCACCGCCTTTGGATTGCGTCGGTTGGTGATCCAAATGGTTTTTGGTGGTTAGCGCGGGTGAGCGATGGTGGGCAGTGCCCACCCTACGGCGTGTTGGTGGTTGATTGTCGCTTCCGCGATTGCGATTCGAGCCACGCGATCAAGCGGTGGGCGAGCGTGGATTTCGGACCTTGCGCCGCCAGCAGCATTTCACCACCGGGGCCTAGCAGCGTGATGTCGTTCTCGTCGGACCCGATCGCGGTCGGCGCATTGAGGACGATCGCATCGCAGTTCTTCTCGCGCAACTTCTGCAACGCGTGCTCGTGGCCATGGTCGGCTTCGAGGGCAAATCCCACGAGCAGTTGCTGTCGCTTGCGTCGACCCAGCTCGGCGAGGATATCTTCCGTTTCGACCAGTTCCAGCGTGATCGGCCCGCCGGTTTTCTTGAGTTTGCCGGTAACGGGGAAGCGCGGTCGATAGTCGCAGACCGCCGCAGCGGCGAACACGGCGTCGACCTGGTCAAACCGAGCAAGGCAGGCGTCGAACATGTCCCGTGTCGATTCGACAGCGAGCCGCGTCACCCCTTGGGGACAGGCGAGATCGACTGGCCCGCTGACGAGCAGCACCTCGTGACCGGCCTGCGCGGCCGCTTCGGCCAGCGCGTAGCCCATGCGACCACTGGAAGCGTTCGACAGGAACCGGACGGCATCGAGCGGTTCGCGGGTGGGTCCGGCAGTAATCAACAGACGCATGGATCGACAGGGGACAAAGAGCGGGGAGTTTTTTGGGGAGACGCTTGCCGATGATCGCTCGATCCACGGCTACATTCCTTCCCAATCATATCGCGACACGGTTTCCAGTGGATCGGTGGGGATCCGGAAGTTGACGGACGAGGCGGAGCGAGTCCATTGGGAATTCTTCCGTGGACTGGTTTGCGTTGGCGGAGGGAGGGGGCGTATTGTCCGGAAGCCGCGGACGATTTACCGTCAGTGACGCACGCAACGCGTTGATGTTCCATTGACCGGAGCCGGGCGACCACAGTTCCCCCGTTGTTGGAAGCCAATCGAGTGACCGGTATGACGCTGGCACAATTTTCGAGACTGGACCGCCGCTGGGTTTTCCTGGCGATGCTGCTGGCGGTCGCGGTGCCGATGCTTGCCCGTCTGCGATTTCCGGAATCGCCCTCGTCGCGTATCCGCGATGTCTTCTACGCGATTGAGAAGCTACCGGCCGGTTCGCGGGTGTTGATCGCGCTCGATTACGACCCGGCCAGCGAGGGCGAATTGGGGCCGATGTCCGCGGCGTTTGTCCGGCATTGCTGCGAAAAGCGACTGAAGATGTACTTCATCACGCTGTGGGATCGCGGACCGCCGATCATCGCAAAGCAAACCCAGTTGATCCGCCGCGAGTATCCGCAGTTTCGTTACGGAGAGGACTACGTCGATTTCGGGTTTCGCGCGGGGGAACGTGGCGTCATCAAGAACGTCATGAGCAACCTGCGGGCGGATATCTCGGGGGATTATCTGGGAACCAGTCTTGAAGAGTTGCCGCTGACGAAGAACCTGAAGAGCTTTGCCGAGATGGACCTGTTGATCTGCGTGGGGAGTGGATCACCCGGCCCACAGGAGTGGATCCAGTACGCCGCCGCGCAGTACGACCTGCCGATGCTGTGCGGTTCGCCGGGCGTCCAGGCGCCGCAGTTGTATCCCTATCTCCCCAAGCCGCTGGTGGGGATTCTCGCGGCGATCAAGGGGGCGGCCGAGTATGAACAGCAGTTGCTGCTGGGCTATCCCCAGTTGCGGGAACGGGAAGACGCGCAAGAGGGACTCCGGCGCATGGGGCCGCAGTTGGTGGCCCACGTGTTGGTGGTGCTGCTGATTGCCGCGGGAAATTTTGCGTTCTGGGCCGAGCGCCGGCAGCGGCCACGCGCGGCGGGGACGGCCACGAGTACGGGTGCTGAGGCGGGAACCGCATGAAGTCGACCACGGCACTCTGGACGTTTCTCTTCGTGGCCGGGCTACTGGCCCTCGTGGCGCGAGGTGTTGTGACCGGCGCGGGGTCGCGGTATGTGCGTGCGGTCGAGGTGAAGTCGGCCGCTGGTGAAGTTCAGTGGACACGGTACGAATCGGTGCCGCCCAAAGCGCTGGGCGAGCCAGGCGTCACCGTCAGCCGGCCCCGCACGTTGGGGCTGTGGATCTCCGCGCTCCTGACGCTCGCGACGTTCTCGTTGCTGTACGGCGACAACATCTGGTTCAAGCTGGCGCAGTCGCTGGTGGTGGGGGTCGCGGCCGGGTTCGCCGTGGTGACTGGATTCTGGACGATGATCGTCCCGAACCTGTTCGCCAAACTCGCCCCGGATGCGGCCCGCAACACTTTTGTGCCGGGTCTGGAGCCGGGCACTTCGAGTGACTGGTGGTCGCTGATCCCACTGCTGCTCTGTGCGATGATGCTGTGGCGGCTCTCCCCGCGGGGCGGCTGGATTTCGCGCTGGCCGCTGGCGTTTTTCATTGGTCTGACGGCCGGGCTGCAACTCGTCTCGATCTTCAAGGCCGACTTTGTCGACCAGATTTCCGGGACAATGTTGCCACTGGTCGTGTTGAAAGACAGCGGGATCGACGTCTGGAAGTCGATTCGGAACGTGCTGATCGTCGGCAGCGTGTTGTCGGTGCTCGTCTATTTTCTGTTCTCGGTCGAACACAAGGGACTGGTGGGGCGTGTGGCCCGGCTGGGAATCGGCGTCCTGATGATCACGTTCGGGGCGAGCTTCGGCATGACGGTCATGGGCCGCATCTCGCTGCTGGCCGCCCGTCTGCAGTTCCTGTTCGACGACTGGCTCTGGATGATTGACCCTCTGGGCACCCGAACGGTGTTGTAGTCCTTCCCGGATCACTTCGCCTGTCGTCGTGGTTCACGTTCGTCGTGGACTGGTCTTCGGGCGTTCCCTGCGATAGGTTCCCGCCACGTGATCAGAGTGGGTTGATCTCTGACGAATGTCTATCGATTGGAATTCGTCGTTCAGAACCGAATTGTGTTTCGTTCCCGGTGTTTGTCGCCTAGAGGCCGCTCATGCTTCAGTCTGGAATTCTGCATCCCGATGTCCTCTCGCTGCTCGCCCGGATTCGTCACACGAACACGCTGGTGATTGCGGATTGGGCCTTCCCGTATTGGGAGGAGATTGAAACGGTCGATCTCGCGCTTACGTTGAACATTCCCACCGTGCTGCAGGTTCTCGATCTGATCCGGCCGAACTTCAAGATTGGTGAAGTGTTCATGGCCGAGGAGTTCCAGACGCACAACCCGAAGAAGGTCAAGGATGCGTTTGCCAAGTCGCTGGACGGGCTGAAACTGACGTACGAGCCGCATCTGACGTTCAAGAAGCGGGTTCCACTGGCGATCGGGTTGATCCGCACGGGCGACCCGACGAAATACGGCAACATGATTCTGGAATCGGCCTGAACTGCATCGACTGAACCCCGCAGTGTTTCCGCTCCGACCTTTCCGCGACGTTTGAGATCGTTATGCGTTCTGCCATCACCGTGTCGCTGGTCCCGGAAGTCCGCGGCGGTCCCTTTGTTTTCTGGGATGATCTGGCGGCGGCCGGTGCCAAGGCATCCGCCCTCGGGTTTGACGCGCTCGAGGTCTTTCCGCGAAGTGGCGACGAACTGGATGTGACGGCACTCCGCGCCGTCCTTTCCGGGAACGGCTTGTCACTCGCGGCGCTGGGCACCGGGGCGGGCTGGGTCGTTCACAAGCTGCGGCTGACCGATCCCGACGCGGCTGTTCGCGAGCGGGCGTGTGCATTCATCGAGGGGATTGCGCGTCGGGCGGGTGAGTTCGGCGCGGCGACGATCATCGGGTCGATGCAGGGGCGGATCGATCCTGGCGTCTCGCGAACGGAGGCGATGGGGTGGCTGCAGGCGGGGGTCGCCCGGATCGCAGGGACGGCAGCCAAAGCCGGGTCGCTGCTCCTTCTGGAGCCGCTCAATCGCTATGAGACGAACGTGCTGACGAGCGTGATTGAG
>JAIXZD010000024.1 GCA_027489895.1 Planctomycetaceae bacterium
CCGGTTCGGTTCTGTCATGATCGAGACTCCCACGTCCAGCGCCCCGATCGCGACCACCGAGTCTGCCCCCTCCCCCGAGAACGCCGCGGACCTGCTCAACCCCGCCACCGCCCCGCTCCGCAGCATCCATACCGAGACGTTTCCCGAACTGCTCCAAAGTCTCGGCGCGTCGCTGCTGGTGTCGACCTATCAGGCCGGCAAGCGCGTCATCCTGCGGGCCGATAGCGGCGGCCTCAACACGCACTTCCGCGGCTTTAACGTGCCGATGGGAATCGCCCTCGATGGCGACCGGCTTGCCATCGGGACGGGGCTCGAGATCTGGGAGTTCCACAACGTCCCCGCCGTCGCATCGCGACTGGAACCCGCCGGTAAGCACGACGCCTGCTTTCTGCCCCGTGGCTCGCACACCACCGGCAACATCCAGATTCACGAAATGGCCTTTGGCACCGAAGGCCTCTGGTTCGTCAACACCCGCTTCTCTTGCCTCTGCACGCGCGACCTGAATTACAGTTTCATCCCCCGCTGGCGGCCGCCCTTCATCACAGCGCTCGCCCCGGAAGATCGCTGTCATCTCAACGGGATGGCGCTGGTGCAGGGCCACCCCCGCTTCGTCACCGCACTCGGGGTCAGTGACGAACCCCGTGGCTGGCGTCCGCACAAACGTGATGGCGGCGTGGTGATGGATGTTCCCTCGGGCGAGATCATCACCCGCGGGCTGTCGATGCCCCACTCCCCCCGGCTCTACAACGGCCAGTTGTGGGTGCTCAATTCCGGTGCGGGGGGGCTCGGCATTATCGATCCGCAGACCGGGCAGTATCAAAACGTCGCCACGCTGCCGGGCTTCACTCGCGGACTCGATTTCGTCGGCCGGTATGCGTTCGTCGGTCTGTCACAAGTGCGTGAATCCGCGGTGTTTTCCGGAATCGCCATCGCCGAGCGGCCGGTCGCAGAGCGCTCGTGCGGCGTCTGGGTGGTCGACATTGTGACGGGCGAGACCGTGGCCTTCGTGAAGTTCGAGGACCAGCTCCAGGAGATCTTCGCCGTCCAGGTGCTGCCAGGGCGGCGCTTCCCAGACCTGATCAACGACGACGCGGCTCTCATCGGCGACAGCTTCGTTCTGCCAGATGCTCCTTTGAATGTGGTCCCAGGCGACTACCTCCGCCGCGTCAACCCCCCAGCCTCATGAAGACCGTCCGGGCGATGACCCCGACGCCTTGAACACACCATTCAATCACACCGGTTTTTGAAGACACGGTCTTTGACGACATCGTCTTTAGCGACCTGGCCTTTAGATAAGCGCAGGGATTCGAACCATGATTCGTCCGATCCAGACCTGGCTGAGAAATCTCGCCACGGTACGCCATCCGCTGCGGGGGAAATCGTCTGGCCGATGGGCTCGGACAGTGGAAACGCTGGAATGCCGTACCGTTCCCGCCACGATCACGGTGACGACTCTGGGCGACCTCGCGGTAGGCAACAACCTCGTCAGTCTGCGCGAGGCGATTCAGGCGGCGAACAGCGACACCTCGGTCGATGGGTCGACGGCCGGGAGCGGTGCCGACACGATCGTGTTCGACGCCAGTCTGTTTGCTAACTCGGACGGGACCGTTCAGATCTCCCAGTTCGACACGGGACTGGATAGTGGCGAAGTTGGCCCGACCGCGTTCACGATCTCCAGCGAAATCACGATCATCGGCCCAGCCGTTCAGGCCACCTATGGAACGAATGGCGTGACGATCAGTCGGTCGTCCAGTTCGAACTTCCGCCTGTTCACGGTGACGGGCACCGGGAACCTGACGCTTGACACGCTCACCATTGCGAATGGGGCGGCATTTGGCTTTCAGGGCGGTTTTGGCGGAGTCGGCGGGGGCGGCAGCGCGGGGCTGGGCGGCGCGGTGTTCGTCCAAACGAACGGCACACTCGCCATTCGCAACAGCCTGCTGACGGGCAATGTCGCCCAGGGCGGACCAGGCGGGTCACAGGGCTTTTCCACCTCGGGGGGGGCCGGAGCGGGACTGGGTGCGAACGGCGCGAACGGCCAGTACAATGGGCAGATTCGGCCCCTTGGAGGTGGCCCCAATGGCCGCCACCATGGCTTCGGAGGCGGCTACGGTGGTGGTCAAGGCGGCGGGTATGGCGAAGGCGGCTCGGGTGGGACTAGCACCGCGCGTCCAAACTATGGCATCCCTGGTCAAACCGTCACCAGCGGTGGCTCGGGCGGGTTTGGTGCCGGGGGCGGCGGGGGGGGCATTATCACCTCCAGGCTGGAAGGCTCTGAAACAGAGTACGCCTGGGGTGGCAACGGAGGGTTTGGCGGCGGAGGCGGTGGGCAGCAGACGTTCGGCATTGGCGGAAGACCAGGCTACGGGGCCGGGACTTCCCAGGGGTTCAAAGCCGGTGGCGGGGCCGGGATGGGTGGTGCCGTGTTCAGCAACGGCGGAACGGTCACCATTACCAACAGCACGCTGACCGGAAACACGGCCAATGGGTCTGGCAACACGCCCCAGGATGGACGGGGCTTCGGGGGCGCGGTGTTCGCCCTCAACGGCAGCCTGTCGATCCTCAACAGCACAATCAGCGGGAACACGGTCGGCGGAGAACTTGGATCGAAGGCACGCGGCGTAATGGTCCTGGGGTATGGACGATACGAGTCCGCCACCGCGACGGCAGTCATCTCGAATTCCATCATCGCTCAGAGCGACACCAATCAGTCCGATGTCGTCATCAAATCCAGCCGACGTGGGTCCGTAACCGCCAGCGGTTCCGGAAACATCATCGGTTCCAACGAGGGAGTGGGCGGGGTCACCGTTGTCTCCACGGCCAATCCAATGCTCGCCCCGCTGGCCGACAATGGCGGGCCCACCAAAACCTTTGGCCTCATCGCCGGAAGTCCCGCGCTCGATGCCGGCAACAACACCGCCGCCTCCGGCCTGTCGTTCGACCAGCGCGGCACGGGATTCAACCGGATCGTCAACGGCACCGTTGACATCGGCGCGTTCGAGGGCGTGTACAACAATCCGCCCGTCGCGCAGAACAACACGGTCACCACTGTCGAAGATGTGACGCGAGTCTTCTCGCTCGCCGATTTCACATTCACCGATGTCGAGAACAATCCGCTCGCGTCGATCACAATCACCAGCGTGACCCTCGCCGCGGGCGACACGCTCACCGTGAATCAGGGTGCTGGACCGGTCGCCATCACCAGCGGCCTGTCGATCACGGCGGCGCAGATTCCCACGATCACCTACACCCCGGCCAACAATCAGTTTGGGGCCGCGCGGAGCTCGCTGCAGTTCACCGTCAACGATCC
>JAIXZD010000512.1 GCA_027489895.1 Planctomycetaceae bacterium
GGTGGCATGGCTTATCGCGTCGAACTCGACTGCTTCTGCGGCCCCATGGACCTGCTCCTGTACCTGGTCCGCCGCCAGGAACTGGACATCCTCGACCTGCCGATCGCGAAAATCGCCGAGCAGTTCCTCGAGTTCCTCGATGTCCTGCAGACGCTCGACTTCGACCTCGTGGGCGACTTCCTCGTTGTCGCCAGTGCCCTCGTCGAAATCAAAAGCCGGACCGCCCTGCCCCAGCCGGAAGAAGCCCCGGTGATGGTCGAAGTAGTCGAAGACCCGCGGGCCGACCTCGTCCGCCAACTGCTCGAATACAAGCGCTTCCGCGAAGCGGCCAAGGCCCTGGAAGACCAGTCCGCCGAATGGCAACAGCGCTACCCTCGCCTCTCCGACGATCGCCCGCGCCTCGGCAACAACCCCGCGGACGACCTCATCAAGGAGGTCGAACTCTGGGACCTTGTGAGCGCCCTCTCCCGCGTGCTCAAGCGGCACAGCGCCCACGCTCCCAAAGCGATCATCTACGACGACACGCCCATCTCCACTTACATCGAGCAGATCAAGCAGCGCGTGCTCGCCGAAGGAAAAGTCGCCTTCAGCGCCCTCTTCCAGGAAAACTTCTCGCGGAGCAAGATCACCGGCATCTTCCTCGCCATCCTGGAAATCCTCCGCCACCACCACTTCCGCGCCGAGCAGCCAGACGCCTACTCCGAAATCTGGGTTCTCCCCCCCGCCGAAGCCAGCGCCATCCCCCTGGACGCCTCTCAAGCCGACACCGCTCAAGCCGACGCTGCGATCGCGCCAGCGATCCCCCCCTCAGCGATCCCCGCGCCGCACTTCCTCCCGCAGCCGGACGACGACCCGCTCGCCGCCGAGATCGACCGCATCACCGTCGATCTCGAACCCGACGCCGCCTGACCAGTCGTCACCCCGCAAAGCTGTAGCGGAAGCCGTGAGGCTTCCCCGACCCGCGACCCCGCTCACGACGGTCGCCACCGCGCCAGCGCCGGCCACACCCGCGCCACCACCAGGACCACTACCAGCGTCCCCACGCCCCCGCTCACCACCGACACCGTCGGACCAAACGCGACATCCCCCTCCCGCTCGAACAGCGCCGCGACATACCCCGACTCCGCCGCTCCCAGCTCGTTCGACGCCCCGATAAAAATCCCGTTGATCGCGCTGACCCGCCCCCGCATCTCATCCGGCGTCTGCGTCTGCACCAGCGTATGCCGGATGACCACGCTCACCATGTCGAGCGCCCCCATCGCAAACAGCAGCCCCAGCGACAGCGGATACGACCGCGACACCCCGAACAGCATCGTCGCCGCGCCAAACCCCGCCACGCACCACAGCAGCGTCCGCCCCGCCGTCCGCATGGGTGACCAGAACGCCAGCCCCAGCGACATCAAGAGCGCACCGACCGCCATCGCCCCCCGCATCATCCCCAACCCCTCAGGCCCCACCCGCAAAATGTCCTTCGCATAAATCGGATAGAGCGCCGTCGCACCACCGAGCAGCACCGCGAACATATCCAGCGAAATCGCCGCCATGATCACCGGATGCCCCAGCGCAAACCGAAACCCCTCCCGAATTGCCTGAAACATCGGCTCCGGAGTCGCCTTCCGCTCGCTCGGCCGCGCCGCGATAAACGCCAGCGCCACCGCGAACACGCCAATCAGCACCGCATCGGTCGTATAGACCACATCCGCTCGACCGGTCCTGTAAAGCAGCGTCCCCGCCAGCACCGGCCCAGACACGCACGCCAACTGGAACGTCCCCATGTTCCACGTCATCGCATTCGTGAAATGCGCGCTCGGCACGATCAGCGGCAGGAACGACGCCTTCGCTGGCTGCACAAACGCCCGCGCTACGCCCGACACCACGAGCGCCGCATAGATCGCCCACAGAGGCCCACCCGACCGCGCCACCACCGCCAGCCCCACCGATGCCACCAGCAGCCCCGCCAGCCCGCACCACAAGACCAGCTTGCGATCGAACAGATCCGCACACCGGCCGCCCACCAGCGTGAACAGCAGCACCGGCAGAAACTGCGCCAGACCGACCATCCCCAATTGCAGCGGGTCCCCCGTCCGCTCGTAGACGTCCCACCCCACCGCCGTCGACTGCATCTGCGTGCCCAGAATCAGGCAGAAGTTCCCCACCAGAAACACCGGAAACCCGCGCGTCCCAAACGCCGCCAGCCCCCGCGTCCACCGCGAAGCCTCCGCCTGTTCCTCCCCCCCCTGCCCATCACTCACAGACCCGCTCCCGCCAACGCCGTAGGGTGGGCACTGCCCACCATCGCTCACCAACTCGGCCCACCAAACCCCAACCGGATCGCTCCCCAACCCCCAACCACGCCTGCGCACTTTTGACTTTTGCCTTTTGACCTTTGACTTCCGGGCGCAGCCCGGCATTCATCCAAACAGCGCCACGCTCGCCGTGAACCCATGGATGTAGTTCCGTCCCCCGATCGGACCCAACTCCCCCTGCGCAAACAATCCCGCCAGAGGCATCGGCCCGCACGTCTCCTGAATCGTCGTCGCATCGTGGTCCGGGGCCGGAAACAGACGCGTCCCCCGTCCGTTACAACTGAACAAGAGCGCCGCGTCCGACTGCGGCCCCGCCAGTTCCTCCAGCAGATCCCGCAGGTCTTCGTCCGCCGTCTCATGGTCCCGCACATGAAACTGCACCGTCTGCCCCGGACGGACCAGGTTCCCAATCGCCAGCGCCCCCGATTCCTTATCCGCCCCCAGCACATTCGAGATCAGAAAGTCGCCCCGGCCAAACCGCTCCCGCAGCTCCGTCATCGCCACGCCGACATGCAGCCCCTGGTGCACCAGCTCCCGGTCCCGTTCCGACAGCACCCCATAAATCTCCTGAAACCGCACCAGAGGCGGCCTTCCCCCCAGCTCCAGCACGATGTTCCGCTGCGCCTTCGTCACCACCAGCGGCTCCCCGATCGGCCGACACCCCTGCGACACGATCGACCGCACCCGCGGCCCGCCCCGCACCACCGCGCCCACCGCCCCCTCCAGCACCCGGTCCCCATTCCGAAACAACCGGTTATCGCCCGGCTGCCGCGCCCCCGAAGCCATCCCGCCAATGATCGGCACGCCGGGATACTCCTCCCCAAACCGCTCGATCATCGTGTCCACCGCGCACGTGAACGGGTCCCCCAGGAGAAACACCCGCGTCGTCGCCGGATCAAATCCCGCCGCGCCCAATCCCGTCGCGTCGAATCGCTCCGGCTCCGGAATCCCGCCGCACAACAGCCCATCCGGCGTCGACTCAAACTGCAGCTCGAACGTCTCGATCTCCGCACCCGGCAGCACCGCCGCCCACACCGCGATCACCGGTGGCGCCTCATACTCCCGCGCATTGCAGATCACCGTCTCGGCCGTGCACCCCAGCAGATGCTTCGCCGCCAGTCCCTCGCTCACCGTCGCCCCCAGCCGCGGCAACTGCCGGGTATGCACCCGCGAGGTAAACAGAAACACAAGGTCCGGAGCCGCGCCGCCCAGACGCTCCCGCACCTCGGCACACACCTCGGCCACAGCCTCCGCCGAGTCCTCCCGTTGCGAACACGCCGCAGCATACGTCATGGCAAACCAACACCAAAATCCCAAGGGACACCCTCACCCCAGAACTGTATTCCCCCCACCCCCCAAACCCAACCCACCCCCCACCCCCGGTAACACGTCCGGTAGCGAAAAGCGTGAGCTTTCCCCCGGCCTGCGCTAAACCACTCCCCCAGAGTAGGGTGGGCACTGCCCACCAGCGCTCACTGTCGTCTCCCACCAGACACCATTTGGATCGCCCACCGAACCCGATCCCACGAGAGCAGGAAGCGTCAGCGCCCCGGAGAGTTCCGCAACGAGGCCGCAATTCAATCTGTAGCCAGTTCCGTACGGCAGGCAGGAGCCTGCCCTACGTGCTTCAGCCAGTGCATAACCAACCAGAGGCTATCGCCACCGGCCATGCCGAGCTCGTTCCTCTTTCCGGATGGTTCAAGCGGGGCAGCTCTCGTAAAACAACAGGGGCTGCTTTTTTCGCCTCTGTCGTCGCAGAGGAGTCCCCGGTAAGTTCAGGGACATTGCGTTTTATCGCTGAGCCAGTAATCAAGGTCAGGTTATGAGACACCTCGTATTCGTGTTCATCTTACTATTCATAGTGGCAGGGGCCGCCTCCGGCGACTCGCAAGAACCGCCGAAGAAGGCGAAACTTCCGCTGCTTCCTGGCAAAGCTCCGGTCTTTGCGATCGTCACCACAGTTGACGTGGCCTCCGAGACATTCAGCTTCTTTTTGCTCTTCGACGAAATCGTGAATACCGAAAAAACCGTGGAAGATGAACACGGGATCGTCAAGAAACGGACCACCGACCGGATCATGACAAGTCGTGACGAAGAGAAGTCTGGTCGCCCGCTCCAGGGCACAGTCATCTCCACGGGGGCCGGCAAGATGATCCCACGCCAGCAAGCGATGGCAGAGTTGCCCGGCAAACTGGTGATGTTCTGCGACGACTTCGAGGGACTGCACCCGACGTATCGGAAGATGCTGGCGAAAGACACGTGGATCATCGAGATCGAGAAGCCAGAAGGCTTGCGGGTAGAAAGCCCATTGGCGGCAATGAAGGAACCGAGCAAAGACATGCCCACATCCATAAGGCATACGGCCGATTTAGGCGGCGGGGTGAAGCTGGAGTTGGTGCTCATCCCGGCAGGCAAGTTTAAAATGGGCAGCGGTGAGTCGGCGGAGGACACCGCGGCCTACTTCAACGAGACCTACCGCGAGAACTTTCCGGCGGACGGGATGGGGGGATTGGAAGCCAACGTTTTCAACGGCGAGCATCCGCAGCACGATGTGCGGATCACCAGACCGTTTTTCATGGGCCTGTACCCTGTCACGCGAGGTCAGTTCAAGCAATTCGTCGCCGACACCGCGTACAAGACGGACAAGGATAAAGACAAGCCGCGATTGGCATGGGGCTGGGACTCTGACAAGAAGCAGTTCAGCAACGACGAGAAGTATTCGTGGCAAAACACGGGCTTCAAGCAAACCGACGAGCACCCCGTTGTGAACGTGACCTGGAACGACGCAGTGGCCTTCTGCCAATGGCTCAGCCAGAAGGAAGGCCAGACCTACCGATTGCCTACCGAGGCGGAGTGGGAATACTCGTGCCGAGCCGGGACGACGACGCGCTACCCCAGTGGTGATGACCCCAAGACGCTGGGCAAGGTGGCAGACCTGGCCGACCTGGCTGACGCCCCGGTGAGAGCGAACACCCCGGACTGGAAGTACATGATCAGGCACAGTGATAACTATGTGTTCACGTCACCGGTGGGGAAGTCGAAGCCCAATGCCTTCGGGCTGTATGACATGCACGGAAACGCCTTTCAGTGGTGCTCGGATTGGTACGATGACAAATACTATGCCGCGTCCCCCGCCGACGATCCGACCGGTCCGGATTCCGGCAGGTTCCGTACTCTTCGTGGCGGTACTTGGGGTTTCAGGCCGCTCGGTGCCCGTTCCGCCGAACGCAACTGGACCGAACCGGACGGGCGGAACTGCGCCGCAGGGTTCCGCGTTGTCAGGATTGATCAGGTTCCGTAGGCCAGGCTCCCGCCGGGTGCCACTGCTCGCTCGCCCGGCAGTGTTATTCGATTCACGCCAACAGGTTTGGTTAAACCGGAGTCAGCCGCGGCAAACCCGGCTTCCCAGGCAGATTCGGCAGCAAATCATCAAGAGCACTCGGCGAACCGGTTGTCGGTGACAACGGTTCGCAACATCAGACGTGTTCACTTCGCAAACGAACCCCGCAAAGCCCTGCTGAACAAGCCAGCAGTGGCAGCCCGCGAAAGGTGACACCCCACACACCGCTCGCCGTCTCCGGCTACGCCCAGGTCGGGATTTCGGGGCTATCCAAAGTCCAGGTGAGTCTGGAGCCAGACGCAAACCCGCCCACGGAGAACGACCCGCACTTCAAGAAGTTGAACTGGATCGACGCCGAGATCCTGCCCGCCCCCACAACCTGGAGCGGCCTCCCCGAAGCCCCCCCCGACACACACGGTTTCGACACCCACGGCCGCCCGATCACGTGGCCGCTCCGCCTCACCAACGCCCACTGGGCCGCCCTGCTCCCAGGCGTCCCCGCCGGTGACTACACCTTCCGCTGCCGAACCATCGACCAACCAGGCCAAGCCCAACCCCTCCCCCGCCCCTTCCGAGAATCCGGCCACGCCGCCATCGAGTCCGTCGGAGTCGTGGTGCGGTAGGAACGGCTGCCGTCGCCATAGCGCACCTGATCACGTGACCAACATCACCAGTTGTTCCCGGCTCGACCTCCACACTTCTTCATCGGTTCAACCTCCACTTTGAGGGAGGAAAGCACCTCCCTTTGACGCTTTTCAACGTCCTCTTCCGACTCATAAGCTACCTTTTCGACAAGTACAGCCTTTTGGTTGCTCAAAACGTGAAAAGGTGTGCGGCGGTTTCTCACGACTCGCCTGAACGCCGGATCAGGTCGGGCACCAGATAACAAGGCACCCGCTCGAATGCTCGCTGCCAGCAATAGCGCGAGACGAGCGCCGGTGTGCCGCCACCCGCTGGGGTCTAGCTGTCTTTTTCACCTTGATTTAGACACTCCGTCTATGACCTTCTTGCCCGGTCATTCGTGCGCTGTTTCGGACGTTCGATATCAGACCGTCAACTTCGCGCGGCAAGCGATCGTCGACGAACAGCTTCGTCCCATTGCCTACGAGCTGCTGTTCCGAGGTGAACGCGCGGCCGTCAGCGGAGTGAGCATGACCCACTCCGTTTATCACACGGCGTTTCTGGACGGAGCTATCGGAGAGCTGACAACTTGCCATCCGGTCTTTATCAACTGCGATACGGACTGTTTGCTCGGCGAGATCACCTCAAAGTTATCGCCGGACAAATCCGGTCTGGAGATTCTGGAGACCGTCGAGACATCTCTTGAAATCTTCGACGCAATCACAAAGGCAAAACGCGACGGTTTCATGATCTCGCTGGACGATTGGGTGCCAGGCGACGCCCGCACGTCCCTGTTGCCATTGGCGACGCACGTCAAACTCGACCTCCCTGCATTTGACGACAACACCTTGCGGGAATGCGTCAGCTCCCTTCGCCCGCTCCCGATCATCTTGATCGCGGAAAAGATCGAAACCGAACAACAACTGCTGAAGGTTCGATCCCTTGGAATCACTCACTTTCAAGGGTACTTCCTGGACCATCCCCAAGTCACGGTTCGACGCCGACTGAATTCGTCCTCAACAATATGCCTCAGGCTGCTGTCGCTTCTGACGGCGAGCGGCTCGCAGAGGGATCTGATTGACTGCATTGAGACGGACCCGGTGTTGTGTCACAAGCTGCTTCGGTTCGTGAACTCCGCATCGCATGGTGCTAGATCGCCGATCCAATCGACACAAGCCGCTCTCGCGCGGGTTGGAACAGAAGGGTTGCGAAGATTCGCGCTCGAGGTCTTGTCGCGAGCCACCGCCGAGTATTCGCCAAACGCCTTCGTGTCGATTCTCACCACAGCGCGGTTTGTACAAGAACTGTGCATCGCCGACGCAGTTGATTCGGCGGAAGCGTTCCTCGGAGGAATGCTGTCTGAACTGCAATGCCTGTTCAATCTTCAGATCTGTGAGTTTCTCGACATGCTGCCGTTGTCGCGACAATTGCACTTGCTACTGCGTGAGAACGACGGTCCATACGCTCCGTATTTGACAGTGGCACGCGACTATCAACAGGTGCAGGCGCCGCATCGCGACCAATGGAGCCCGCAGATCCACAGGGCATATCTCAAGGCCTGCATGTGGACCGACCTCAGCATTTCCCGGTTCTCCGTGTAACTTCATACAACATTTGTAAAAGACCGCTGTCGAGGCGCTCCCCATGTCAATCGTCGAAATCACCACCCCTGTGACTAGTTCCCCATGTGCCTGGGTTTCAAGGGGACCTCTGCCGGAGTTCCTTGGGGCTGACATCACCACAGTGGTCAATCCCGACTATGACGAGAGCTGGTGGGACGCCGCAACGGCGCGCCAGATCCCCGTTCTGGTCGACGGCCGGACCATGACTCCCGACGAGTTTGCTTTGTTTCAGGCGTATTGTGCCAACACCTCTTCCCCCGTTCTGGTACTTCTCAGTATCGACTCCGATCTCGATCGATGGTGTGACGCCGGCGTCGAGGATGTCATTTTCGAAGATGTCCCGCACTGGGAGACCTTGAATCGCCTGCGCTTGGCATCAAGCCGCACTCGACGGAATCAGCCCAGCTTCTCCGGCGAAGCGACGAAAGACGCTCTGACCAAACTGCCAAACCGCAGCGTGTTGGACTCGGACCACGTTCGGTTCCATCTTTGCGGACCAGGTTCCAGCGGGTCTGTCGCGTTCATTGATCTCAACGGATTCAAGGGGATCAACGATACATTTGGCCACGCATGCGGAGATCAAGTGCTTGTTGAGTTGGCAAATCGATTTCGAACCACCGTGCGCGGCCGGGACCTGATCATCCGATGGGGGGGCGACGAGTTCCTCATTATCTTGCCTGGGGCCACCAAGCCCCAAGCAATAGAAGCGTTTCTCAATCGGGTTCGGGCAATCGCGGAGGCACCTGTTTGGCTGAAAGGACGCGAGGTTTCACTGTCGGCGAGCTGTGGGAGCGCCTATTGGGGAGAAGAAAGGTCCTTCCACGAGGCGATCGCGTTGGCTGACGAAGCGATGTACAAGTCAAAGCGGAAAGCCTTTGACAGCGTCAACGTTGTGGAATATGCGGCCAGAGAAACACACTTATCCCTGGAGAACGGGCGAATCGGTGTCGCAATGCAACCGGTATTCGACATCCATAGTTTTCAGGTAATGTCGTATGAAGCGCTCATGAGATTTCAGGATTCGCAAGGGATTTTGTACTCCGCCTTCGACGTATTGCGGTCGGCAGAGCAAACGGGGATGCTCGACGCAATCGAAGCGTGCGTTCCGCAACACGCGTGCCGCGCCTTGAACGGCCTGAGGACGCTCGACTTGCGCATCCCGACGGTCTCCCTCAATTTCTATCCGACCACCGTCATGGGGCAGGGATTCCTAACCGAGCTTCTGACGACTTGCGAGAGTCACGGGATTGCTCCCCATCAGCTCGTCGCGGAATTCTCCGAGGACCGGCTTACGGCCGGATGGTCGACTTGCTTTCCATTCATTCAGGAACTCGTCCAACACGGTTTCGGTGTCGGATTAGACGACTGCTTGATGAAATTGTCACTGAGTCGTCTGATGGCACTTCCATTCCGTTATGTGAAGGTGCGAGCGGAAGTTCTCAGGCGGGCATACATTCACGACTTCTCCGCAGAACAAGTGCTGCGCGCGGTCGCAACAATCGGATCGGCCTTGCCGTTGGATGCGATCGCGACTCGCATCGAGACCGAAGATGACATTCGGCTCGCGAAGCTGTTCAACTTCAAACAGGTGCAGGGTTTCTACTTTGGCTCTTCAGGGATTTCACTTTCTCGCACCGACACAAGCTTCGTCTCGGAGAAGGCGCCGACTGGTTCTCCGCAGGGAGCTGGCTTCCGGGCGATTCAACAGACCGACTTGTTGGCCACGTAGTGGCTGTTCAGGCACGCCGGGCCCCGGCTGAAACGGCCGGACAGCATTTGAAGTCTTTCTTCCTAGTTAATGGTAACTTAAATGGTTGCGATGCAATCTCAACGGACGGCAATCAGTCTTAACGATCTGCGAATTGGTTTCATCCTGCCGGTCCCGATTCACAGTGGTTCCGAACAGAACTCTACGCTGCTTCTCAACAGAGGCATGCAGCTCACGGAAGAGGCCGTGGCGAATCTCAGGGCACGCGGTATCGGCCAGGTATATGTGAGCAGCCATTTCGCAGCAGCGCTGAAGAAACCGACCGACCGAAAGGTGGCCTCGATCACCGTGGACGCCGATAGGCTTAGAGCCCAGGTCGTTTCCGCGGCGTTCCGTCCACGCGCCGACATTTCTCACAATGAAGTCGAAAAACAGACCCTGGCTATCCAGGCGATCAACGAACGAGCCCACGACCTGCTGTCAGTATCGTCGATTCGACCTAACATCGAAGGAGCACAGGAGATCGTTCAAGCCGAGTTGAAGATTCTAAAGGCGAGTTGCGATCTGTTCCTGTCACTTGGACTGTCGACCACCGTTGATTCCGAAGCGGACCGTCTTCACGGACTTCGAGTTGGGCGACTGGCGATGGGAATGGCGCTGGCGGATGGGAGGGCGGACGACGAAATTCATCAGATCGGGCTTGGATGTCTCCTGATGGATATCGGCCTTTCCGATGAGGCACGTAAACTGCGGCAAGTACCGCGAAGACTTACGCGTCTGGAGATGTTAGAGATCGAGAAGCATCCTTCAAAGACCTTCGATATCCTTTCTAAGGAAGGCCAGATTTCTCCCATAGCGAGGTTTCTCGCGTATCAGGTGCATGAACGCTGCGACGGCTCGGGCTACCCGCGCAGCAGAAAAGCCACAGGGATCAGCGATGGCGCATTGACTGCGATGGTCGCCGAGAGTTTTGTGGCCATGATTTCGCCAAGGCCGCACCGGACGGCGATTTCGCCGACCAATGCCATTCGCCAACTCTTCCAGATGTCCAATTGCCACAAACTTGATCCGAAGCGAGTGGAGAGTCTGGTCTCCGTCGTGTCGGCCCTTCCCGTGGGCACACGGGTGAAGCTGTCGAATGGCTTGAGCGGGGTGGTGAAGATCAGCCGTGCTCGCGACCCTCTGCATCCGGTGATCGAGATAGATACAAGTCCCGACTCCGAGAACTTGTGTCTCCTCAGCACATCGGACGTGAAGATCACCGAGGTGCTGTCGTCTGCTCCCACCTCTCCGTGACGGAATTGCTCCTAGATGCGGACGTAATGCTCACACATTACCTGTGAGGGACAACTAGGGTAACTTGGCCGTCCCACACATCTTCCTAAAACAATAACTCGGGACTCGCTTCGGTACGCTTCACAGACTTGGCCCCGGCTGCTCAACCCCCGCGGTTGAATACCGGTCTGCCGGCAGTCAGGGGGTCGAATGATGGACGCTCCCAAAGTTCACGACGAACGGGGGAACAAACGGGCATGGCAAAGATTGGACATCTCCGAATGGAATGAATCGGCTCATATCGCAGTCGGAGAACGGATTCGCGCGTGCCAGGCCCTGAACTATTCCGCCCACGGGCTGTCCATGGTCATTCCATCGGGGCTTCCCATTCCGGCCTCAGGAATCCTTGAGTTCCGGGGGGCCATGTTTTCCTACGACACGCGCTCTTGCTATCAGCGCGGGAACGAACAGATCGTGGGCGTTGCCCTGCAGTCGCTAATGCCGTCGATCTACGAAGTCATTCCGAACAGGCCGATCTTCGGAGCCTCGTCGCCGTATTTCACACCGAAGCCGATGGTTACGTCCTACATCCAATGGCTGATTGCAGCAGGCCTGCTTCTGGCGGTGCTACTCGTCGCCGCGATTCACCAGACTTCGTCGTGGAACAACTGGATGCGCCAGGCGCTGAGCGGATTTGCGCCCGGGCGGCAATTCGTCGAGCCAGTCCCGAACAGTTTCGTCGAGCCAGTCCCGAACAGTCGGGCCAGTTGGTTCACAGACGTTCTTGCGGATGGCTTCCACGGATTGCTTATGACTGCCACCCACGCCGATTACAACATCAAGTCTCATCTGCAGCGGACTCGCGATGTGCAGACCCGGAACCAGCTCGCGCTATCTCAACGCGCACTCGGTCAGGGGGACTTTCGGTCCGCATTGGAGGCCGCGGACCGCGTCCTTGAACTCAATGGGCTTTCTCCCGAAGGCTTCCTGATGCGCGGACGGGCTCGGCTCGCTCTGGGATTGCGTGCCCTTGCCGTGGCAGACCTGAAGCAGGCGCTCTTTCTCGACAAGCTCAATCTGTCCCGTTACCAGGAGGTCACCGACCTGTTGTGTGACGCGTTCGAGTTCGGCGACGCGTTCGAACTGTGCCTGCATGGGTCTCGGGTTGTTCAGCCCGAGAATCGCAAGGCCATGACGAACCTGACTCAGTCGGTCTATGACCGCGCCGCGTCCCACAGCAAAAAGTCCGGGGATCTGACGACCATGACTCGTATCCTCGGGATCGCTGAACAGTGGGCCAGAACTCGCGAACCCGGGAGTACATCGTCCCCCTGAGGTTCATCGCCCATCCCCTCCCTGGTGGGTGGCCATCTCTGAAAGAGTTTGGGGTATCAAGGGTTTGTTGGTGCGTTTTTTACGTGGGTCATCCGGCTGCCACTGCTGGCTCGCCCAGCAGTCCAGTTCGACCCCCAACCGAGCATGACCCCGCTCTCATAGAATCAAGACGCCCCACCCGCTCGAGCGAATCTACTCCAGCGTATCCGCTCGAACAAATCCCCAGCCGAACACCCGCGCTGGGAAACTCAGCTCGTCCGCCGATAGTGGGCCGACATGAACTGCGTCCACGCTCCATCCAGCCCGCGCATCTGCGACCGCAGCGTGCGGTGGTCGTTGTCGACAAACTCGATGATGTCCTGATACGCCGCCAGTGTGCCGTCATCAAAAAAGCTCGGCCCCACCGTGTCGAGCGTCAGGACCTGGCCCGCCGCGTCGAGAGCCCCGTTGTACGTCCACAGGTGCGTCATCATCCCGGCCACGAACGTCCCCACGAACCGCTTCAACACCGGGTCGTACCCCAGCGTCATTATCGCATCGCACCATTCCCCCGACCCGCCTCCCGAGTCGTCCCCCATCTTCCCGTGGCCAACCGTCCACAGCCCACCCAGCGACCGAACCGTCTCCGTCCCGGTCCACTTCATGGGGGGCTGGTCGGGACCCGTCAAGCACTCCGATTCCACGCTCCACTCCCCCACCAGCCGCTGCAGCCACAAATGCTCCGAACTCGGCTCCGGCTTCTCCATTACAACCTCCTAATGACCCTGTTGAACAATTGCTTCACGATGAACACCCGTGTGCCACTGGCTCTGCCAGTGCCTGGACCAGCATTGCTATCAGAAATCGCGTCCACCAGTCCCACCCTCGGGTGTCACTGCTGACTCGCCCAGCAGTGGAGTGCGACTCCCGATCGCAGACCCAAAGCGGCTTCGGGCGTCTGCGTGAAGCAGTCCCAAGAGGCATTGAGGGCCGCCCAAAGCCAATCGTTCTTCCAAGCCCAGCACGACAACTCAAGATACCCAGGTGTGCCTAGGCTACTACCGATCGTCCCTCATCCCTACCCCGACTCACATGCCGCAATAGCCCGCTTCAAAAGTTCAGGATCAACATCCCACCACCCCTGAAGCTTGACCAGGACGGGTCGCAATTCCGCCGCTCCCATCTCCTCCGCAGCTCCAACCGCCAACGTTCCCACACCGTCGGACGACAGTTCTTTCACAAGCGCCGGAACGACTCGAAGATCTTTGCGACGTGCCAGCCCCATGAGCGCCTCTCCGCGGGTGTCGTCGTGAGGGTCGCTAAGCCGAGCGGCCAACGCACTGCGAATCTCCGGAGTGTCGCGTTCCGACAGGGTCCCGATCCCCAACGTGGCCCAGTCACGAACGTCCGCATCAACATCGGATGTCAATCGAACCAGGAGAGCGATGGCCCGTGGATCGTCCTGCCCGAGTAAGGCGTGTGTCACCCCGTATCGAACCCGGGGGTCAAGGTGTTCTACAAACCGGCCTGCCGCAGAGATAACCCCAACGTCCCCCAACCGCCCCAAGGCAATCAAGATCGCGCTCAATACCGCAGGGTCGTCCTCCGTGCCAAGCATCTGCGACAGAACCGAAGTCGACTCACCTTGAATGGCCGGTTCCCATTGAACAAGCTCACCGAGGATCCTCGCGGCCAGTTGCCGCTGCGTTGAGCACGCGCTCTGCCTCAAGCGACAAGCCAACCTGAGGACCTCTGCGTTGTCCTGCCACGAAAAAGCCGGGACGCCCTCCAACGCCGCTTCGTCCGCCGTCGCGACAAGCGCCGCACCGACCAATTCTTCGATCAACCGGCGTTCGCTATCCGGATGACTTTGACCTGTCACGATGCACCATCCAGCTCCGTAGGGCAGGCCCCCGCCTGCCTTCCTGCAAACATCCATCCGCCCCGCCGAGATCATCCTCGACGTCCTAACACACCGGAGACAAATCGCGACCCACACCCCAACGCACTCAATGAACTCTCCTCGCCACTCAGCGTTGGAAACTCAATGGCCCCATTCGCCAAGCCACGTTCCAAGTCCGTGCTTCGCCCAGTTCTAGCGAATGTAGTCAAAGTGTTATGGAAAATCGTCTTAGGCCCAAACCGCATGCTCCCAACACCGGCGTTGCCAGACCCCGCCTTGCCCCCCCTGTTGCGATACCCCGCTGCGCCGTCTCCGCCGCGCTTGTACCACCTCTGTCGCCAGACTAACGTCTCCACAGATAAAAACCCCCTTGCGCATGCGGCCCGCAATGTGACCGCCTGCCAACCACTGGCGTCCTCCAGGAGAATCTGAGTGACCGTCCTCTCCACGTACCGAATCCCGGCCACCAAGCTGGCTGCCATCATCTGCCTGTTCGCCGTGATCCCCGGGGAGATCGCGTCGGCCCAATCGCCCACCCAATCGCCTACGCAGTCGCCCCTGAAGGCGTCCCCCAAGCCTCCCGATGCCAAGTCATGGGTCAACGTCATCGAGGATGAGCGATCGATCAAGATCGAGACCGATCTGCTCGAAGCCGTCATCGCCAAGAACAATCCCAAGCAGTGGATGACCGGCATCGAAAAAGGCTCGTTTCTCGACAAGCGCACGGGCTTCCGCGAGCTAGGCGATGGCCTCATGGTCGTCGACTGGCTGCTGGAATCGGGCAGCGACGCCGCCTATGCCGACCAGATTCTCGCCGTCCAGAACACTCCGGGCATCGGACGCTACTTGTGGCACGAAAACGAGACCGACCCGGCCCGCAAGGCGAATGCGATCGCCCTCCACGGCAGCACCCATCGCAAACGCATGGTCGAAGGCCCGCAACTCTGCCCGTGGATGAAACCCGTCCGCCCCGAGATCATTCGCGGCCCCGATTTCGTCGCCGTTCGCACGACCTACAAGTACGAATTCGCCGCTCCCGGTCGCAAAGCCGGATCGCAGTGGACGCAACTCGTCGTCTTTCCCAAGGGAGCACGCTACTTCGTCCTGATGGATAAGATCGACAGCGTCAACGATTCGGACGAGATGTTCCTGCGCAACGATACCCCCGGCTGCGTCCGCCACCACAAGGGGGACACCTTCAGCGAAATGTATCTCAGCTATCTGGGCGGACCCGAAGGCCTCCGCATCCCCGCCAAAGAGTTCTCAGAACCGTTCCCACCCGATACGAAGTTCCACTATCGCCGGAAACCCGGAAAAACGCCGGACCACTTCATCCGCGCGTACCACATTCGCGACAAGGAAACGGGGAACGACGGTCCCTGGCTGGCAGGCATGACGCTCGACCCCTCGGTCGTCTTCGAAGCCTGGTGCGCCCAGTGGCCCGGCGATTTCCTCATCATGATCGAGGAAATCCACGGCCGACCGGTGAAGGCCGGCGAATCCTTCAGCGCCGCCCACATCGTCGGCTACTTCGACACCACCGACCAAATGCACACCACCTACAACAAATACAAAGGCACCAAAACCCTAGAAGTCACCGCCCAAAGCTGGCGCCTGACGGACTGACCACGCCCCAGCCCCGTCCATGCCACCCGCCAAGCGGTCTTCACTTTCCGACGTCTGTCGAGGAAGAGAGTTCGAGGTCGTCCCAAAACGCCGTGCCGCCGCCGTGGACTCCGGCGATCAACTGGAACTGGTTGGCCTCGGGGAACGGTTCCCCGGTGGCCTCGGTCTTCAAGAGGTGCCAACCTGCGGCGGGCTTGTCGACTCCCCGCAGCATCGTGACAGGCGCGCTGCCGATCCACAGACCATTGCGGAGATAGTCGATCCGCAACCAGGCCTCGCAGGTCGAACCGGCAGGCAATTGAACCCACGCCTGCCCGAACTGACGCGTGCCCGGTTCAAGCCGATGCTGGCCCGTCACTACGCTGGCCCAGGGTTCCGAAGCCGACAGGCGCAGGCTGCGCGTCCCACTATGCACCGGAGTGCTCACGGTGTAGCAGTCGTAGCCCTTGTAGCCCGGAGGCCAAACGGTCCAACCGGCCGGCAGCCCCGAGTCCTGGAGCTGTCCGTCGAGGTTGCCCCAGTTAAGGAGGTTCTTCGCGGGAGGTTGAGGATCGACGCCCAGAGCCGTTCCCATCAGACCCAGCCACAACAGTCCAAACAGCAATCGCGACATCGGAGGCCTGCTCCCTGGTCAGTTGGACGAACGTGTCGCTGTGATCAAAGCCAGGCCCGTTCACCGCGCGAACCAA
>JAIXZD010000181.1 GCA_027489895.1 Planctomycetaceae bacterium
GGTGCCGATTCTCTCGGAGCCGCCGCCCATCACGACGCCCTCTCGACGTTGTATCGACTCACCAGGGACTACGCCTCCGCCTACGAGGAGGCCCAGCGAACGCTGCAGATCTGCGACCAGCATCACTTCCGGAATCATCCCGCGGCCGCCGCGGCGCACTACAACCTCGGAGTGTTGTGCCAGGAAGCGGCACTGGCGGAGTCGGCCGAGCGACACTGGGGCGAGGCCTTGCGCGGGTTCCGGGCGAACGGGCAAAGCCTGCTGGTCGGACGGACATGGAACCGTTTGGGAACGCTTCGGTACGGTCAGGGTGATCGGGCTGGCGCGGAAACCGCCTTCCGCGAGGCGCTGCAGATTCGGCAGACTGCGGATGGTTCGGTGCTTGAGCATTACAGCACGCTCTGCAATCTGGCGCGGGTCTTGCGAGATCGGGGCGAGCGACAGGCAGCAACCGACCACCTGGCCCGGGCCATTACCCTGGCCGAACAACCCCGGCGGCAGGTCATCGGGGTAGAACGCGAGCGGGCGGACTTCCTGGGCCGCTTCGCCACAGCGTTCGACGTGATGACGGACTGGAGCGTTGCGGACGGCCAGGTCGACGAGGTGGTCGCCACCTTCGAGCGCAGCCGGAACCGGACGTTCCTCGATCAGATCGAGGAAGCGGCTGAGACTCGCGATGACGAGACGCTGCCCGCCGAAGCGCGTCCATTGGCCGAACGCGAGCGGGAGCTGCGGGTGCGAGTGGCGTCCCTCGCGGCGCGACTGTCCTCCGGGTCGGCGACCAAGCCTTCCGAAACGGACGACTGGCGTCAGCGGCTATCGGCAGCGCAAGCCGAGTACGCGGAGGCCTACTCGAAGCTGCGGGCCGCCACGACGCGCGGAGGCCAACTCGTCTCCAACCCGGCGGAGCAGCTCTCGATGAAGCGTTTGCAGGGCGAAGTTCTGCGGCCTGGCGAGCATCTCCTGCTGTACTATCTCGGCGAGAGCAATGGCTATGTCGTGTCCGTGCCCCACGGGGACGAGAAGTGTACCGTTCACCCGTTGCGAATCGCGGGCGATTGGTCCAATCGCAAAGATAAACCCCCGGCATCAACGCTTGCCCAGGTTCAGTCGAAGGCGAAAGAGAAAGATCGCGGCCAGGTGCGTCGGCTCAAGACCATCGTCGGCGAGGAGATTGCCGACCGGCCCGCTTCGCGATCAACCGGGACTTCGTTCGCCAAGCCAGCGGCCGCCGCACTCGTGGGGCAGTATGTCGAATTCCTGCGAAGCTCGCGGAAGATCGAGGACTGGAGCGATGGGCGTCGGGAATCCGAACAGGCACGACTCGGCCAACTCCTTGGCGACACGCTCTTTCCGGAACCACTCCGGAAACAACTCGCCAGCCGTCCCCCCGCGACGCTCATCGTCGTGCCGGACGGCGCACTGCATCACCTGCCGTTCGAGGCACTTGTCTGGGAGAGTTCGCCCCAGGTGAAGTTCGCCGTCGATGCGCTGCCACCCATCGCCTATGTCCCGTCGTGTCGCATTCTCGACTCGCTGCGTTCGCGGGACGCGGTCTCGGGCAACGTGTTTGGTCGCCTGTTGACGGTGGGCGATCCCGCTTACCCACTCCCTGACGAAGGTGCAGCAGCCCCGGCCTCCAGCTCAATCGAGCCGGAGGATTCCTTGTGGGGGCGACCTCTCGATCGTCTACCGGGTTCGGCGGCGGAATGTCGGGAGATTCAATCGCTGTTCGCCAACCAGAGCGAACCGACTTTGCTCCTGGGTGCCGACGCCGACGAACGTCGCGTACTCGATTCCGTTGCGGGACGAGGAGTCATTCACTTTGCCGTGCACGGTCTGGTGGACGAGCGCCACGACAACCTCTTCGGTGCTCTGGCGCTCACGCCCCCAGCGTCACCCGCGGGCGATTCTCCATTCGACGGCTTTCTGACCTATGGCGAGATCGTGCGGATGCCGCTCGATTCGTGCGAACTGGCCGTCCTCAGTGCCTGTGAGACGAACGTCGGTCCCGAGCGGCCCCTGGAAGCGGCGAGCAGCCTCGCTCAGGCGTTCTTCGCCGCCGGGGCACGCCATGTCGTCGCCAGCCACTGGAACGTTTCCGATGAATCCACGCGAGTGCTAATGGTGGCGTTCCTCAAGGAAGTCACCCGGCAGCAGACCGAGGGAACCCGAGTCGACCACGCCTCCGCATTGCAGTCGGCCCGCCGGGTGGTTCGCGCCGACTCGCGGTGGAAGACGCCTCGGTACTGGGCTCCGTTCATCATCACGGGACCACCGGATTCGCTCCTGGGGGCAAGCTCGAAAGCGCAGCCACCGAAAGCGCAGCCATAAGACAGCCGGTGGGCACGACGGTAGAGTGAGTTCGGAGTCACAGGGAGTCCGCGGCGGCCTCCGTTCGCAGCAGCCAGTGAAGTCAACCAGCGTCATTGTTAATCGCGGCGTACCCGAGGTTTGTGGAGCAGTCCCGATGAGCGAATCCCTCCGGAACGACTCCGAGGCCCAGGAGACGATGGTTGCCGACGAATCGATCGCCAAGGCGTTCAACGAGGCGATTGCCACGGGAGTCGAACCCGACTTGCCAGCACTGGCCAGCCAGTTTCCCCCGGATCGGCAAGCGCTGGTCGCGGCCCAGTTGATCGCCCTGGATACGCTCTGGCGAAGAACGGCCGCCCGTTCTGAACGAAAAGCAGCCGACTATCTGGCGATGTTTCCAGAGCACGCCGAAGTGATCCGTCTCGTGGTTTCGGAGAGCACCGGGACCACCGACCTGACCGGTGCATCCGACGATCCGCAGCGCACACTTTCGGTCGATGAGACACGAGAGGCTCCCTCGGCGACGAAATCTGGAACGGGTACGTCGGGATCGGGCACGTCTGCAACGGGTCCCTCCCGAACGGGCTCATCCGGATCGACGACGACAAACGGCATCGAACTCGTCGGTCAGTACGAACTCCTGGAAAAAATTGGCGGCGGCGGCATGGGCGTCGTCTACAAGGCCCGGCAGCGCGGTGTCGACCGGATCGTGGCGCTCAAGCTGATCAAGAACTCGGCTCACTCCTCTCAGGAGCGGGAACGGTTTCTGCGGGAAGCACAGGCCGCGGGAAAGCTGGATCATCCGAACATTGTGCCCGTACATGATTTTGGCGAGTTTGAAGGGTCGCCTTATATGGCGATGTCGTTCGTCGATGGCGGAAGCCTTAAGGGAGTCCTGCAGAAAGGGCTGCCCGATCCGGCCGAAGTGACGCTGTGGATGGCAGACGTGGCCGAGGCAATCGCCCATGCCCACGAACGCGGCGTGATCCACCGCGACTTGAAACCCGACAACATCCTGCTGGGGACCGATGGACGCGTGCGGGTCACCGATTTTGGTCTCGCACGCCTGACGGAAGGCGACCACGACCTGACCAGCGAAGGTCAACTATTGGGCACGGCCGGGTACATGGCACCCGAACAGGCGCGGGGTCGCAAACTGGAAATCGGCCCCCACACCGATGTGTACGGCCTCGGGGCGACTTTGTACGCGATGCTGACCGGACAGCCGCCATTTCGCGCGTCGCGGCTTCTCGACACGCTGAACCTCATCGTCAACGACAAGCCAAATCCCCCCAGCCAGCTCAATCGATCAGTGTCTGCCGAGTTGGACGCCATCTGCCTCAAGTGTCTGGAGAAATCCCCGTCGGCACGGTACGCCAACGCGCGCGCACTGGCAGACGATCTGCGGTCCCTCGCCCGACGCTCATCGGTTGAACCTGCCCCGCTCACAAAGCCGCGTCCGGCCACAGGGCCATTCGCCGCTGTGGGGATGGCCGGTGTCGCACTTGTCGGGATCGCGCTGGTTGGGTGGTTTACGCGCGACCAGTGGATGTCGCCCCGTGACAACGGCAACGCGTCCGTTGCCAATGCTCCGCCCAACTCGACCGAGTCCCCCAAACCCGCTCTGGTTGAGAAGCCCGGCGAAAAGTTGGCAGTCGCCCTTCCCCAGACATCGGCACCCGCCGCGCCACCCGTGGTGACTGCCGTTGGCGACAAGACTCCCAGTCTGCCCGCCAAGGTCACAGCATTCCGGATCGAGCGGTATCGGGACACGGTGGACCAATCCCAACTGATGGGTGAGATCGGCGGCAACTTGCAGCACGCCGACGTGGACGACGCGGTCAGGGTCTCCGTCGATTTTGATCAGCCGGTGCATGCCTTTCTGGTCGCCCTGAATCCCGACGGGACGTCTCAACTCTGCTGGCCGGCCGATCCCGAAACGGTCCCTCCGGCGGTGAAGTCGATCCGCTATCCGACCGATCCCCAGAGCGCCTTTTACCTGACCGAAGGGGCCGGACAACAGGCGTTTGCCGTGGTTGTCTCCCACAAGCCGATCCCCGCGTTCGGGAAGTGGCCCAGTCAATTCGGCTGGGCCAAAGCGCCCCCTCAAGCGTTTGTGCAGGCGGCCGCCACGGCCGAAGAGACCGAGGTCGTCCGTGGCACCGTGAAACGGCTCAAAGGCGCCGTCGCGCTGGAAGAACTCTGCAAGACCCTGCGCACAATGACCGACGCCGATCGCGTCGAAGCCATCGGGTTTCCCGTGCAGCCCAAACCGTGACCGCTCCGTGTGCCAGGCACACGGGTCTACGGGCACGTCGCGAGGTCCGACCTCAAGGCGGTATCGCGGAGCCGATCAGCGGTAGCCGCTGGATCGCGCTGCATTTCAAGCCCGATGTGCGGGGCACCGTCCTCGGCACACTCCTGGCCGCAGACCGAACCGGTCGCGGCACGGGGTTCGCCCTCACGTCTGTCAAAAAATCGGGTCCAGTTTCCCGGTTTGACGTGATCCCGAGGGAACGGCGCGGCGTTCTCCCCCTTGGAGAGGCGCTACCGTGTCAGGACACCACATCCGAGCGACCTCCCACGTTTCGGTTTTCTGTTCAGGAGACGGCGTACCATGACAACCAGGACGATTGCTCGAGGGCTGAAGTTGACCGGAGACGTTCGGAATGCGATTCACAGCATGCTGGCTGGGGCTTTTGGCCGGTTCGCCGGTCGCCTCGCGTCGGTGACGGCCGTTGTGGAAGACATCAATGGCCCGCGCGGCGGAGAGGACAAGCGCGTCCGCCTGGAAGTCCGAGGTCTCCGCCGCCAGTTCGTGCAGGTGGAAGGTCTCGGGACAGACATCCTGCCCACGCTCGGAAGGGTGCTCGACCGCGCCGACTACGCGCTGGCCCGCCTGGTCGACCGCCGGAAATCGTTGCGTCACGGCTAATTGGCGGTCGTGTTCCAACGCCTGATCGGAAGAGCACCCCATTCGCCAGAAGAGGCTTAGGGCGAATCCGGGCGAGCGCCGGGTGCTACGCGTCGCACTCGGCGCTCAGCTCAACCCGAGGTCGTCGATGAACCTCGCCGACGGGATGACCGCGTCGGGCGACACACCCAACTGAACGACGATGATCTCGCGCAAGACAAACCGTGGCGCAGACGCTGTTTTGACCGCCTGGGTGCCGCCGTGACACGGGGCGTTCACCGAAACATGTCTGCCGCTCGATCTTCGCACCTCTGTCTCCTTTTTCTGATCCGCAACCCCGGAGCTTTCCCGATCGACATCGCTCATGCAACGTTCCACCGAACAGCACACCTCTTTTTGCTCCGCAACCCGGCGCAGTTCATATCACTTGTGATCGGTCCAACCCAGAGCCCGCGCGCATCGCTCCCAGTCGTCAAGGAATTGTTGCCGGATGGACAGGGCTTCAGGCTCCGACACAGTTTTGCCCGAGTTCAATTGCAAGCGTCTGAGCAACGTGCTGGTGGGTGTGGTCTCCCATTCACCATAGAACCGGTCGAGGAGATCCATCGGCGTCTGGCCATAAACGTCGGTGGCATCGGCATCGCCACCATTTTCTAGCAACAGCGTCAGCATTTCAAAATTCCCCCACATGGCGGCGATGTGCATGGGAGAAGCGAGCGTCGAGTTCGACTGATTTGGTTTTGCTCCCGCATGCAGAAGCCGTCGAGCGGCGTCACGCTGACAGTGCAGTACCGCGGCTTGAAGGGGAGTGATCGGTGGATGGCGCGCTGGGCCGTGAAATATCGAAAACGGAGTCAGACCTCCGAGTACCGGCGAGACGCCCAGACTTTCAACGTTTGCTCCCGCCCCGAGCTGCGCTTCAAGTGCCGCCAGGTCTCCACGTGACACGGCCTCGACCAATCCGTTAGAGGTGGTGGCCTGAGGCCGGGCTTGCTCTACCAGAGTCCTGCGCAGTTCGTCGGTATTGATCTCAGACCCAGCGTCGGTATCGTCCTCATCGTCGACTTCGCCGATGGGATCGTCCGAGGCGAAATCCCACAACGCACGGAAAGCAGATAGGCCGAGCAATTCGGCCAATCGAATCACGATGTCTTCCCCGAACAATTCCTTCGACCGGAGTGTTTCTTGCAATTGTTGCCTATCGGCATTCGGGCAACAGAGGGCTGCCAGCACCTCGGCATCGCCGCCAGACGGTCCTTCGGTGACGACCGCCTCGTCAAAGTACCCGGGGTACGAGTTATATTCGTCCCTCAGTTCACCTTGTGTATAAAGCCAATAACAGGCTACTTCGCTGTCATGAACGAGAAACGCCAGTACTGGAACAGACAATTGCCGAGATACGGCCGCTGCCAAGCTTTGTATGGGGCCAACGTCTTGTCCGGACGCATCCACTTCGACAAACGAAACCCAATGGTTCTCGGAGGACTTGACACGGAAATCAATCGCGCCGAGTAGGACGAGAGCGCAACGCACTTCATCCTCGGCGACTCCCCTCGCATGAAAGTTCACACAAGACAGCCCCATGATCGCACCTTACTGACCGCCGAGAGACACGCCGCCGGGTGCCACCCACCAACTACTCGTCAACCAAGTAATCAGAGTCAATTCTCTTAATCTCATAGACCTGAAATCTGCTGACACCGGCGGGTGGCACCGGATGTCACACGCCAAATTCGGCGCTCAGCTCAACCCGAGGTCGTCGATGAACCTGGCCGACGGGGTGACCACGTCGGGCGACACACCCAACTGAACGACGATGATCTCGCGCAAGACGATCCAGACGTCGTTCCGTCCGCGCCTACCTGCAAGCTCGGACAGTTTCTGCAACTTGTGCCGTAGCGCCGTGAGGGCCAGCCGTCTCAATGTGCGGCACTCGGGCGGCAGGGTGGTCGCGAAGGGGTCGGTCGCCGACACCAATATCACCGCCGCCATGGCCCCTGCCGCAACTCCTACAAAATATGCCGCACCTTCTGATCGCGTCGATTCAAGTGCCGTAGCGCCCGCAAGAATTGCGACAACGACGACGCTCAACACGCTCGCCAGCACCAGCCAGTTCGGCCGTTTGAGCGGCGGCAGCCTCATTTCGGACACCCTCTGGAGCCGCGACCAGTATTCGATGCGCCCCGAGCGTGGGAGGATCGCATCGGTCGAGTCGCGCGGTCGCAATCGCTCGCGCGCCCCAAGCGTCGTTGCGGCCCTTCTCAGCGACAGAAACGCGACAGCCGACAGGCAAGTTGGCTCGGATGTTGGGAGCTTCAACGCCGCGAGAATGTGGTCGAACAGGTCGGCGACAGTCACCATCCGGGGAAAGGCTTCCATCGGGATCTCAATCCCGACGCGATCCTCGACCTCCATGATCATCTCGACGCCATCGAGCCCCATGCGTCGGCCCTCGAATCCTGTGAGCGAGAACCACACTCTATGCAGCCGGCCCCCGTGGTCTTCGAAACCGCCCTACTTCGCTGCGGTTTTGGGCGTTTGGCCGATGGCGAACAGGTGCGTTGACCCTCGGATCAGCAGCTTGCCATCCGCGACTGCCGGGGTTGCGAAGACCGATTCGCCCAGGTTGCTCGTGGCCAGTTTCTCGAACTTCGTCCCGCCCGAGATGACGACCAGCTCTCCGTCTTCGCTCACGAAGTAGACCTTGTTGTCGATCAGCAGGGGCGAGGCGGAATAGGTGCCGCCGATGCGCTCACTCCAGACCTCTTTGCTGGTCTTGGCGACGATGCAGTTGGCGATCCCGTTGTCGCTGATGAACAGCAGGTGCTCTCCCGAGGCGAGCATGCACGGGACGTACGGGAACCCCTTCCCTTTGTCCCACGCCAGGAACGACCCCGGCACGCTGCCCGAGCCATCCGTCCGCAGCCCAATCGCCCGGCGGTTTCCGCCACCATCACCGGCCGTGATGAACACGAGGCCTTCGCCCAGCACGGGAGAGGCGACGGTTCGCAGCCGATTGCCCGTCCAGTCCCAGGACCAGTTCGACTTTCCGCTCGCCACGTCATAGGCCGAGATCGCGTTTGTCGACGTGACGATCAGCTCCTGCGTGCCATCGGGCCGCTCGCGCAGTACGGGTGTCGAATAGCAACTGCGGGTCGGGTTCCGGTCGGCCTTCCAGGCGACCGCGCCGGTTTTGGCATCTAGCGCCAGAACCTGCGAGATCTCGTCCTGCTCGTTGACGAAGATCACCTTGCCGCCCACCAGAATCGGCGCGTGTCCCGGACCGTGCTGGCTGGTGAACTTCCCCACCTCGTACGTCCAGAGCTTGTGCCCCTTGGTATCGAAGGCGAAGAGCGCCAATTTGTCGCCATCCCACAGCGGAACAAATACCCCTTCCTCACCCACGCAGGCCGTGCAGGATGCGAGCGAGTTCTTCTTGTGCGTATGCCCCACCGCCCCTGGCAGCGTGAACTGCCACAGGGTCTTGCCCGAAGCCAGTTCCAGACAGACAAACGTGCGGTCGGCGGGAGTGGCGGCCTGAAGATAGACCTGACCCGCGGCAACCACCGGAGACGCGTTCCCCGTTCCCGGCAGCTCGACCTTCCAGACGAGATTCGGCGGGGTGCAGTCGAGTGGAATCTTCTTGTCGGTCGAAATGCCCGAGCCATTGGGACCACGGAATCGCGGCCAGTCCGCTGCGGACGAAGTCGCCGAGATCAGACTCGCCGCACCAACCACAACGACCCACGAGCAGGCCCCAAGCCAGCGCGATGCAGACCACACTCTCTTCAAGTTGCAGGGCGACATAAGAGGTCTCTCCGGTTCGCAAACGTCGGCAGCAAAAGCAGTCTCGAGCGGGCGTCAAATAATCTTCCGACATGCGTGTCGCCGACGCAAGCGGCCCGAGAGGTCTGCTCTTGTGAGGTCACCTTCGCGACGGGCGGTAGCCGTACTCGATGGCGAACCAGTTGGCGAACCGCTCCCGGTCTCGAAAGTTCCGGTTGCGATCGTCGACGAGATGCCCCACCTCGTGGATCAGGACATTGTTGAGGTAAAAATCCTTGATCGCCTGCTCGGTCCAGTGCAGTTCGAACCCCTGCTCGGCCGGAACCCACAGGCCACCAAACATGCGGGCCTCGATCTGCTGCTGCGGGGTGGGCGGGCGGACATACTGTTCGACGAGGTTCTCTTCCACCGGATAGAGGTACACCGCGACGCCCCATTGCATCCCGTAAACCGGGTAGCAGCGTCGCGCCTGGGTCAGCGTGCTCAGTTGGACGACTTCGAGCCGGTCGGTGAACTGCCGCGGTAGCTTTGCCAGACGCGATTTGATCTCGTCGACCGTCACGGGATGAACGACGTTCGCTCCCGCGGGCTGGACGATGTAACGGGGGGCGCCCGTGCGACCGGTCGGCTCGTGCCAGATTTCGTACGGGGAAAACGACTGGTTCCCCGAAGCGCTGGTGTCACCCCGACGGCGATACCCGTGGGCAGGCCGGCCCGAGTTGGCGCGTGCGGCGACAGACCGGTTTTGATGTCGAACAGTGCGGCGGGATGAATGAGACGGCATGACGTGGCAGGACCAGCACCCCTCGTCATGAAGGGGGCCGGGAGCTTGGGGGACGTTGAATCCCTCTCCACTCGCGGCACTCGACGCAGACCCCGGTTCCGGCCGGAGCAACGATCCTTGGGACCCCGAACGCGGATCGCACCGACCGCCAGATGACCTGGCCGTCCATGGAACCCTCGTTCGACTGGAATCCACCCTACGCGCCGCGCACGACCGTTGCTAGGTGTACAGCGCAAGTGTTTTGGCGAGAGTCACTTAAGTCGTGCATGAGCGCCGGACGATCGCCCCCTTGAGGAATTTTTGCTTGTCCGGCGCAGGCCGTATTGTCGGTAAACGACACGCCACCAACGGGTTACAAACAGCCGGTCGCGTTGTTGCGACGTTCCCAGTCGCCCCATCCGATTCTTCCGACGCGTACAGGCAACTCGTAACAAATTATCTGAAAACGGGTTACGGCAAGGCGTGGTCGTTGTCGGGATCTGTCTGGCCGCCCCAAACGGTCTCCATTCGGTCCCCCATCGGAACCGACTTGCCTGATGATGCTGATCGCAATTAAGATTATTGATGCGTGCTGGGCGTCCAGTAGCGGAAGCCGTGAGGCTTCCTCCGCACGGTCCAGAGTCGCCGATCATCGAAACGAAATCTCGGATACGAATCGGTTTCGCCGCGGAGAATTCGCTCCGGCCGAATCAATGGCGGAGCGTGTGCGAAGGGAACGCTCACGCGTTCCGCTACCACCTGGCAAACAGTTCGTCGCACCAGGCGCTCGCAAAACTTGTTCACTGCGTCCTGAAAGGCAGATCGCATGCTCACACTGCTCGGCTCGCCACGTCGCTGCTGTGATGGTCTGACCCGCCGGGAAACACTTCGCGCGGGGACGCTCTCGGCCCTGGGCGGCTTGTCGCTCGCCCACCTCACCTCCGCGACCAGCCCGGCCGGGGAACCGTTTGTCTTAAACGGCGCGGTCAAGCAGGTCATCACGCTGTTTCTTCTGGGAGGACCCGCCACCCAGGACATGTGGGATTTGAAGCCCAACGGCCCGGTCGAATCCCGCGGCGAGTTCAAGCCGATTGCGACCACCGCGCCCGGGTTCGATGTCTCCGAGCATCTTCCGGGGCTGGCCCGCTGGGCGCACCGCTGCGCGGTGGTCCGCACGGTCAACCATCAGGCCGGTTGCCACAACCCGCTGCCGGGTTACACCGGTTATGGCCTGCCGGTCGACAATCTGGTGACCACCAAGGACACCTACCCGCCCAGCATGGGAGCGGTCTGCGAGTACCTCAGCGGGGCGCGGGCCGAACTCCCGGCTTACGCCTACCTTCCCAACTACCTGGGGTGGGGCCAGTCGATCCGTCGTCCCGGCCCGTATGCGGGGTTTCTCGGGTCGCGGTACGACGCCCTCACCAGTGAATGTGCCCCGTACGTGGACGACAAGCCCGACCTGCCCCAGAAGGGCCAGCCGCTGCGCGGCGTGCCGAGTCTGCCGAATACCAAACTCGAAGGCGAAATGACCGTCGACCGGCTGTCCAAACGGCAATCGCTGCTGGGGCAACTCGATGCCGAGCGATCGCGGATGGACCGGTCTCTGGGCGGGCCGGGACCGAGTGCGGCCCTTTACAACCGCCAGCAGGACCGTGCCTGGAGCATTCTGACGTCGTCCCGAGTGCGGGAGGCATTCGATCTCGACCGAGTCGATCCGGCCATTCGATCCCGCTACACCGACACGCTGTTCGGGCAGAGCACGCTCGTCGCCAAACGACTGGTCGAATCGGGCGTGCGGTTCGTCAATGTCACCTGGGACGCCTACTGGGAACGGCTGAACCTGCAGTACGACTGCTGGGACACGCACTGGAAGAATTTCGATTTGATGAAGCGGTATCTGCTTCCCTACTTCGATCTCACCTTCACCGCGCTGATGGAAGACCTCGACCAATCGGGACTGCTGGATGAGACGCTGGTGGTGGTGATGGGCGAGATGGGCCGGGGGCCGAAGGTCAACGGAAGTGCGGGTCGCGACCACTGGCCGTTCTGTTACTCGACGTTGCTCGCCGGGGGTGGGATTCGCGGGGGAACGGTGTACGGAACATCGGACGCCCAGGCGGCCTACCCGCAGGACAAGCCGGTCTCACCGGCCGACATCTGCGCGACGGTCTATCAGGCGCTGGGGATTGACCCCGACCTGACGGTTCCCGACCAGCTCGCCCGTCCACACCCGATCGCCAACGGCGGCAAGCCAATCTGGGACATTCTCGCCTGAACCAGACTTTTCTGACTGCCGCCGGCCGATTCGATGCTGCGGGCTGGCGGAGATGGGCCTTGAATCCCGCCTGAATTGCAGTAGAGATCGAATACGACCCGCTATCTTGGAATGCAGACTGCGCCGCGATCTGACCAGGGTGGCGTGAACTCGCCCGATGATTTCGGCGATGCTCGACGAAAGAATCCATCTTCATGCCTTCAATTCAACAATCCGGTGACCTGACGCGACGCGACTGGTTGCGCGTGGGCGGGGTGGAACTGAGCACCCTGGCGCTGCCAGCCCTCGCAAGCGCCGCGACCGAGCCAAGCTCGCAGCCACAGGTCCGGGCATCGGGCGCCTTTGGCAAAGCCAAAGCGGTTATCGTGATCTTTCTGGGTGGCGGCCCGCCCCAGCACGAGACGTGGGATCCGAAACCAGAGGCCCCGGCAGAAATTCGCGGGGGATTTGGCTCCATCGCGACGCGCACGCCGGGTCTCTCGGTGGGCGAGTTGATGCCGCTTACGGCCCAGTTGACCGACCAGATTGCCGTCCTGCGGGCGATGGTCACCAACGACAACTCGCACTCGTCGAGCGGGTACCACATGATGACCGGGGTGCCGCACATCCCGCCCAACAGCGAGAACGCGGTCTCGAAGGTGCCCAACCTGGCCCCGCATTGGGGTGCGACGACCCGCTATGTCCGGCAGACAGACTGGCGTGGCGTTCCTCCGGCCATCACCATCCCGACCCGCATCGCCAATACGGGCGAGGTGGTCTGGCCGGGCCAGACGGGTGGGGTGCTGGGCCCCAGGTTCGACCCCTGGCTGCTCACCTGCGATCCCTCGCTCCCGCAGTTCAACGTCCCGGATCTGACGCCTCCAGCCGATGTCCCCCAGCAGCGGTTCGAACGACGCCAGTCGCTGCTGGAAGAGGTCGACCGGCATCTGGCAGGGTCGGTCGGATCGAACCCGTTCGCAGGCTACCAGCGGCAGTCACAGCAGGCACTGGAACTACTGAGCGGTGCCCACGCCCGCCGCGCGTTTGACCTGTCACTGGAGTCTGAAACGACCCGCAATCGTTATGGCAGGACGCGTTGGGCCCAAAGTGTCTTGCTGGCGCGGCGGCTGGTCGAGGCGGGGGTCTCTCTGGTTCAGGTCAACTGGTGCCGGGTCGATGGCGAGCCCAACGGCGGAAGCTGGGACACGCACGACCGTCACAACGATCTGCTGAAACGTTACCTGATGCCCTGGATGGACCAGGCCTATTCCGCACTTCTGACCGACCTCTCCGAACGGGGCCTGCTGGATGAAACCCTCGTGCTGTGGGTGGGCGAGTTTGGCCATACGCCGAGATTCAACGCCCGTGCAGGGCGCGATCACTGGGGACAGTGCTTCTCGATCGCCCTGGCCGGTGGTGGGGTTCGCGGTGGGGTGGTGCATGGCAAGTCGGACCAGCAGGCGGCCTTTCCACAGAGTGGGCGTGTCGATCCGCACGATCTGCATGCGACGGTGTTTCACTGCCTGGGACATTCACCGGACACCATCCTGACCGACACCGAGGGACGGCCGCACCCGCTCAGCCGGGGACGGGTCATCGAAGAAATTCTGTAGGCCTGCCCGTAGGCGAAGGGCGTCGAGTGAGTCACGGACTTGAACGGCCTTCCAAATCGGAGTCGCACCGGTAAAATATCAGGGCGTCTTGCAACGGTATTGCAAGAAGGCGGGGTGAAGCAACTCCATTCGGGGTCCATTGGCTATTCGAGGAAGGTGGGACGTTGTCATGGCAGGCAAGCAGGTGGCGACTGGTTCACGCGTTACGGCGCGAGCGGAGTTTGCAGCGGTTTTGGCGTGTGGGATGTGGGTTCTGACGGGGTGTGGTCCCTCGCAGATGGGGCCGAAGCCCGAAGCGCCCGTTCCCACCGCCGGTCACGATGAACACGGCCATGATGACCATGCCGGCCATGACCACGGCGACCACGCCCATGGAAAAGAAGGTCCTCACAAGGGGACGATCGTTGTCGTAGCGGGCCACGGAGCCCACGTGGAATTGGTCCTCGACGCCGCGGAAGGAAAGCTGACGGCCTACATTCTCGACGGCTCGCTCGAAAAACCGGCCAAGTTCAAGCAGGAAACGCTGGCGATTGGCTTCATTCCGAAGGGTGCCCCCGCGACCGACGCGAAGCCGGGCGAAGAGACGCTGTCGGACACCGAGGAAATCGTGCTGAAGGCCGTGAACGCCGAAGCGGGAGAAGCCTCGGAGTTCGTCGGACAGTCGGACAAGCTGAAGGGCCTCGCCAAGTTCGACGGGCTGATCAACGCGGTCTCGTTCGGCGGGAAAGACTACAAGGAAGTCAAATTCGAGTTCCCCGAAGGGAACGAGCACATGGCCCACTAAACCCCGCAAGGTCGTAGCGGGACGCCTCATGGCTCCCGCTACGACGCTGGGATTTTTCGTGGGATAGGCTTCCAGCCTGTCGAGTTTCCGGGCTTTCCGGAGACGAAATGACAGGCTGGAAGCCTATCCCACGTTTTCTTTCGGAACCTCCTTGACGCGGGGTGTTGAGAGCGCGGGCCTGAGCGGTCTGCGTCTTCACCCTCGCTCGAGTGACTTCTTCGCCGAATTCACCGAGTCGTCGCGGTTTTGGTGAGGGCCCGGTCGTTCCCCGGTTGGCATGCTGACCCCGAACAAGCTTGCCCCGAAACGGTGCAAGCATGGCACGCGCCCTCCATCCCCTCTCGTGCCGACTTGAACAGAGCGGTGGCTGTGGCGGCGACTCGGACTGGGGAACGCTCACGCGTTCCACTACAGACGCAAACGGCCTGTGATGGCGGTCAGGCGGCGGGGGTCTGCTGGGCGACGGCTTCCGCCATGAGCCCCACGACGACGCAAGCGAGGATCGCGATCGCCTGCGTTACCGGTGAGCCACCCGAGACGATCGCCGCCAGGAGAATGGCGATCTGGGCACAGGCGAGGCCGCAACTGCTGGCCGCCACATCGCGCCCGAGAGCCGTGCGGGCTTGCCAGTCGGCACAGACGCGGGCCAGGCAGGCCAGCCCCACAAGACTCAGGGCGAGGGCAGGCCAGAGGGAGTTGCCGACCCAGACGGTGGCCGCCCCAAGCGCGAGAACCGACAGGCCATCGAGCCAGACGCCCGCTTGACCAGCCGAGCTTTGCTGGCGGCGGAACATGTCCAGCCAGACGGTGGCGAGCAGACCCGCGAGGCCGAGTTGTCCCAGCGCGGCAGGCCAGGTCGCCCCGCCACCCACGAAGTTGTCGCCCTGCGCGGCCTGGGTCCAGTCGGTCCGATCCAGTAGGAAGAAGAGGATTGCTCCCAGCATGCCCGGAGCGAGGAACTGGCTGACGAGCGCCTCGACCGGCGTGAGACGCGGTGACCAGACATCGAGACGGAGCGGATCAGCCAGTGATCCCGTGAACGACTCCGCAGGACGAGCCGTGGCGACCGGGTCGGCCGAAGTCAGAACATGCTTTGGTTCGCGGGCCGTTTCCGACGGAGTGACGTGCGCGACCATCGCGTCTGCCGGTGTGGAGGCAGAACCCACGAGAAACGCAGGAGTCGTGGTGGAGTGCGTTGCGGACGAGTGCGGTGCGGAAGGGGCGCTCATGGAGGGTTACTCTCCGGAAACAACCTCGGCCCCGTTGCGGGTCGAGAGCGACTGGAACGTCTGGTGATCGATCGAGAAGGACAGGAACCGGACGCTGCCGTCGAGGAAGCCGAAGTGCGCCCCGCCGGAATGGTTGCTGTACCAATGGAAGATATCCAGATAACGGTCCTGCCGTCCAAACCGCAACCCTTCGGAACTGTCGAGCAGATTGTCGCCGCGGCCGAAGGGTGGCCATTCGTTGCCTTCCCCGGTGGACCACCAGCCATATTTTCCGATGGTTCCCGGCGCATGCTCGGGGACGAAGGCATCGACCGGGCGTTCGCCATTGGCAAAGGTCGAGGAGAGGCCGTCGGTCACGTCGCGGAACTCGATGCAGAGGTTGCGACCGGGGAAGACGCCGTTGCCGGTATCGGTCCGGGTGCTGCCGGTCGACCCGAGGTAGTTGATGTGGGCGTAGGGGACAAAGCCGATCGACCCGCCGAAGGGCCAGGGGATGGGCTGGCTGCTGTAGGGGTCGCTGGGGCAGAGGAACGGCGGCACGTTCTGGCCCGTCACATCGCGGTGGTTGGTCGGCCCGGTTCCATTGAAGGAGGACTGGCTCAGATTGAACCGGTTGTAGAGATTGACCTGATCGATCTGCGGCAGAATGCGAATTGGCCATGCCCACCATTGGGTGAGGAGGGGATCGGTCGCATGATAGACGTGGCCTGGGGGGACGCGGTTGTGGCTGTCGTGGTAGTTGTGCAGCGCGAGAATGATCTGCTTGACATGGTTACGACACTGGGTCCGCCGGGCCGCTTCGCGGGCCTGTTGCACGGCCGGGAGCAACAGCGCGATCAGGATCGCAATAATGGCGATCACCACGAGCAGTTCGATCAGCGTGAAGCCAGTGCGTCGGGACGGCATAAGCGAGATTCCCGGGCGAAAACGAAGTGTTCAGAGAGCCTAGCCCACGGTTGGGGCCGAGAGAAGACCGGGGGCCGGTTTCCGACCGGATGCGGCAAGTCTGTTTCGGAATGGATCAATTGAGATGCACGCGGAAGAGCTCTAGTTCCCGCCCGCCGACGCTGGCTCTGGATGAAACGCGATGCCGCGCTAGAATTGACCGACTATTTGTTACGAGCGGATGGGTTGGGCGGAACAGCCTTCCATCTTGAGGATGCGCCTCGCGGCATCCCGTGACGGTAACCTCTAGAGGCTCAGGAGTTTGTGACTTATGACTGCCCGGAATGGAGCTGCCGAAATGCATTGGGAACGGATCGGACAATTGGGTGGCTTGGCTGTCGTGGTGTTGCTCGCCCTGGCCGGGCCGATGGCGGTCACCGTCCCGGCCGATGATTGGCCGCAGTGGATGGGGCCGACCCGGAATGACGTCTGGGCCGAAACGGGGGTCGTCGAGTCATTCCCGGCCGGGGGGGCCCCGGTGAA
>JAIXZD010000374.1 GCA_027489895.1 Planctomycetaceae bacterium
ACCCAGTCACACAAGCACCAGCGCTGCGGGCCTTCGCATCGACGGACCGGAATCGCTGACAGGCCCCCACTGGCTCGCCCGGCGCGCGTCGGGTCTCGATTCAAAGTCGACGGAGTCCGCCGGATCAGAACCAAAAGAGTCCGCTGCGCCCGATGTTCTGCCGCTCATTACCGCGCGTCAGCAGGCCGCCCAACCCGGATACCGCCTCGAGCGATGCACGGAAGGCTGGCCAGACCCGTCCCAGTCACAGGGCAACGCAGGGCAGGGGGGAGGAATGCTCCCGCAACCAGGCGAGCACACCCCCGGCGAATCGATCTCGGGGTCGCTTGTCGTGCGGTTCGCCGCTCATCAGAAGCAGCAGGTGGTCCACATCCCCTTTTGGCCACCGTTTGCATCCGCCCCGGCCTTCGAGTGCGAAGCAGAGGGGGACGCCGAGGTGCGACTGGCCACCCATGTCTTCCCGTACGGCGTCCGCATCGAGCTGAAACGCACCAGCGACGCGACGCGCCCAGAAACCGTCTCGCTCGCCTTCCACGGCGAACAACCCGCCGCCGCGCACCGCTCCGCCGCCTGACGCGCCCTCGCTAGTCCCGTAGCGGAAGCCGTGAGGCTTCCCCAGACGCGCGCCAACAGCACTGGCGTTCCAACAGGTGCCAACACTGCCCCCAGCCAGTCCTGGTAGCGGAAGCCGTCAGGCTTCCCCAGACGCCCGACAACAGCACCAGCACCCCCAGCAAACCGTCCCCGCCGGTTACTTATAGAGGATCAGCTTGCCATTCTGCGTGACGCGCAGGCGATAAATCGCCCCGTCATGATCGATATGCAGCTCCTGATCGCCCAGCAGCAGATCCCGGCTGAACACCACCCGGGCCGGTGGAGCAGGGTGCTGCTCGACAACTCCGGTGACCGGGTTCACTTTTGAAGAAGGCGCCTCGGTAGGGACGGCTGCTGCCGGACCGAGTTCTGGCCGTGGTGCCCCCCCCGGCAGTGGGTCATTGATGACATCTGGTCTCATATCAACTCGTAGCAAAAGAAGCAACCTCCCGAGCCATCCAGCGGGGCATCTGCCCAGTGTTGTCGAAAAGCGGTGTCAGCAACACCATAAATCCACGGGATTTACGAAATCGGCCTGACACCCCTTGACGATCCTTGGCTCGCTCAACAGAATGGGATTGTACTGAGATTGAATCTCAGTGTCAATTGAGGCAGCGGCCAGCCATTCGCCAGCATCTCCCGCCTCTCCGGTCGACTCCGCCTTCCACTTCGGACGCGGGACTCGTCGCCGGATTCTTCCCCCTCTCCTGGAGTGCTGGCCCGATGTTCTTTCGCTCAACCCCTTTCACCCCCGTCCCCCCTCATGGCCCGTCGTTGCTCCGGTCTCCCGGGCGACGCACCGGCTTCACGCTGATTGAGCTGCTCGTTGTGATCGCCATCATCGCGATCCTCGTCTCCCTGCTCCTCCCCGCCGTCCAGCAGGCCCGCGAAGCCGCCCGCCGGACCCAGTGCCGCAACAATCTCAAGCAGATGGGGCTGGCCGTCCACAACTATCACGACGTCCACAACCGCCTCCCCATGAACGACCCCAACGGCACCCTCACCAGTGTCTCCACGTTCACCATCATCCTGCCCCACATCGACCAGGCCAACGCCTTCCAGCTCTACGACTTCACCAAAAGCAATTCGGCTCTGGCCAACGCCGCCGTGGTGGGGCAGTCCATCCCCACCTACCTCTGCCCCTCCGCTCCCATCCGCCGCCCCGTACCCATCTCGGGCTGCGATTTCACGCCCGGGGTCTCCGTCGCCCGAGCCGCCGGGACCTACGCCGCCTCGAGCGGATCGGGCGATCCCTGGGGGCCCACCCCCACCGCGACACCGCCAGTCCCGGCCAATAACGGCGCCATCACCAACGGGAAAAGCGGCGCGATCTCCTTCCGCGATCTGACCGATGGCCTCTCTAACACCCTCGTGATCGGCGAGTCCTCCTGGAGCCTTCCCGACTACCTGTTCACCTCGGGGCCCTGTGCCGGTCAGCAGCGCTGGGGATTCACCCACTGGGCCTCCCCATACCCCACCGCCACCCATCACACCACCCTCGGCACCTTCAACCCAAAAATCGGCGGAAGTGCCGCGATCAGTAACTTTCGCAGCGAGCACGTCGGGGGCGTCCAGTTCGTCTTCGGTGACGGAGCCGTCCGCTTCCTGACCGAGAACATCGACAAGCTGCTGCTCGACGGACTGGCCACTCGGGCCGGCGGAGAACTGCTCGGCGAGTTTTAGCGTCGTGATTCAGACAAACGGGACCTGTCGATTGGGTGCCACTGCTGGCTTGCCGAGCAGTGGACCTGCCCGCAGACGTTGGCATGTCGCAGACCTGCTTCGGACAACGCCCGATCAATTCGCCCGAGAACGTCGCCAACCTCTCGTCTCCCATCGCTCTCACCAGGAGCCGGAAGCGTGAGCGCCCGGCGTTTCCGTTCGACCCGCCGGTCATCAACGCCGTTCGCAATCGAGGAGCTCAAGGACTGTGCCATGCTTGCACCGTTTCGGGGCAAGCATGCCAACCATGGCACGTCGCGGCCTTCACCAAGACGACCCATTTCCCCGCATTCGACAACGAACCGAGCCGAGAACCACTCGCACCCTCGCCCCGCAAAGCCAGTGCAAGCATGGCCCCCAACGGCATCTGCCCCAACCAAACATTACCTGGCGACTAGAAAGCACTCTCCGTGAGACACCCATTCCCCCTCCAAATCACCACGCTCGCCTGTCTACTCGCCCTCTCGGCCGGTTGTACCCGCAGCGACCCCGACCGCGTCGCCGTGTCCGGGCAGGTCCAGGTGGAAGGCACACCCCTGGCGCGCGGGACGGTCCAGTTCATTCCCGATTCCGGCACCCCCGGCCCCGCTGTCGTGGCCGAGGTCGTCGCGGGACGGTTCAACGTCCCCCGGTCCCAAGGCCCAATCACCGGTGACTACCAGGTTCAGGTCTACGCCGCCCCGAATGTCGAGTTCGATGTCACCGACGACCTCGCCTACGCCGCCGCCCAAGCCAAAACCCATCAGCCCATTGACCTCACCGCCAGGACGC
The DNA here is from genome assembly GCA_027489895.1 of Planctomycetaceae bacterium. GTDB lineage: Bacteria > Planctomycetota > Planctomycetia > Planctomycetales > Planctomycetaceae > JAIXZD01. Next base: position 3,088 of record JAIXZD010000374.1, read on the forward strand.
TGCGTTTCCCCGTCGAGGCCGACTCGAAACTGCTTCTGGTAAAATCAGAACCCGACCTGGCTTTCCACGTCGTCACCGCCACCCGTTCGAGATCCGGAAACTCTCGCTAGCGCCTGATCCCGTTCACCCTGCTCACCTCTCCAACCACCGATTCCCCTTCCAGCGAAAGCTTCTCACAATGTTTTCACGCCTGTCCAAACTCCTCGTGGCCACGCTCTTGCTCAGCCTGACCGCCCCGGCCCACTGTTTCGCACATTTCCTCTGGCTCACCCCCGTCCCCACCCGGCCTGGAACGGTCGAAATTCACTTCAGCGAAGACGCCTCCGAACCCGAACCAAAGTTCCTCGACCGGCTCGCCGACCTCAAAGCCGTCTGGCACAAAGACTCCCAGACCGCCCAGCCGCTGGAACTGAAGAAGACGGATCGCGCTCTCGAAGCCGTCGCCTCAGAACCGACCGGCTGCGTCGTCACCACCCACACCTGGGGCGTGCTCGACAAAAACGGCGCCAAGTACAAGCTCGTCTACCACGGCAAGGCCCTCCTCGGGGGAGACCCCGCCCGCTGGAGCCAGAACCCCATCGCGACCCAGCGGCTGGACCTCGTTCCCGCCTGGACCAAGTCCCAACCCGCCATCGTCGCCTATTGGGATGGTAAGCCCCTTGCCAACGCCGAAGTCACCGTTGACCTTTTCACCGGCGATCCGGTGAAGGGCACTACCTCGGCCGAAGGCCGCTTCGAGTTCCCCAGCGTCACCGGCGTTTCGTCCGTGCGAGTTAAGCAGACCGAACCGCTTCCAGGGGAAGAGGGCGGCAAGGCGTTCACCGAAGTCCGCCACTACGCTTCGCTGGTCTTCGCGCTGCCCGAAGCGGTGGCCGATCATTCGCTCGCCCTGCCCGAATTGCCCCAGGCCCTCACCAGCTTCGGTGCGGCCGTCGTGGGAAAAACCGTCTATGTGGCGGGCGGACACTTGGGCGAATCGCACGAATACAACCGCGAAGACCAGTCGGACGACCTGTGGGCACTCGATACCGCCGGGGATCGAACCTGGAAGTCGATCGCCAAGACACACCGATTGCAGGGCCTCGCCATGGTCGCGCACGGCGGCAAGCTCTATCGCGTGGGCGGGTTTGAAGCCCGCAACACACCCGACCAGCCCAAGGACATGCACTCGCTGCCGCTGGTGGCGCGGTTCGACCCGTCGACAAATCAATGGACCGACCTCACCCCGCTGCCCGAAGGCCGGTCGTCTCTCGACGCGGCGGTTGTGGGTGACGAGCTGTTTGTTGTGGGTGGCTGGAAGATGAGCGGCAAAGACCGCCAGTCGCAGTGGCACGACACAGTCTGGAAGGCGAATCTCACGCAGGAGCCGCTCGTCTGGCAGGCCGTCCCGAACCCCGGCTTCCAGCGGCGGGCGATCGCCGCGGCCGCCTATCGAGGCAAGCTCTACGTCATCGGCGGCATGTCGAGCGACAACAAGGTGACGCAGGCCGTGAGCGTGTTCGATCCTCAGGCCAACACCTGGAGCGAAGGCCCCCAACTGACCGGCGATACGATGGAAGCATTCGGAGCGAGCGCCTTCGCCCAGGGCGACCACCTCTACGTGACGGGCGTCAAGGGTCGCATCCTGCGACTGTCGGACAACGGCCAGGCGTGGGATGAAGTCGGCCGGATGGAGAAGGGGCGGTTCTTCCACAGGCTGCTCCCCCTGGGCGACGACCGCCTGATCATCGTCGGCGGCTCCAGCCGCTCCGGCCGAATCCTCTCGCTGGAGCTGCTCCGCGTCGCCGCGAAATGAAGCCAGGAGACACAGGGCAACCTGTCCCGCCATCCAGCGAGTTCACTTGATGTTGCGTATGATTCTTGCCACGTCATAGACTGAATTGAGCATGTGTCTGCGATCGAGTCGCAACGCCATGTTTGATGAAGACCTGCGGAGTGGTCGAAATGAGTGCGACAGCCATTGAGCTGAACGGGACGGGTTGGGGCAAGAACGAAGATCAGGCAAAGTACGCTCAGATCTCCGCCCATCGCCCCGACAGGAATGCCGCGATTCATCGCGATGACGGGTGGATCGAGTTCCTCGCCCTGCTTCGCGACTGGTCAGCCGCTCCGGAATCGATTCCGCTGGAAGAGGGCGACGAACCCGTTCATCATGACGTGGCGAAGCGCGCGTTCGAGCATGCCTTCGCGCTCTATCACGATGGAAAGCCCGCTCCGACGATGGTCGTTCCCTCTTCCGATGGGGCAATCGTGCTCGAACGTCACATCACCCATGCCGACAGTGGGACCACGACATTTGAGCACTGGTCCCTTCGTTACACGCCGGATCGGATGGAGTTCGAGGTCGTGAAAGGCGCCATTCCGGCGTGAACCACGAACGCCGAATGATGTCCGAAGACCCGCTGAGTCCCGATCAGAATCGCCCTGAACAAATCAGCCGCGAACCGGTTGATTCCGTTGCCGATGACGAAGTCCTTTACCGGCGTGTTCCGTTGGCTCATTTCCCAACGGGGCGGATTGCAGCCGAGCACTTCAAACCCCACAAGACGAGAGATCAGGACGGATTGTCGCTGACGCGCGCCAAATGGGAATCCGCCGAACAGTTGCTCAGTCGAACCGACAAGCCGGGGGCGGGCGTGTTTGCCGTGACCGCCCGAGAGTTGAGGGCAATCGACCTGACAATCGTTCCATCGCCCAGGCCGGACGAACCGGGCAACTGCCACATCCCGGAGTTCTGCTCATCTCGTCGCGACGAAGACTTTGTGCTTCTCAGACGGCATCTGCTCGTGGAGCTGTTCACGAGAAATCGTGTTCTTTAATCGTGTGACAGAGAGAGACGCTGACGAACACGACTCCCTCACGAGGGGTGGAACTCTTCCCCCCTCAAATCGTAATCGTCAGCGATTCCTCCCGCGGCGCGCGGGTCATCAGCCGTGTGGTCGCCTCGATGGGCGACACCCCCTGAAACAGAATCTGGTGAACCGCCTCGACAATCGGCATCTCCAGCCGACGTTCCACCACCAGTTCCTGCACGCTCCGGCAGGTCGTCACTCCCTCGGCCACCCCGGGAATCGTGCCCAGCGCCTCCGCCAGCGACAGCCCCCGCCCGATTCCTATCCCCACCTTGCGATTACGGCCAAACGGGCTGAAGCAGGTCGTCATCAGGTCGCCAATCCCCGCCAGCCCCAGAAACGTTCCCGGGTTCGCCCCAAACTCCGCCCCGAACCGCGCCATCTCCACGCAGGCGCGAGAGAGCAGGGCCGCCTTCGCGTTGTCGCCAAACCCCAGCCCATCGCTCACCCCTGCCGCGATCGCCACGACATTCTTGAGCGCCCCGGCCAGTTCCACCCCCACCAGGTCCCGGCTCGTATAGACCCGATACCGACTCGTCCGAAACAACTGCGCGGCCGCCTCGCACGCCGACCGGTCATCTCCCGCGGCCACCACGCTCGTCGGGAACTGCTTCGCCATCTCCTCGGCATGACACGGTCCACACACCGCCACCACCGGCCGCGGCCCCAGCAGCTCCCGCAAAATCTCGCTCGGTCGCAGGTGCGTCCCGACCTCAATCCCCTTGATCACGCTGATCACCGGCGTCCCCGGTGCAACATGCCCCGCCAGCGGCGCCAGCGTCTGCCGGAGAAAGGCCGTGGGAATCGCCACAACCAGCCAGTCCGCGCCCTCCAGCGCCGCAAGGCCCTCGGCCGTCACCGCGAGTGCCTCAGGCAGCGGAACGCCGGGCAGATACCGGGTATTGACGCGGTCGGCATTCAGGACCTGGGCATCCGCGTCCGTCCGGACCCACAGCGTGACCTCGACCTCCGGCTGACCCGCGAGCAACAGCGCACAGGCCGTCCCCATCGCGCCGCCGCCCAGCACCGTCACGCGTCGCCCCATCGCCCTGCCATCCTCCACGCACCAGCAATTGCCCCCCCGTCCCGATCTGCCCACAGTAACGCCTTTAGGGCCAGACCCGAAGCCCCTGCGGGAAAAACGCCACTCTGGCCGAAACGTGAGGATCGAACCGCGGAGATCAACAGGCCCGGATCGCTCCTTCGCCCCCGCGGACACCTTCACGCTCGCTACAGCCGTCATGGGCGGCGCATTCAACCAGCCAGAGTGGAACTCGCTCAGGAACCACACCCGCTCAACTTGCCGACCCGTCAGACCTGACCAACGTTTGAGAGATGGCCCGTCGATCTGGTTCGAAGGGCGAGGTGTCCCGTCGGAGAGCAGACTCGTCTGCACCGCCGAACGAACTCACCGAGAAAGCAATCATGCAGGAACTTCTGGATCCACAGCTCGAAACCTCCACCTCCTTCGTCGATCGACGTTCCGGTCAAGGTCGCAAAGACGGCGCCCTCGAACGCCGCCAGTTCCGTGACTCGCGGACCGCCCAGCGCCCGGAAGTGACCGAGCTCGCCGAAGCGATCGACAACTACAAGCTGCTCCACCGGCGCCGGTTCATCACCTTCGAAGAGCTGTACGACGTCGTCGTCGAACTCGGCTACCGCCGCGACGCCCGCTAGCGAACGCCTCCCGTCCACCCTGACGCACTATTGCGTCAGGGGCCGGTGCAGGGGCCGCCCAATCTGGCGCAAAAGCAATATCGCACCCGTCGTAGCGGAACGCGTGAGCGTTCCCCTCACCGCCCTGTCGCGATTCAGCCCGCCCCCGCCCCCGGCGTTTCTTCCGCGGGTTCGTCCCCCGTTGCACGCAGCGCATGCGGTGGACAAAACTCCTCAAACGCAAGCCACAGCGCCAGACGCGTCACCAGATCGACGCCCCGCACATAAAACCACAGCGGTGTCTGCGTGCAGCTCAGTTTCTGCGCCTTGAAATCATCGGCGCTTTGTCCCACCGAGAGATCGACCGGCCGCAGCCGGAACCCCCGGTCGATCGCCTCGTAAAACAGGTTGAAGTACAGCTCGACCCGTTCATTCACGTCCGGGTCATAACCGACGAACACCTGGTGAAATTCGTCGCCGTCCTTCGCCGAGCAGGCCATCCCCACGATCCGCTCGCCCTCGCGCACGAAGGTGAACAGCACGTCGTCGCCCATCTCGCGGGCCAGTTCCCGGAACATCCCCGCAGGCAGCCGCTCCAGCCGCACCTTGGCGTTGCTCAGCACATGCTCGTACAGCCGGTGGACCTCGTCGGTGTACAGCGCCGCGGTCTCCGCGCCTCCCGTCCGCTGCTCGACCGTCAGCCCCGACTCGGCAAACGCCCGCCGCGACCGCTTGAGCACCGACCGCTTCCGCGATTTCAGACTCGCCAGGTACTCGTCGAAGCTGGCAGGCCCCGTGGGCGCATGGTTCATCGGCAGACTGTCAGCCCGGCGGTAACCTTGCCCCTTCAGCGCCGGACCCAGCCACTCCTCTTCCGCCGGACCAAACTCTTTCCAGACGATCACCCGCGCCCGAGACTTCCGCGCTGTCGTCCAGAGCCAGTCTTCCAGCGTCGCCACAACGCTCGCCCGGTCGGTCTCGGCCGATACCCGCAAATGGCTCTGTCCACCCGACAGCGGCACGCCGCAGAACAGCATGGGCAGCGTCACCAGGGACTGGGACACCCGTTCCAGCCGCGCCATCCAGACCGCCGCTGATCCCTCCGCCAGTAGCGCCGCATTCGCCTTGAACAGCGACATCACCGCGGTCGCCACCGTCCGGCCCGCTTCGTCCCGCACCAGCAGATACCACAGCCGCGTCGTCTCCGACATCGACCGTTCGACCGCCCTCAGAAACCGGCGATCCATGAAGAAGTCGCCACCGGGACGCAGCAGCGCATCCCACGCGACGGCGTCAATCGCGTCCACCCGCTCCCAGACCACCAGTCGTTCCGTCGACAAACGCCCCGCTCCATCAAAATTCCAAATCTCGCCTCAGACCTCAGGCCGTAGACCTTAGGCATTAGTCATTGAGTCATTAGTCATTGCACCATCAACCCTTCGGGATTCGAGATTCGGGATTCAGTAGTCCCTCCTCCCCCTCTCTGCCCGGCATCATGCTGACCCGTGATCGTCTTCGCCAGCATCCCCTCCACCAGCCGGTTCGATTCGACCATCTGATCGCAGATCTCCTCGACCGCGTGCAGGAACTCATCGATCTGCTCGGCCGACACCACCAGCGGCGGTTGAACCCGCAGCACGAACGGGTTGGACCGGGCCACCTGAGTATAAATCCCATAGTGATCGAGCAGCGCCTGCATCGTGAACAGCACCGGAATCGCTTCGATCATCCGGTCGCTGTTCGGCACGATGTACTGCGCCATCCCGCTCTGGTCGATCCCCTTCCAGTGCCCCACCAGTGCCGGCGGCAGCTTCTGAAACTCGATCCCCACCAGTAGACCCGACCCACGCACATCCCGAATCATTCCCGGATACTCGGCCGCGATCGCCCGGAGTCCGCTCATCAACTGCGCCCCGCGCTCCTCCGCTCGCGCGGCCAGCTCCTCGTCGATCGTGGCCCGCAGACTCGCCAGCCCCGCCGCGCACGCCAGGCTCCCTCCGCTGAACGTGCTCGTGTGCAGGGCAAACGACTGCAGCGTGCCATACGCCTTCAGCCAGTGCTCCCGCCGACAGAGCATTGCCCCCAGCGGCATGACCCCGCCCCCCAGTGACTTCGCCAGAGTCAGGATGTCCGGCGAAATCCCCGCCCGCTCACTGGCAAACAAGGCCCCCGTCCGCCCCATCCCCGTCTGCACCTCATCGACAATCAACAGCGTCCCCGCCGCCCGGCAGAGCGCCTCCGCCTCGTGCAGATAGCCCGCCGGTGGGACATTCATCCCCCCCTCGGCCTGCAGCGGCTCCACCAGAAACGCCGCAAACTTGCGCGTCGACAACGCCCGCGCCAAAGCCGAGATATCCCCGAACGGAACCAGTTCGCTCTCGGGAACCAGCGGACCGAATGGCTTGCGGTACTCGGCATTCCCCGTCACCGACAGCGTTCCCAGCGTCTTCCCGTGGTATGACGTTTCGCACGCCAGCAGCCCGGCCCGACCCGTCGCCGCCCGCGCCAGCTTGAGCGCCGCCTCATTCGCCTCGGCCCCGCTGTTGCAGAAGAACGTCATCTCCAGACCCGCCGGAGAGACGCTCGCCAGCTCCCGCGCCAGGGCCGCCGCATACGGATTCACCGCTGACTGCGCAAACCCCGGTGCCTGGGCCGCCAAAGCGGCAACACACGCCTGCGACACCGCCGGGTGATTGTGACCCAGATTGACCGACCCGAAACCGCCCACATAGTCGAGATACCGCCGACCGTCGGCATCCCAGAGGTACATCCCCTCGCCGCGGACAAACGTCTTGACGAACCCGCTCCGCTTGCCCGCCGCAATCATCACCGGGTTGATATGCCGTCCATGCCGCGCCGCGGCCTCCCCCGCCAGATCCGCCGGCTGGGGCAGGGCAGGGGACCGACCCGGCTTTGGCGTGCGCCTTCGTGCACAGACCTTCAAAAACCGCGTCATCTGCGAATCGTCCAGAGACCGGCCAAACGACACCAGCTTCGTGAAGTCGAACCCGGCCCGCTCTGCCGTCTTTCCGATCTCCCGAATCGCGTCCAGGTCCAGCACCCGCCCCAGCGACAGGCATTCCTCGCGCCCTTCCATCGCCAGCAGCATCGTCTCGCCGAGGCAACTTGGAATCAGCCCCTGCTGAAACCAGACCACCTTCGACCGCGTCCCCCGGCAATTGTCCGGCAGCCGCGTCAACCCGCCCGAGAGAAACAGCACATCCCCCCGCTCGGGACCCGTGCCCTGCACATCCGTTGGCACGCCGACATCAATCACCACGCTCCCCGGCAGAAGCGCCGTCTGTTCGATGCAGCCCCCCGTCGATGTCGCCGAGATCACGACCCGCGCCTGCGACAGGGCCAGAGACACCTCCGTCACCAGTTCCGCACCCAGATCCTGGGCCAGCTTTCGCGCCGGGCCGCTCGCCTGCCGACCCACCAGGATCAGCCGCCCGCACAGAGGCTGCACGAGCCCCGCCAGCGCACTGGCGATACTCCCCGGCACGCCGACAATCGCTACGGTTTCCCGCGCCAGATCAATCTCGAACTCGGCACACGCCCGCAGCAGATTCCGGTACGCCGCATACACCGTCAGACTGTTGCCCGTCGTCACCGCGACCGGCACCCGCTCGGCCAGATGCGTCCCGCGCCCGCCCACGATCCCCGTCATCGACCCCAGGCCAATCAGCCGCGCTCCCCAGTCAATCGCCAGTTCCGCCGCTTGTTCGATGTACGCCACCGCCCGATCAGGCTGCTCCAGAATCGACACCGAATCCATCGGGATCTCGATCAGCACGCCTTCCGCGTCGCCGCCCGTGGCCGAGTAGAGGTCGCCCAGTTCGTCGATGATCCGCGGGGCCGTCACCTGCTCCCGCGCCGCCCGCCGACTCGCCTGCATCCCGCGGTGCAGCGTCTGACAGAGCGCCAGGGGATCGGTCCCCCATTGCCCCTGCATCCCGTCCTGGTTCAGGTATCCGAGCAGCGCTCCGGAATTCGCGGTCAGCGGATGAACCAGAAACGCAAACTTCATGACCTGTTCCCGAGGGAGAGAGACCCGGTACCGAGCAACACGTCATACTGATCGATGCAGACTGATCGAGTTGTGCTGATCGTGCCGTGCAGACAGGTGATCCTTACCCGCCCAGCACGAACCCTTAACGGTATGTCGCCGTCCAAAACAGTGTCAACCAAACGCCTCTCCAACGCCACTCTTCCGGCTCTCGCGGTCAACTTTCTCCGTTTACACCGATTTTGACGCGTCAAACTCCCCGCCTCCCCCGTAACACGGCCCACGCCAGACCCACCCAGGCGAGCCGACCCTGTCAGGGGTCGGTGGAAACCCCGCCCGTGTCGTTCAGCAAACAACCCCGTCGAGACCAGGGGAGCCGCAAGCGTGAGCGAGCGGAGGAACATCGAGCCCCCGTTGAGACCTCACCTCGACCCCCGTGCGACTTTGAGCCAAACACTCTGCATCGCCGTTTGCCCACCCGACCTCGCCCCCCAGCCGCTTACAATGAACGATTCATCGCCCCGAGGTCCAGGGCGTGCAGGGCAGGGGAGGACGTGCCAGTGAACGATCGCGACGACTATCTCAACATCGCCAAAAACGGCATGGCCGCGTCCCAGCCCGACCGCTCCCGCAAACCCAAAGGCAGTGTCCTCGCCGCCTTCATCGCCATGCTCGTCCTGGGCGGCATCCTCGGCGCAATCACCTGGGCCGCGCCGGTTTCCCACATCGAACTGAGTCAGGTCGAGGGGACCGTCCAGGCCCGCGTCGTCACCTGCCTCTTCGTCTGGATTCCAATCCGGGAAGAGCTGATCACCCCGCTCACCAGCGTCGAGTCCACCACCCGCGAAGGCGAACGCCTGCACAAGCGCCGCGGAGACGGCATCCATCCCAACAAACGCGCGGTCTCTCAAGGCGTGCTGACGCTGGTCTCCGGCGAGCGCGCGGTCGACGTCCTCGTCTCCACCACCTCCCTCGCAGAGACCAAAACCCAGGTCGAGGCCTTCCTCCAGCAACCCACGCCCCAGCCGCTCCACCTCTGGACCGTCGGCCAGTACATCGCCGGCTACATCGTCCCGCTCTGCCTCTTCCCGTTCGAAGCCCTGTTCATCATCGGCTTCTTCGGCGGACTCGTCCAATGGGCCGTCTACCTCCTCAGCCCCGGCGAACCCGAACCCGCACGATCGTCCACCACGTAGGGTGGGCATTGCCCACCAGTGCTCACCAACGCCACCCACCAGACATTATCTGGATCGCCCCCGACCCCAACCCAGAGGGAGCCGGAAGCGTTAGCGCCCGGAGGCACCCGCGACAAAGCGCTGATTCAACCTCCAGCCCGACGCGTCAGCGAGGGCGCCCGTGGTCCAGCGCTCAATCCAGGAGGAAGACGCGGCCTGCTTCCTGCGTACCGGCGTCCGAATGCACTTCCCCCCGCTCACGCGTCGGGCTGCAATCGAATCCACACAGTCACGACGCCGTCCGCTTCCCCTGCGCCCGCAGCACGCTCAGAATCCCCACGCAGAACGCAGGCAGGTCATCCGGCTTCCGGCTCGACACGAAGTGCCGATCGACCACCACCTCCGCGTCCAGCCAGATCGCCCCTGCGTTGATCAAATCATCCTTGATCCCCGGCGACCCCGTCACCTTCGCCCCCTTGTAGACGCCCGCCGAAATCGGCATCCACCCCCCGTGACAGACCGCGGCCACCAGCTGCCCGCGCTCATGAAACTCGCGAATCAGCGACAGCACCTTCGGGTCCCGCCGCAGTTTGTCCGGCATGAACCCACCGGGGCAGACCACCCCATCAAACGTGGCCGAGTCCATCTCCCGAATCGCCGCATCCGAAACACACGGGTACCCGTTCTTCCCCGCGTACTTCACCTTCGCCTCGGGACCAGCCACGACGACCTCGACCCCCGCCTCCCGCAGCCGGTACTTCGGGTACCACAGCTCGAGGTCCTCGTAGACATCCTCGACAAACATCAGAACGCGGGTTCCGGTCAGGTCCGACATAGGGGCTGCGCCAAGTCAAAAGTCAAAAGGAAAAAGTCAAAAGTGACCGCATCAGGCGAGCCGACCCTGTCGACCTCACCACTCGAACCCGCGCCGCGCACCTGTCTTCCCTTGGTGCCTTCGTGCCTTGGTAGTTCCCCTCTCCCTCGGTGGTTCCACTAACCCTTCACCTTCCCCTCCACCCAACCGGCCGCATCCAGCAGCGCCTGCGGCAGCCCCTCGGGCTTCTTCCCGCCCGCCTGAGCCAAATCCGGCCGCCCCCCGCCGCCCCCCTGAACCGCTTTCCCGCAGTGCTTCACCAGCTCCACGCTCGACCAGCCCTTGGCAACGAGGTCCGCCGACAGTGCCGCCATCAACAGCACTTTCCCCTCAGCGCCAGATCCCAAGAGCACCGCGATCGGCCCCGTCGCCTTCTTCCGCAACTGGTCGATCTGCGTTCGCATCCGGTCCACATCCCACCCGTCATCCGTCGCGGCAACGAGCGTGACCCCCTCGATCGTCTTCGCGGCCGCCAGCAGCTCTTCCGTCAGACCCGCAGCCGACTTCGCCTCGAGCTTCGACAGCGACTGCTTCGTCTTCGTCAGCTCCTCCTGCAACAGCGACACCCGCTGGACAATGTCCTCCACCCGCGGTGCCTTCACCGCCTGCGCGATCTCAACGAGCAGGTCTTCATCCGCCCGCACCTTCTCCAGTGCCTTCAGCCCCGTGAGCGCCGTGATCCGCCGCGTTCCCGCCGCGACCGATTCCTCGGCCACAACCTTGCACAGCCCCACCTGCGACGTGTTCGTCAGATGCGTCCCGCCGCACAATTCTTTCGAAAACTCGCCCATCGTCACCACGCGGACGCTGTCGCCGTACTTCTCGCCGAACAGAGCCGTCGCCCCCGCCTGCTTCGCCGCGTCGATGCTCATCACGGCCGTCACCACCGGGGCCGCTTCGGCAATCCGCGCGTTGATGCGGTCTTCAATCGTCCGCAGGTCCTCCCGCGAAATCGCCTTCGGCTGCGTGAAGTCGAACCGCAACAGGTCGGCATCCACTTTCGACCCCCGCTGCGTCGCATGCGACCCCAGCGTCGTCTGCAGCGCATGATGCAACAGATGCGTCGCCGAGTGCGCCCGCCGAATCCCCGCCCGCCGATCCGCATTCACCTCGGCCCGCACCGTCGCTCCCGTCTTCAGCACACCCGCCGCCAGCGTCCCCGTGTGCAGAAACAGCCCGGCGTTCTTCTGCGTATCGGTCACGACAAACCGCAGGCCATCCGCACCCGTCAGCACGCCCGAGTCGCCCACCTGGCCGCCCGATTCCCCATAAAACGGCGTCCGGTCCAGCACGACCGTCACCACCTCGTCCCCACCGGCGGAGAGGGCATCGACCAGCACTTCGCCCGCCAGAATCCCCGCGACCCTCGCCTCGGCCGTTAGCGACTCGTACCCCAGAAACTCCGTCCCGGACGACTTCGTCCGCAGCGCATCGAGCGGACCGGCCTTCATCACGCTCGCATCAAACGCCCCCCGGCCCGAATCCTCGCGATGCTTGTCCATCAGCCGGTTGAACTCGGCCCGATCGACCGTCAGCCCCTCGCGCACCGCATACGCTTCCGTCAACTCGATCAGGAACCCGTCCGTCTGATGCAGGTCGAACGCTTCCGCGCCGGTCACACTGCCCCGCGTCCCCCGCGCCTTCTCCGTGGCCGAGGTCAGCTTCCGCAGCCCCCGCTCCACCGTGCGCAGGAACTGCTCCTCTTCCGCCTTGATGACCAGCGCCACCCGCTCGACCGTCTCCGTCACCTCGGGGTAGGGGACCCGCATCACCTCGGCCACCCCCGGCACAATCGTGTGCAGGAACGGCTCGCGCTGCCCCAGCAGATACCCTTCCAGAAACGCCCGCCGCAGCAGTTGCCGGACGATATAGCCCTGCTTCTCGTTCGCCGGCACCACGTTCTCGTGGACGCAGAACGTCACCGCGCGAACATGGTCGGCAATCCGCCGGATCGCCCGGCCGCACGCCGCGTCATACGAGTAATCAACCCCCACCGCGCCCGCCGCCGTCAGACACAAGGGCTTCAGACAGTCGTTCTCGAAATTGCTGTCGACGCCCTGCAGCACCGCGGCCGTCCGCTCGAGGCCCATCCCCGTGTCGATGTTCTTCTTGGGCAAAGGCTGCAGATTGTTCGGCGGATTCCCCACCCGGTTGAACTGCGTGAACACCAGGTTCCAGATCTCGACTTCCTTGCGCATCCCCGGCGCCAGGTAGTAAATCTCGCTGCACGGCCCGCAGACCCCATCGGGCCCTTGCGACGGCGCACTCGCCGGCCAGAAGTTCTCGCCTTCGTCTTCCCGACGAATCCGGTTCGCCGGCAGCTTGATCTCGTTGTTCCAGATGCCGAACGCCTCGTCGTCGTCCCGGTAGACCGTCACCGTCAGATACTCCGGCGTCAGTCCCAGCCATTTCTTCGACGTGAGGAACTCCCACGCCCAGTGGATCGCCTCGCGCTTGAAGTAGTCCCCAAACGAGAAGTTGCCCAGCATCTCGAAGAACGTGTGGTGATACGCCGTCACCCCGACATTCTCAATGTCGCCGGTCCGCAGACATTTCTGGCAGGTCGTCGCCTTCGTGAACTCCAGCGGACCAATCCCCAGAAACTGGTTCTTGAACTGGTTCATCCCCGCCGGGGTGAACAGCACCGACTGGTCATCCCGAGGCACGAGCACATCGCTCGGCTTGCGCAGGCAGCCTTTGCTCTCGAAGAAGGCGAGATACTTTTCCCGAAGTTCGTTCGTCCGCATGACGTCTCGTCTTCACTGGCTCGATGAAAACAACAATCGCCGCGCGCCCACGAAGGACGCCACGGCGGATAAACCCCAAAACTCAACCCACCAGACACTCCGCTCTCCACCAACCCCCGAACAGAGTCGGCTCACCCTCCCACCCCTCCACTCACCCACCCCCAACCACGCCTGCGTACTTTTGACTTTTGCCTTTTGACTTTTGCCTTCGCGCAGCGCTCACTCCACCACCACCGGCTTCTCCGACCCCAGCCGCGTCAACTTCACCGGGCCCTCGGGCAGCGCCCGACAAATCCTATAGAACGCTTCCGGCGTCTGTACAGGCTCGTCATTGACGTGCGTGATGAAGTCCCCCGGCTGAATCTCCGCCCGTTCCGCCGCCGACTTCGCCAGCCGCTCCGTCACTAGCACCGCCTGTGGCACTCTCACCGCCGGCCCCTGGAACCGCTGCTCCTGCGGCATGAACCGGTGCCGCGCCGTCGGAAAGTCGACGACCAATCCCCGCCACGGCGCATACCGCCGCTTCGTCGCCACAATTCCCTCATCATCTTTCGCCGGCCACTTCCCCACCTCGACCTTAATCGATTGCGGCCGCGGCTCGTCCCCGTCCACGTTGTCCCCCGGACGAACCACGACCAGCTCCGCCACCTCACCGGGTGCGATCAGCCCGATCTGACGCATCAGGTCCCGGTCCGACAGCACCGCCGAGTTGCCAATCGCCACGACCACATCCCGATCTCGCAGACCCGCCCGCTCCGCCGGAGTATTCGACTGCACCGCCTCCACCACCGCAGCCCCCGGCCGTCGCAACCGCCGCACGATCTCCGCCGTTTCCTCCGTCAGCACTCCTCCGAGCGACACCCCCAGGAACCCGTACTCGACCTCCAGCCCGCTCTCCAGCGCGCGGATGATTCGTTCCGTCGTGCCATCGACCGGCACCGCAAACCCGGCCGACCGTTCATACCCGTCAATCGCCACCAATGGCGTGGTGATCCCCACCAACTCTCCCCGCGTGTTGACCAGCGCCCCGCCACTCGTCCCCAGGTCCAGCCGCAGGTCGACATGCAGCAGCGTCCCCAGATGATGGATCGTCTCCCGCCGGAGCGAATCCGGGTCGAGCCGATGATCGGGCAACTGGGCCGGCTGCCGTGCAATATTCGAGATCATCCCCAGCGCCGCCGAGGCCGACCCATCGCGACCGATCGCATACGGGTTCCCCAGCCCCACCACGAGCTGCCCCTTCTTGAGCGGCGCACCCGTATACAGCTTGATCGCCGTGATCGGCGGCGGCACCGGCATCGGCTTGGGCAGGGGGATCGAAATCACGGCCAGATCACTCCGCGGATCGGCCGCGATGATCTTCGCATACTCGAACCGCCGGTTCGGCAGCCGCACCGAGAGCACGCTCTCGCTCGTCTGCTCGTCCCCCGCAATCGGCCCGCCCCGCACCAGGTGATAGTTGGTCAGAATCAGGGCCGTCTCGGCCACCTGAATCACCACCCCCGTCCCGAAATCATTGGGGATATGCCGGGAATCCTCGAGCGACTCGCGATCATCAAACCGCTCGAACCCGTCGATCCGCCGGTCACCAAACCCCACGCCGCCCGGCAGTCCCGCCCGCGTCCGGCGAGTTCGCGCCACACTCACGACCGACCGCTCGGCCGTCTCAATCAGCCCCACCAGCGACTGCTCCAGCGCCTCCAGGGGCGAAGCCCCCACCGAAGTCCCCTGAGCCCGCGCCGTGCCAACACTCCAAGGCCCCAATCCCGCCACTGTCAACAACCCGACCACCAGCAGCGCTCGCGCCACCCGCCCCTCCGGCGACCTCCCGAAGCTCGCCTCTCGAACCCCCATCGCCGCACCCCCACCGACCCCTAACAGGCTCGGCTCGCCTCAACACGCCCCACCGCACCGGCACCCAACCACGCCTGCGTACTTTTGACTTTTGACTTTTGCCTTGGCACCGCCCCTATTCCACAAACACCGTCAGACACGTGATGTTGTCGCGCGATCCGCCAGCCTGCGCCGCGGCGACAATCGCCTCCGCCGTCTTCTGGGCATCCGGCAGCTTCGCCAGCAGCTTGGGCAGCTCCGCCTTCGGCAACCCGTCGCTCACGCCATCCGAACAGGCCATGAATCGATCGCCCGATTTCAAGGGAATCCACTTCACCTCGACCGGACCCGACCCCTCTTTGCTGCCCAGATACTTGTACAGCATGTTCTTGTACCGGTGCGTCGAGACTTCCTCTTCGGAGATCGTCCCCGCTTCGACCAGCGCCTGCGCGATCGAATGGTCCGTCGTCAGTTGCTTGAGGTCGCCGCCCCGCAACAGATAGATCCGACTGTCGCCGACGCCCGCACAGGCCAGGCAATCGCCCGAGCGCACCATCAGCGCGAGCGTCGTTCCCATGTTTCGCAGGCTCGTGTCGATCTCCGACAGCGCCAGGATCTCGCCATTCGCGTCCTGCACCGCCCGGTCGATCGCTCCGCCCACCGTCGCCTGCGTTCCGCCCGCAAAATCGACGATCTGTTCCAGCGTGCGCGTCACCAGCTCCACCGCCAGTTGGCTCGCCCGCTCGCCCGCCGATTGACCACCCATCCCGTCCGCCACAACAAACAGACGGCCCTTGGGATCGGCATGACACCGGTCCTCATTATTCTCGCGGTAGTTCCCGGTGATGCTGTGAGCACCCCAGCGCAGCTTCATCGGCACAGATGACTACCTTCCCGTTTCGATCCCACGCAAGCTCACCCGCAGCGCCGCCACAAAACAGCACCCAACCCACCGCTTGCGTACTTTTGACGTTTCACTTTTGACTTTTGCCTTGCGCCAGCTCCAGCCCCATCCAGCCCATCAGGTCGCCGGTTCCCAGCGTCGTCGAGGCATACAAGAGCTCACCGGCATCAAACCCCGCACATCCGCCCAGGTAGCGGTTTTGCCCCTCCACCGTGCGAAACAGCCGCTCTTTCGTGGGCGGAAACTGTGTCTTGTAGGCGCGGATCGACTCCAATTTTATCGACAACGTCTCGGAGATATCCACGACGAAGTGCCCCGCGACCGGCGGGATTTGAAGATTCCCAAACCCCAGCGGATACCAGAGTTGCTTCGACACCGTATGCACCGGCAGCCCGTCGAACTGCGTCTCCCACTTCGACAGCCGCGAGTAAAACACCGCCGCATCCGTAATGTGGACCGCGACCTCATGGTCAGGCGAGGCAAGCGGCGTCTTCTGCGCAATCCCTAACACCAGTTTCGGTCGATACAACCGGAATATCTTCGCCAGAGCGACCCGCGCCTCGAACGTGTCGAACAGCCGCCGGTTCGGCAGGTCGAGCGTCTTCCGCACCGCGACCCCCAGAATTCGCGCCGCTTCGCCTGCTTCCGCGAGTCGCACCTCGGGACCCGGGCTGCCAGGCGTTGGCTCGCCATCGGTCAAATCGACCATCCCCACGCGGTAGCCCTGCTGGACCAGTCGCGCCAGCGTCCCTCCGACCGCAATCTCCAGATCATCCGGATGCGCCCCGACCGCAATCACATCCAATGGCTCGGGCAGTTCGATCGACATAACACCGCACACCCAGAACGAAAAAACCCCTGCCACCTCGACAACCCATTCAACCCGCACCACTCCGCCCAAACACACACTCCCAAGCAGTGTACCGCCCCCACCTCCCAGCCGTCATCCTCCCCCGCGCCCCACCTCGAGCACACTCCGCCGCATCACCTCAAATCATGACCTAACTTTTCCTCATCAGCCCCCGTCCGCGCGCCGTCCACCGTCAACCAGGCAAACCCAACCTTTGCCTTTTTCCCTTGTCCCTTTGCCTTGCGCAGCCCCTATGTCCTACTCGCGCACTCTGCCTCGCCACGCTCTCTACGTCTGCCCGAAATTTCAGGGCCGCGTGTTGCTGCAGGTCTCCTTCTATTGGCTGGCCTACCACTTTCTCCTCTGGAACCTGCTGTTCATCGTCCGCTACGTGGAAGTGCAGAGCGAAGCCGGGGGGCAGGGGTTGCAGCGGCCGCTGATCGATCTTTACGCCGAGTTCGCCCGCGGCCACATGCTCATCGTCTGGTGCGCGCTGGGTGTATTGCCGCTGGTCCTGTGGGACGTGCTCAAGCTGACGCATCGCATCGCCGGGCCGCTCAGCCGCTTCCGGGCGACGCTCCAGGCCCTGACCGCAGGCCGCCATGTGCCGTTCGTCCGCATCCGCAAAGACGACCTCCTCCACGAGTTCGAGCAGGACTTCAACGCCTACCTCGCGCAGCTCGAAGCCCGCACCCAGCCACCCACCCCAACGCCCTGTACCCCGGCGCCAGAACCAATCGCTCCGCCTCTCGCCGAGACTCAAGCCATCGACCTCGCCGAGCTCGACCTCCTGCTCGCTACCAAACAGCCGTAGGGTGGGCACTGCCCACCAATGCTCACCGGCGTTCGAGCACCAAACGGCATTTCTTACCGCAGGTTGGCAAGAAGTGGTGAAATACGATGGTGAGCGAAAGAAATGCGAATCAGTCGACGATCACCGGTGAGCCAAGGTGGGCAGTGCCCACCCGACAGTCTGCCCGCCAGCGCTCACCAACAATGCCAACCAGACCGCCCCACTTTTGACTTTTGCCTTTTGACTTTTGACTTGCTCGGTCAGGAGCGGCTACACCAGCTTCTGCCGGTGGTACTGCGCTTCGGTGAGCAGCCGCTGCAACTGCCGTTCATCGCCCGAATCGATCGCCCGCCGATAGTGCTGCAGCACATCCATTAGCGCCGCCAGCGACTCCAGCACCGGCCCGCGGTTCGTCAAAAAAATCGCCGTCCACAGCGCGGGGTCGCCCAGCGCGATCCGCGTCGTATCGCGAAACCCGCTCGCGGCAAACGCCGCTAGTCTTGGCTCCAACAGTTGCGCCACCGCCGCGGCCGCCAGGTGCGGTAGATGACTTGTCACAGCCAGCGTCTCGTCATGCTCGGCCGGCGACATCGTCGCCACCCGCATCCCCAGGCTCTGCCAGAACGACCCCACCCGATCGACTCCCGCGGCCGTATTGTTCGGCCGAGGGGTCACCACGCAGACGCGATCCCGAAACAGATCGGCCCGGCCATGCTCGGCGCCCTGCTTATCTGACCCGGCAATCGGGTGCGATCCGACAAACTCGACCCGCTCGCCCGCCAGCTCATACAGCTCGTCGCAGAGGATCGCCTTGGTACTGCCCACGTCGGTGATCAGCGTGCCCGGCTGACAGGCCTCGCTGATGAGAGCCACCCCGGGCACGATCTGATCGACTGGCGTGCAGAAGACGAGCAGGTCGCACGCCATCGCCGCCTCCTGCGGATCGAGCGTCCACTTGTGCAGTTGACCGCGATCAACCGCCGCCTGGAGCCTGGCGGCATTTCGCCCGACACCCCACACCTCGACCTCGGGCCGCCGCGCCCGCAGCGCCGCCCCAATCGACCCGCCTAGCAGGCCAACTCCATAAATCGCCACCCGGCGAAACAGCGGTACATCAGAGGGTGCGGCGTTCATCCCCGCAGTCTACCGCGCACCCCTCCCGCAAACCAAACCGACCCGGCCCATCAGGGGCTTTGCTCACCACCAAGGCACAAAGACACCAAGGAAAGGCAAGGGGTGTGCCATGCTTGCACCGCTTCGGGGCAAGCATGCCAAACATGGGACGGCGCAGCTCTCACCAGGACCGCGTTCTTCCTGAAACTCGACGACGAAGAGAGTCGAGAGCCGCTCGCATGCCTGCCCCGCAAAGCCGGTGCAAGCATGGCACCTCGAAATCAAACCATTGTTCCCCGCTTCAACTGTTCTCCGCCTCAACTGTTCTCCGCCTCAACAAGGCAAAAGCCCTGGCCCCCCTTGTTCTTGCCTTTCCTTGGTGCCTTTGTGCCTTGGTGGTTCCCTCCCTCCACCTCACCCGGTCACGATCGGCCCTGTCTCGACCGCTTCAAAATCCTTCCCTTTGATCCGCTTGAGCGTCCCGATCGCCTCGTCGTCCCACTTGGGGTTCGGTGCCCCCGAGACGAACCAGTCGCCACCGTTGTCTGCCAGAAGCATCCCGTACGTCTTGAGTGCCCGAATGACCACGAGCGCCTCCTTGGGAAACTTCGCTTCGGGGAAATCTGCCCGCAGCCGCATCCGCAGACCCATGGGCGGCAGATGGTTTTCCTTCGAGCGGCTCGCCCAGTGCGTGGCCGGGGCGATGTAGCCCCGTTGCGTCTTGCGACAGGTGAACCGCAGCGCGTGGCGAATCTCGCCTGCTTCCATCACCTCGTCATAGCGGACCAGTCCCGGAAAAACCGGCAGCCCCGCCGCATCGGCCGAGGTCCACCCCGCCGGTCGGAGCGCGTTCGAACTGAGATCGAACACCGCGCCCGACCCGGCTCGATACCCGTCCCCGTCGCGATACGTGCTGAATGTCTCGTACAGTTTTTTGTTCGCGACATCGACCACGAGAATATGTCGGTCGCCTTCGCTCGCGTCTCCGCCTTCGATCGGTGCGTCGAGCGGAATGGGGTAGGGGCCGGGATCGCTTTCCTCGGCGTATTCAAACCGGACCGGCACCCGCTTCTGCGTGGGCCCCACCACGACATACGGAATCCCCGAGGGGACACCCTGCCAGGTCGTCCCGTAGTCGGGGTGCAGTGGCCGATCGACCCCGATCGACTTCACAAACGCCGCCGAGTTCTTATGGACGGGTCGTTTGGAAATGTCCTGGTTCCAGGGATTGTCAGCCGGAAAAATCTCAACCGCGCCAAACTCCGTGCGCAGCACCGGCCCCGTCCGCGCCGCAGGCGGTGCCGCCCCGACCGAACCCGTCAGCAACCCGAGTCCCGAACCGGCCACCCCCCGCAACCAGGCCCGCCGCGTCATCTCCCGCACCAAGTCATCCCAGCCAAGTTCGATGTCGTCTGGTCTCATGGTTCGATGCTCCCCCCGGCGAACTCGTTTTGCCCGATTCCCTGTCGTTGGTCGGCGTTGATACGATACGGAGTCGAAGGTTCCTGTCGAAAGGCTCGTCCTGTGTGGTGTACCGCCCGCGGCGATCAAACCTGGGTAACCGCCGCTCGTGCCGGGTCAATCTGTCTGTAGCCTGAACTCTGTCGCCGGCTTGTGGAATCTTCGGACCTGACGCCATGCCGACCGCCCCGCTCGATCGAGACCCGTCACCGTCGAACCGGCCGGGGGCGGGAAGGGCGGGGGACGAGGCTTCCGCCCGGTTTGGGTCCGCTGAACTGGTCGCGGGCGATCGGGCGGCGTTCGAGCAGGTGGTGGCCGAGCATCAGGCGGCGATTCATGCGTTCCTCCGGGCCCGGTTGTTTCAGGCGACCGACGCCGACGACCTGGCCCAGGAAGTCTTTCTGCGGTTTTACATCGCCCGGGCCCGGTTCGACACGGCCCAGATGATCCGCCCCTGGCTGCTCGGCATTGCGCGGAACTTGCTGCGGGAGCATGCCCGCAAGACACGCCGGCATCGCGAAACGGCCTGGACGGAGTTGTGCCTGGAGCTGGAGGAACTGCTCCCCGCCACCGAAGGGCTGTACGACGATGCGCTGGGGTATTTGTCGGGCTGTCTGGAAGAATTGGGCGAGAGTGCGCGGGAGGCGTTGCATCAGCATTACGGTCACAGCCGGAAGCTGGCCGAGATCGGGCAACGCCTGAAACGGAGTGAGGGGGCGGTCAAATTGTTGATCTTTCGGGCGCGGCAGGCACTGAAACGCTGTCTGGCGCACAAGTTAGGACCGGGGGGATAGATCGAGTCCCAAGACGGAAGGGGACGAAAACATCGCCTCGCGCGCAATAAACCCCTGTGGGGTAGAAGGGGCCGTGTCAGAGGTGGTCGGGGCGTGACGCGAGATTGGGTGCAGAGGATCGGAATCAGACGGGGATGAGAGACTGGGACGAGAGACTGGGACGAGAGACGGGGTTGCGATGACAGACGCCGAGCTGATTGAACTGCTGGAAACCAAGGCGACTTCGGAGTGGACCGAGGCCGAGGTGGACCTGCTCCGCCTCCGCGTGCGGGAATCGCCCGAGGTCCGGCTCGCGGTGGCCGAGGCGATCCGTCTCGACCAGGCGCTGGCCGAGAAGTTCAGCGCCGTCAACCTGTCGGTCGAGGCGATCCTCGCCGCGGCCCGCAACACGCAGCCGCGCGAACGGCACCTGTCGCTCTGGCGGTGGGGGTTTGGGACGGCCCTCTTGCTGGTGGCCGCAACAATTCTCTACCTGGTGACCCGCCCGCAGCCCGAGGCCGAGAAGCTGGCTCAGACGGGTGAAATCGCCACGCCAGATGCTGTGCCCGTGCCCGATCGGAAACCAGCCGAGGTCGCAGCCAATACCCCAGCCAAGACTCCCGAACCGGTCGACAAGCCTGAGGACAAACCGGTCACCGAGCCAACACCGGCCCCTGTCGCGAGTGTTCCCACACCCCCGACCGTTGCCCCATCAGTCACTCCGGTCGCCGTGGTGCCACCGACATTTCCCGAGCTGACCCCCCAGGCGCCGCGGGTGGCGCAAGCGGCGCTCCTGTCGGACCAGGAGCCTTCGGGGTTGGGGAAATCGGAACTGCAGCGTTGGCTGGAACCGGCGGAGAAGGACAAGGCCCAGTTCAACGAGACGCAGAGGCACGACACGCGGGTCGCCGCGTTTGAGGGGATGGTGCGACTCAAGGCGCCGTGGGGCGACGACTCGGTCCTGCGGATCGCGCCGTTCGATCAACAAGGGCTGGTGCTCTACTTCTGGACGGGGGAGACGGGCGTGGCGCTCGTCCACTACCAGCCCCGCGGCCGGTTGGAGTGGGCGGCCTATCTCGTGACGAGGAAGCCGGGCGAACTAAGGCCAAGCACGTGGGTTCTGGCGGCGACGGACAACGGCGTTTACGAGCGGTTGTCGCGACCGCCGCTGGACTTACGGCATCAGGACGGGCGGCTCCTGGTGCAGCGCGGCGCAATCCGGCTACTCTCGGCACCGTTGGCCGCGAAGCCTGTCGAAGTGTTCTTGGAACGGAAGGGGTGGGCCTGGTTCCGCGCGTTCCGGATGTTCCGCGGCGAACCGCATCCCTCGCCTGTTGCGCCCGAGCGGCCGGTCGTTGTCGAGTTGAATCGCCCGGTCGATCTCGACTGGACGACTCGGCTGTCGGATGGCGCGTACTGGTACCCGAGTCTGGAGGGGCCGGTCGAGCTGAAGAGCGAGAAGTCGAACCAGCCGGCGCGGGCCGATTTTCCGCTGCCGGTGCGGGGGTTGATGGAGTATCTCGTCGAGGTGCGCTCGCCGACGGCGGGGACGGGCGTGTTTGTGGCCGGGGAGTCGGGCGAGCCGGTGGGCCAGCTCGCCTTCTTCGAGAACCGGGCCACGAAGTCGACGAGTTACGGGCTATTGCCAGTGGGACAAAAGCACGACCACGTGCATCTCGATGTCCAGCAGCAGGTCGCTCCCAATGTGGGGGAGCGGCATTGGTTCAAGCTGGTGGTGGGGGCAGGGGTGTTCAAGGCGTGGGGGAGTGTGGATGGGGTGGAGTGGACCCGTCTGCCCGAGGCGACCGTGCCGACGCCACGCGGGAAAACGGTCACCCGGCTGGGGCTGTTTTGTCTGGCGGGCAAGGAGCCGCGGCGGATCACGCTGGAGCGGGTGCTCGTCCGTGAAGTGGCGCCGCTGGTGCGTCTGGCCGACCTGGAGTTGCGGTCGCGCGTGCCGGCCCGCGTGATCGCGCATGACGGCGAGTATGGGGCGTGGTTGGCGCTGGCGCTGGGGTCGCAACCGGCGGGGGTGCCGCTGGAGGCGTGGCTGCGGGCGGCGGGGGTGGCGACGCTGGCGAATGGGCCGCGCGGTCCGGTGGCGAACGACATTCTCCATGGCTTACTGGGCGACGCGATTCAGCGGCTGCCGGGACTGGAAGAACGTCTGGCGGTGCTGGCGGCCGGGGCGGAGCTACTGGATGGGTGGAACTATCAATACGCGATCCGGCAGGCGCTGCTCTACGAGGCGCTGGGCCAGGTGCTGTTGAAGGCGGGCGAGACGAAGCCGTATTCGGCGGTGGCGACGAGCCTGTTCACGGTGCCGCTGTGGACGGAAACGGTGTTCGATTCGATGCCCGCGTCGCTGGTGCGGGCGGAGCTGATCGGGCAGATCTATCGTGGGGAGTGGGCGGGGGTCGAACAGACGGCGCGGCAGGTGGAGTACTGGAACGAATCGGGTCCGCCCGAGTATCGGTGGGAGCATCATCGACCGGGGTTCCGGCCGCTGGTGGCGTGGAGCCTGGCGGCGTCGATCCGCGAGCAGCCCGAGAAGCCACGGGGGAAGGGGCAGCCGGCGTTTCCGTCGCAGTGGCGGCATCCGCTGGTGCAGGACCTCAGCAAGGAGGGATTCAACACGCTGGCGGAGGTGCGGGTGGCGCTGGCGGAGAAGTCGTATCGCGATGCGTGCCAGATCATCACGTCGGCCCGTCCGGATTTGGCGCTGGGGCTGGTGCCCGACAGTGTCGACCCGGGGCTGCTGGTGTCGCTGCCGCAATCGATTGCGGTGGCGATGCGGGACGAGCCGGAGCTGGCGCGGGTGATGAATGACGAGTTTGCGCGGCTGGGCAAGTTCCGCGTCCAGCAGGCGATTCGGGATGGGAATTTTGTGGCGGTGAAGGGGGCGACGGTCCAGTTTTTTGGAACCGATGCGGCCCGGATGGCGCATACCTGGCTGGGGGACCGCGCGCTGGCGGGGGGCGAGTTCTCGGCGGCGATCCGCGAGTATCAGCGGGGGTTGCTCGTGGCGAGTGAGGCGGCGCGGGACGAGTTGTCGCCCCGATTGAGGCTGGCGGGGGCGTTTCTGGGTCGCGATGAAGAGCGGCCTGCGGTGGGTCCGCTGCAGTTTCAGGAGCGGAAGTTCTCGGCCGACGAGTTCGAGCGGATGGTGACGCAGGTGCGGGAGAAGGCGCGGGCCGGGGCGACGCGCGCGGTGGGCGACCCGGAGCCGAGCGTGGCGGCGGCGCTAGTCGCGCCGGCCCGGTATGAGGTGCAAGCCCGCGCGAAGTGGGCGGGGGAGCTGGGGCATGGCGCGGGGAACCCGGCCAACGGGATGATCGACTGGACGGCCCGGCAGTTGGCGGTGGTCCAAACGGGCGAACGATTGATCGTCTCGAACCGGTATCAGATTGCGGCGGTCAGTCTGGCGACGGGACAGATCGAGTGGACGCAGGGGTTGGGCGGGGAGATCGGTCATGCGCATCGGTTCCCGCTGACGCCGATGCGGCCGGTGGTGGCGGGCGAGCGGATCTATGCGCGGCGGCTGACGAAGGACGGGCCGCAGTTGGTCTGTCTGAAGTTGGCCGATGGGCAGCCGGTGTGGCAGGTGCGGCCGGGCGATGTGCTGTCGGACCCGATGCTCGTGCAGGGACGGATTCTGGCGCTGGTGGCCGGGGCGACTTCGGACGGGACGCAGCAGGCGGGTCTGGCGGAGTTTGACCCGGAGACGGGGGCTGCGCGCGGGATGGGGACGCTGGTGCGGTTCCACGATCTGTGGGACCGGCAGGTTCCGGCGGCGATGACGGTCGCGGGGAATCGACTGGTGGGCTTCATCGGGGGGACGACGGTCTGTTGCGACCTGTCGGGGCAGCCTTTGTGGTTGCGGAAAGCGACCTGGCTGCCGCCAGCACAAGACTCGTCGCAGTACGAGATTCAAGGGATGGCGCCGCTGGTCGAGGGGGAGCGGGTCTATGTGCTGCAGGCGGGGGTGCGGGCGGTCGAGTGCCTGGACCTTTCGACCGGACGGCGGCAGTGGGTGCGGGGATTGGTCGACCCGCGGCGGATGCTGGGGATTGCGGGCGAGCGACTTGTCGTTGAGACGGATGGGTGCCTGGCGGGGCTGGATGTGGCGACGGGCGGAACGGTCTGGCGGACGGCCGCGGGGAACTGGCTGGACGGGTTTTGCCTGGATGCGGGGACGGGGGATTTGGCTGGGGCTGGGGCAGGGGGTGCGGTTCGGGAGGGGCGGCTGCTGGCGACGCGCCGGGAGCTGGTGCAGCAGGACCAGTGGCGGCCGGTGCTGGTGTGGCTGGATGTGGCGACGGGTCGGGAGTTGGCCGCGTCGCCGCTGGAGGGGCTGACCGATCGGGATCCGCAGTTTGGGCCAATTGTCGTCGTGAAGGATCGGCTGTGGGCGTTCAGTGGGAAGGGGCAGCGCGAGGCGAGTCGGGAACTTGTCGAGCTGCTGCCTGGGGCGGGGTCGAGCGAGCCTTTGTCGGCTCCGGCGGAGCGGTTGGCGCTGGCGGAGCTTGGGCCGTGGCGGCATGTGTCGACGGATCAGCGGCTGCAGTGGGGGCTGAGTGCGGTGCTGCCGGGTTGGTTCTGTGTGCAGGGGGCATATGACCCGAGGGCAGGGTATCGGGCCGAGCATTTGGGGCAGAAGGGGTTGGCGGGGATCGTGACGCATGGGCATCACCCGACGATCCTGGCGGGGCGGTGGGCGCTGGACCCGGCGGGGCAGCGGCCTTTGACCGTGCGCGTCGGTCAGGAAGGGAACGAGGTGTGGCGGCTGCGGGTGCTGGTGGGGGGGAATGTTGTCGCAGAGGAATCGATTGGCCCGGCGACGACGACGGGGGGGTGGCGGGAGGTGAGCGTGTCGCTCCCGGCGCCGGTGCTGGCGAACTTTGCGAGGGAGGAAGGCGGCGAGCGCTTCGTGCCGGTGGTGCTGGAGGCGGTGCCGGATGGGAATGGCGCGGCGGCGACGTATTGGCGGTGAGGGGGAGGGCAAAAGGAAAAGGGCAAAAGGAAAAGGAGGCAGGGGGGAGCTATCCGTGGGGGAAGGCTACGGAGGTGCGCGGTCGATCGTGGGGGCGTATGCGGGAGCCTGCCCGATAAAACTCTGGTTCCACAATCACTGTTGTTGTGAATCGAATTGCACTGCTGGACAAGCCAGCGGTGGCACGCGGCACCCGGCGCCCCGCTTTTGACATCGCGGCTCCTTCATGGTGGAATCATTTCGTCTTCGCGCGGTCTCCATCGCGGCGGTTTTCTCGCCGCAGTGAATCATTCTCAGCAGGTCAGTTGCTGTCCCGGGCCGCGCGAATTCGTCCGCTCCATCATCGCGTTTCGACATTCCATTCCATTGGTCCAGACAAGGCGCTCCCCATGCTCTTGGCCCCTCGCTGTCTCCGCGCAGTTCTTCCGCTGCTTCTCGCCTGCCTGATCGCAGCCCCCGCGTTCGCCCAGGAACTCCGCCAGTGGTCCGACGCCTCTGGCAAGTTCAAGATCAAGGCGAAGTTCAAGGGCGAAACGGATGGCGTCGTCACCCTTGAACAGGAAGACGGCGAAGAGATCGAGATCGAACTCAAGAAGCTCTCCGCCACCGATCAGCGCCTGATCACCGCCCTCAAGAAAGACTCCGGCGGCGACAGCCCCTTCAAGAAGAAGGACGACGACCCCTTCAAATCCAAAAGCAAAACTGGCAAGTCCAAGTCCGGCTCCACCTCGGCTTCGTCCAAGAAGCCGAAGGAACCGGAACCCGAGCCGGAACCCGAATCGACGGTTGAGATCCCGGACACCCCCCGGAACATCGAAGTCACCTGGGGCGGTGCCGAAACGCTCGCCGCCGTCGGGATTTCCGAATGGGGCGTCAAACTCGAAGAGTTCGAGCCCATCGTCGAAGGGAAACGCAAGAACGTCGCGCTTCCTCCCAAAGCCGATTTCTTCGAGAAACTGTCGGGAATCGCCATCAATCACCCGGCCAAAAAGGCGGCGGCGCTCTTTACGATGGAGAAGCCGGGCGGCGGACCTGCGGTCACCCGCGCCGTGATGTGCGACCTTGTCTCTGGCAAGGCCGGCACCATCGCCCAGACCGAAGGCCACTGGGTTCCGCTCACCGTCCACGACGATGGACAGCAGATCGTTGTTCGAAGCAATGGCTTCGGCAGCGGCAAGAACAATCAGCTCGAAGTCTGGGTGCTCCGGGGCGCTCGTGTCGCCAAGATCGCCACCATGTACCCGTTCAAGTCCGTCGGTGAACGTGACCAAGACATCGCCTGGGCCGCCTTCGTTGACGAAAACAGTGTCGCTCTGTGCAGCTCCGGCGGCCGCGTCGCCCTCTGCTCCTATCCCGATTTCGAACCCCGCTGGTTCATCGATGGCAAGGGCGGTTCCGTTCCCGCCCTCAGCCCCGATCGCAAGCTCATCGCGGTCGGAACGGAAGATGGCGTGGCCGTGATCGATCTCGCCAAACAGGAAGTCATCGCCGCCAAAGCCTCCCCGGAGAAGATGCATTGGCCCCACTTCGCGTTCAGCCCCTCCGGCAAGAAGCTCGGCGTCGTCGCTCACGATCAGGTCTACTGCTGGAACACGGAGACCGGCGCCCTCGAAAACGAGATCCCCGCCAACGGCGCACACTTCGGCGGTGGCCTCTCCTTCCCGGATGACAAGTACCTCCTCGCTGGCAATCACCTCCTCCTTGACCTCGAGAACCAGCTGCAGTTCTGGGACTACAGCGGTCAGGAGCAAACGGCTGTCCGCGGCGATCTTACCTTCTTTGCGGTGACCGATGGCCAGAGACCCGGCCTGCTCATGAACGGCAAGCTGCCGCATCCGCCCGCCCTGGACACCCTCGACAAGGCCCTCAAATCGGGCGACCTGTTCATCTTCAAGGAAGGCTCGAAGGTCAAACTGAACCTCGATGCCATTACCGACGCCGCCGTCCGTGACCGCGCGATCAAGGCCTTCACCACCCGGCTCGCCGCCATGAAGGTCACCATCGACAACTCCGCCGATGTCGAAATCATCGCTTCTATCTCCGGGCCTAAGTCACGCGAAGTCCGCTATCACGGCTTCGGTCTCGGCGGCGGGGGGACCTACAACGTCCAGGAATACATCTCGTCCTACTCCTTCAACTACCAGGGCAAACCGGTCTGGAGCAGCCATATCGGGACCAACGTCCCGCACTTCGTCAACCTCAAGCAGGGCGAGTCGATGGAGAGCTACCTGCGCGCCCGCGAAAAGCCCGAGTACGGCATCTTCGAAACCCCGCGCCTTCCCAAGTTCATCCAGAAGCCCGGCGAAGGCACCAACCCCTTCACCCGCGCCGCCCTCGGCACCTCCCGCGTCTCCACGGGCGGTTTCCGCTAAGGCGAGCGGATGACCCGTACGACGGACTTCCAGTCCGTTGCCGTGTGCCACCGGCTCCGCCAGTGCGAGTTCCGGCTGGAGAACCCCTCCCCTCGAATCCGTCTTCCCGCGGATCGAAATGTTGCTGGACCTCTTCAACAGGCAGTTACGCCGCGGGTTTCCATCGCGAGTTCACTGGTCGCCCGAACTAGTCACTTCTCCGTAGCGGAAAACGTAAGTTTTCCGCCGAGCGTGAACCCGCGCCGCCAGGCACAGTGGCCACACCCGTGGAGAGTGAAGGCATCTTGCGGTCTGTTCCCCGTGGATCGTGCTACCGCGATCCGGCAGAATGATCCAGGTCCGGCCGCCGGGTGCCACTGCTGGCTTGCCCAGCAGTGCTTTTCGGGGAGCAATTCCGGGATGAACCTCTCCGATAACACGAGTCCGCCTCACCGAAAGCAGGTTCGTCATTTCGACGAACCGGGGCATGTGCATGAATTGACGTTCTCCTGCTATCGGCGTCGGCCACTGCGTGTCGAAGACAGGGTTCGCGTTGTGTTCTGCGAGGCTCTGGGGCGGGCGATTCAGAAGCATGAGTTTCGATTGCTGGCGTTCGTGGTGATGCCTGAGCATGTCCACCTGCTGGTTCATCCGCGAACGGTCCACTCGCGGATTTTAGAATTGCTGTTTGCAATCAAACGCCCATCGTCCCATCGCATCAAAATGCATCTACGGCAAACGGCCCCGGAGACCTTACTCTCCCTCACGATCTGTCAACGACCTGGCGTCGAGACCTTCCGATTCTGGCAGGAAGGCGCCGGCTATGACCACAATCTAACGACGTCCCAAACGATTCTGGCCGCAATCGACACCATCCATCTGAACCCCGTTCGTCGCGGACTGTGCGAGCGAGCCATCGACTGGAAATGGTCGAGCGCCCGATATCACATTCTGCCGAATCCGCCGTCTGACCCGGATTTGCCGCAACTGACTCCGGTTCCCCCAGACCTGTTGTTGTGAGTCGAACTCCACTGCTGGACAAGCCAGCAGTGGCACCCGGCGGGGGCGTGTTGCATGGTGGTTGTGGTACACTTTTTGTTGATTCGCGCGGTGAACGGGCCTGGCTTTGATCACAGCGACACGTTCCTCCAACTGACCAGGGAGCATGCCCCGATGTCGCGATTGCTGTTTGGACTGTTGTGGCTGGGTCTGATGGGAACGGCCTTGGGCGTCGATCCTCAACCTCCCGCCAAGAATCTTCTCAACTGGGGCAACCTCGACGGACAGCTCCAGGACTCGGGGCTGCCGGCCGGTTGGACCGTTTGGCCCCCGGGCTACAAGGGCTACGACTGCTACACCGTGAGCACTCCGGTGCATAGTGGGACGCGCAGCCTGCGCCTGTCGGCTTCGGAACCCTGGGCCAGCGTCGTGACGGGCCAGCATCGGCTTGAGCCGGGGACGCGTCAGTTCGGGCAGGCGTGGGTTCAATTGCCTGCCGGTTCGACCTGCGAGGCCTGGTTGCGGATCGACTATCTCCGCAATGGTCTGTGGATTGGCAGCGCGCCCGTCACGATGCTGCG
>JAIXZD010000243.1 GCA_027489895.1 Planctomycetaceae bacterium
GAGTGGGCCGACCCGCACACGCAGATCCGATTCCTCGAAGGAGACGACCGCACCCCCGGCTTTCTGGACCACGTCCACCAGGCCGGTGTCGACGAACCCCGCGCCACAGGCATCGACATCCTGCAGGTGACTGTCGGCAAACTCTGCAATCAGACTTGCGCCCACTGCCACGTCGATGCCGGCCCCGACCGCCGCGAAAGTCTCTCTGCCGAGCTGGCCGAGGCCTGTCTCGATCTGCTCGGGCGGAGCACGATCGGCACGCTCGACATCACCGGCGGCGCTCCCGAGATGAACCCCTCGTTCCGTCGGCTTGTCACCGGGGCCCGCGCGCTCGGCCGCCGCGTCATCGACCGCTGCAACCTCACGATCCTCGTCGCGCCCGGCTACACCGATCTCCCCGAGTTCCTCGCCGAACACGACGTCGAGATCGTCGCCTCGCTCCCTTGCTACCTCGAAGCCAATGTCGACAAACAGCGTGGCGACCGCGTCTTCCAGCGTTCGCTCGAAGCGCTTCGCAAACTGAATGCTCTCGGGTACGGACAGCCCGGTTCTCCGCGCAGCCTCACGCTTGTCTACAACCCGACCGGCCCCTCGCTGCCCCCCCCGCAAGGCCGACTGGAAGACGAATACCGCCGCGAACTCCGTACTCGCTACGGCATCGAGTTCACCCGGCTGTTCACCATCACCAACATGCCGATCAGCCGGTTCCTCGCCGATCTCGTCGAGTCCGGACGGTACGACCAGTACATGGAGAAACTCGTCGCCGCCTTCAACCCGGCCACACTGCCGGGGCTGATGTGTCGCACCATGCTCTCGGTCGACTGGCAGGGGCGGCTCTACGACTGCGACTTCAACCAGATGCTCGACCTGGAAATCGCGCCCCGAAGCTCGACCCCGCGCGGCGAATCTAGGCCGCGCGCCCCGCGGATTCAAGACCTCGACGACCAGACGCTCGCCCACCTCGCCCGCCGCCGCATCATTTTCGGCAAGCACTGCTTCGGCTGCACCGCTGGCGCCGGCTCCAGTTGTTCCGGCAGCCTCAGCTAACCCCGCCCCCAGCGCGACCGTAGCGGAAGCCGTGAGGCTTCCCCCGCTCTCTGAGCAACTGTCGTGCTGAGGGGGAGCCGGAAGCGTGAGCGCCCGGAGGACGAGCGATTCTCCGGGCAGCCAACTTCGGAAGCAATCAACAGCAATTGCACCGATGACAGGCTGGAAGCTTATCCCACCCGCAATCCCGCCCGCGCACTACACGCCGCAGGCAATCACCGCGCTCGCCTGACCCATCCGCGTCACGCTCGTTTTCAGCAGAATCTTGTTCGTCGTGGCCAGGTGCTCTCCCGCCACCACGTTCAGCGGCGTCTCGGCATCCCCACCCACAAAGTTAAGCGTCGCGGGAATCACGCCGTGCGACAACGCCAGAAGCGACCCCGCCAGT
Organism: Planctomycetaceae bacterium; assembly: GCA_027489895.1. Lineage (GTDB taxonomy): Bacteria > Planctomycetota > Planctomycetia > Planctomycetales > Planctomycetaceae > JAIXZD01. Next base: position 1,436 of record JAIXZD010000243.1, read on the forward strand.
TCCAGCACCCCATTACCCGAGCCACTGTTTCCAAAGTAGCTCTTGAGCGCCGTCACCGGGACGGTCGTGGCCGAGGCCCCGAACACATCATGAATGGCGAGCGCTTCCTGGCGGTCACCTTCCGGGTCGCCCGACGCATTCGCGTTGATATGACCCACGTCGGCCGGGCTGATTCGCGCATCCGCCAGGGCCGCTCGCATCGCGATGACCAGTGCCTCGCGCAGTTTCCCCTTGCCGGTCTTGTCGCAGACGCACGACGCTCCCGCACCGAGAATCTTGCCATACACCTTCGCCCCGCGGCGTTCGGCATGGCCCCGTTCTTCCAGAATCATCGTGCAGGCCGCTTCCGCCGCCACCTGGCCGGTTCGTTCCCGGTCAAACGGGCGTGACCGTTCTGCCGGCGCACCCGTTGCCAGCTTGTCCCACATCGCCGCATGCAGCGACTTCACCGTATGAATTCGCGTCCCGGTAGTCCCGGTGATGATCACATCGGCATGACCGCGCGCGATCACCCGCAGCGCCTCACCAACGGCCAGTCCCCCCGAGGCTTCGTCCAGCGTCAGAGAGTTGTTCGGGCCCCGCGCATCGGCATAAATCCCGATATGGCAGGCCGGCATGTTCGGCAGATACTTCAGCAGCCAGAGCGGTTCCATCTCGCCCAGGCCCTTCGTACCCCACGACGTCATGTTGAACTTGCCGGTTTCGTCCACACACGAAACCGAGGCATTCGCTAGCTCAGGCGGCGGAGAGAGCATCAGGTTCGCACCGAACTCGACCCCCAGCCGTTCCGGGGCGACCGTCCCCGGAGCAATCCCGCCATGCTCCATTGCCAGCCAGGCCGAGACGACGCCCAACTGGATGTCCCGGCACATCACCTTCAGGCTCTTCTTCTGATCTTTGGTCTTGGTGTACTTCGCCGCCTCGAACCCCTTGACCTCGCCACCGACATGGTCGGGCAGGGCCGAGCTGGGCAGATAGGTAATCGGAGCAATGCCCGACTGACGATTCCGAAGCCCGTCCCAGAAGGGTTCGACTCCAATGCCGATCGGGCTGACGATCCCCACTCCGGTCACAACCACCTGTTGTTCGCGGTCGCGCTGTACGCTCATTTGGACGTTTCTGTGCTGTGAAACTCTGGGCCACTCGATCGAGCGGCCCACGGACGGCTATTGTCACCGGGCACCCACGCGGCCAACCAGCCGCGACATGCCAAACCCTCAGTCTACCGCACAGATTTCAGACCGAAAAGCCCGGCTTGCCGCAATAACAGCAAGGGTTGATGCGTCCCCGTCATTAACGCGAATCTCTGACAGGGCGGAATCGCTCATAGAACAGGTGAGCTGGGGGGAACAGGCGAGCCAGAAGCATCCCTGGGAGCCGGAAGCGTTAGCACCCGGAGGCCTCCCCCGCCCCACTCACGACGCGAGCTCTGCGCCCCCCGCCGCCGCATCCGCCGCCTGCCGCGCTTGCTCGTGCCGCAATCGCAGTTGTCCACACGCGGCATCGATGTCCGCCCCCTTCCGCTTGCGGACCGTCACATTCAGCCCCCGTTCCCGCAGCAGGTCGACAAACTTGTGCAACCGGTTTCCCGAAGGATCCTGATACGGCAGTTCGCTCACGGAATTCATCGGGATCAGATTGATGTGCGCCTGACGCGTCCCCAGCAGAGCCGCAAGTTCCTCGGCCTGCTCCGGGCCATCATTCACTTCCGACAGCACGACATACTCGAACGTCACCCGCCGACCGGTCGTCGCAAAAAAGCCATCCGCTGCCGCCATCAGTTTCTCGATGCCCACCTTCTCATTGATCCTCACCAGGCTCGATCGCAGGGCATCGGTCGGGGCATGCAGCGAGATCGCCAGGTTGTACTGACGGCCAATCTCCGCCAGTTCGGCAATCTTCTCGGGCAGACCCACCGTCGACACCGTGATCCGCCGTGCCCCCAGGCCCAGTCCCCCCTTCTCGTCGATCGAGTCGAGCGCCTTGATCAGGTTCTTCAGGTTGGCGAGCGGCTCGCCCATCCCCATCACCACGACGTTCGTGATCCGTTCATCGGCTGGCAGCAGCCGGTCCAGCCGCGCAATCTGTTCCAGGATTTCACCGGCCGACAGATTCCGCTGAAACCCCATCATGCCGCTGGCGCAGAACACACAGCCCATGCCGCAACCCACCTGGGTGCTGATGCAGATCGTCCGCCGGTCGTCTTCGCGCATCAGCACGCATTCGACGGCATCGCCACCCGCCATCTCCAGCAGCAGCTTCTCCGTCCCATCCGTCGACTTCTGGTGACAGAGCAACTGGCTGGAGAAGATTGAGAACGATTCGGCCAGTCGCGACCTCAGCCCGGCCGGAACATCGGTCATCGCCTCGAAGCTGTCGACCCGCTTGCCGAACAACCACTTGCGAATCTGGTCCGCCCGGAACGGCTGCTCCCGCTCGGTCTTCACCCAGTCGGTCAACTCGCCCCGCGATAGATTCCAGATCGTCGGAAGCGGGGCCGCTCGCCCTTCGGCAAGTTCACCCGGAGCCGTCAGCACCGCGAGTGGCGTCACCACGGGGGCCTGAGAGTCCGTGTCGGAATGGGTCGCGGCGGGGTCCATAGGGAAAACTGTCTGGCAAGAAGGGCGTCAAACTCAGACCCCGATCCTACCCGCCCCATTCACCCATCGCCAGACGCGTCACCCCGTTCCAAATGCCAGAAGCATCCCTTGGATGCCGGAAGCGTCAGCGCGCGGTGGCAATCCGTCTACTTATTGAACGCCGAGAAGATCAGCGAAATATTCTGCCCGCCGAACCCGAAGCTGTTCGACAGCGCCGTCTTCACCGGAGCACTGCGAGCCCCGTTCGCCACGTAATCCAGGTCGCAATCCGGATCGGGCGTTTCCAGATTCATCGTCGGCGGCAGCACTCCATCCCGGATGCTCAACAGGCAGACGATCGCCTCGACACTCCCCGCCGCGGCGATGAGATGCCCCATCATGCTCTTTACGCTCGAAACCGGCGTCTGGTACGCGTCCTGTCCCAGGGCCTGCTTGATCGCCATCGTCTCGACGCGATCGTTCACCTCGGTGCTGGTTCCATGCGCGTTGATGTAGTCGATGTCGCCCGTGTTCAACTCGGCATCGGCCAGTGCCATCCGAATACACGACACCGCACCCCGGCCCTGCGGGTGCGTGTCGGTGATGCGATAGGCATCGGCCGTCGTGCCGTAACCCACGAGTTCCCCGTAGATCCGCGCCCCGCGTGCTTTCGCCCGGTCCAGCTCTTCGAGGATCACCATCCCCGCGCCTTCGCCCAGCACGAACCCGTCGCGATTTTTGTCGAACGGACGCGACGCCTTCGTCGGATTGTCGTTCATCGTCGATAGCGCGGTGAGCAGGTTGAACCCGGTCACGCCGAACGGGTGGATCATGCTGTGAGCACCGCCCGACAGCATGATGTCCGCATCGCCGCGACGGATGATCTCCGCCGCTTCGCCAATCGCCTGGCTCGAAGCCGCACAGGCCGTCAGGCAGTTGAGGTTCGGCCCCTGGGCGTTGAACAGGCTCGCCAAATGCCCGGCGGGCATGTTCGGCTCCTGCTCGAGTTCCGCCTGCGGATGCAACAGCTTGAGGCCATTCGACGTGAACTTCGCGAGGTCGAACTCGCCGTCCGTCCGCGCCTCGCTGATCAGCGTCATGAACTTGCCGAAATCCTGCTGGCCTTCCCCGGCCCCCAGGTAGACCCCGAACCGTTCCGGCGCGATCGCGCTCTCCGTCAGCCCGGAATCGCGATACGCCTGCACCCCCGCGCCGATCGCGAAGTCGATGTTCCGCCCCGCGAATTTGAACCGCCCCGGGTTGTCGATGTAGTTCCCGAGATCGAAGTTGCGGACCTCCGCGGCGATCTTCGTCGGAAAGTTCGAGGCATCGAAGTGGGTGATCCGGCCAATTCCCGAGCCCCCCTCCTTCAAGACGTTCCACATGGACTCGACGGTGTTGCCCACCGGAGTCACCACGCCAATGCCCGTCACGACGACCCGTCGTTTCATGGTCTCAACCCTTCCACCCGCGCGGTATTCGTCGCGCTGTACTGATGTCGCCGCCCTGTCCGCAGATCGTCTCGGGCGGTCCCGGTTTGGACTGCCCTCTATCTGACCCTCTGCAACCGGAAACGGCCCAGACGATTCGACTAGTTGGGGGGTGGGGGAGCCGTCCCGGCCCGGCCCACATCCATTACCCCAAGCAGCCGCATCGTAAACACAAAACTCTTCTGATCGGGCCCGCCCTCACCTGCCGAACTCTGCGGAACATGCGCGAAGATGATCTCCGCTTCCGCGACCAGCCGCTCGCCCACGTGCGCGGTGCATTTGGTCATCCCGCCATCTTCGCGGACATCCTCCAGCGTCGCCGTGTAGGTCAGCGTATCTCCCGGCATCGCCCAGCCATGAAACTCCACCTTGGGGATCTTCGCGAGGATCACCATGTGGTGAAACTGCGATGTCTCCCCCAGCAGAATTCCGCCCGTCTGGGCCATCCCCTCGATCATCAGCGAGGTCGGCATCACCGGAAAACCGGGGAAGTGATCGTGCAGATGATCCTCGGCCAGGGTGACGTTCTTGATCGACCGGGCCTTCCGACCGCTTTCAAACTCCACGAATCGATCAATCCACATCCAGCGCATCGCGTCGCCCGCCGTTCCGTTTCGTTCTTCGTGAGTTGTCTCGCCTCGATTTCCGGGCGACTGTCGTGCTCGAGGGAGCCGAAAGCGCAAGCGCCCGGAGGTTGGGCGATTGCCGCTGGCAACCCACCCCGAACACAACCACAAACAACCACGCCCACGCGTTGAGATTCAAAACTTTTGTGTGTTCACCCGGCACTCGACGGACTTCGGCGCACTGCCTCACCACATCCCGCCCGGAAAACAAATCCGCCCCCGGCCGGGTCAACGGCCGAGGGCCCGTTTCAGGCGATGAGCGCATCGCACCCGCGAAATCAGCCCGCGAGTTTCTTCTCGATGTAGTTGACGATCATGTTCACGGTGAACAGGTCGTTCAGGTTTTCGACCTTCGGGTCTGCCGCGAACTTGTCGACGTTCGCGTGCGGCATCCGCACCCGCAGTTCCTGGATGCCCTTTTCGGTCACCTTGCCGTCGGCCACGAAGGTCGCATCGCCCGCGAGGTTTTCCGGGAACAGCTCGCCCCGAGGAACCTTGATCGAGAAGTTCTTCTCCAGACGGAAGATGATGTCGAGAAAGTCGATCGACTCGGCGCCGAGATCCCCGGTCAGCGACGCTTCGGGCGTCACCTCGTCATCGTCAACGCCCAGCGCGTCAACCAGCGTCGTCTTCACCTTCTCAAAAATCTCATCGCGTGTCGGCATCCGAAACGTCTCCTGGACTCGTCCGCCCCGACCGCCCCGGGGCCGGTCTGCGGGAGCCGCACTGTGAATCACCCGAAATTGGCTTAAAAACCCGGTCAACCGGTCGGTGCGGGTTAATCACCCACCCGGTCCACCTGCCAGACGGCAGCCGTTCGGCCCGGTCCGCGACAAGTGGTACACCCGCCGCAGTCCCGACCGAACAATCCATCGACTGACATTGCCGCGAACTGCGAACTTTCCGGCCCACCCGCTCCGACCCACCGGAGCACGAAACCAGCACCACGGGCGGCAACCCCCGTGGAGAACAAACTTTATGGCGAAATCGCCCTAAAAAAGAAACAGGAATCCGGTGAGGTTCTCGCGTCAGCTCTCAAACCAGCCAGCAAAACCCTCACCCACAGCATCAAATACTGCCAACCCAACAGGTCAGGCTCGCCTGACACCCTCACTTTTGACTTTTGCCTTTTGACTTGCTCCGGTCGAAAACAACCAGCCACCAAACGACAAGAGGAGCCCTAGAACCCGCCCAGCGTCAGTCCGCCATCCACCGTCAAAATCTGACCGGTAATGTACGAGGCTTCTTCGCTCACCAGAAAAGCCACGGCACTGGCAATGTCTTCCGCTTTGCCCAGCCGCTTCAGCGGAATTCGCTTCTTGATCTCCGCTTCCGCCGCATTCCGGACGGCGACCGTCATGTCCGTCTCGATGAATCCGGGAGCAATCGCGTTCACCGTCACGCCCCGGCTGGCCAGTTCCGTCGCCATGCACTTGGTGAACCCTTCGATTCCCCCCTTGCTCGCGGCGTAGTTGACCTGCCCCTTGTTGCCATGATTGGCCGCGACGCTCGACATGTTGACGATTCGCCCATACCGGGCGCTCATCATCGGCAGCGTCACCGCTTGGCAGAAGTTGAACACGCTCGACAGATTGGTCGCAATCACTTCGCTCCACTGCTGTTCCGTCATCTTGGCCAGCAGCGTATCGCGAACGATCCCGGCATTGTTCACCAGGATGTCGATTTTACCCCAGTCCTCGATGATCTTCGACACGCAGGCATCCACCGCCGACTTGTCCTTCACGTCGACCTGATGCCCGGCGGCGGTACCGCCGGCCTGCGCCACTTCGGCGACCAGGCTGCTCGCCGCCTCGGCATTCGACTGGTAGACGAAGGCGACTTTGGCACCTTCCGCCGCCAGCCGCAGGACCACGCCCCGGCCAATTCCGCGACTGCCGCCGGTGACCAGCGCTGTTCGTCCATCGAGTCTGCCCATGGTTTCGTTCTCTTTCTCGAATCGCGGAACCGCTTCCCTGCCGACCTGTTTCCTGAATGTCTGTTTCTAACCCGTCTATGTCTTGTGTTGCCCGACGAAGCTCGTCACGAACCCGATGACCCCGCCGTAACCCCTTAACTGGAAACCGGTTGAGGCGTCCAGATCTGTTTCAAAAGCAGCCGCGACTGTTCGATCGCCAGTGCATCGGAAGCAGCCATCTCCGGATTGTTCTGAACCAGGTTGAATCGCTGCAGGATCAGCCGCGCCGAAACGGCCGAGCCCCCGTCGACCGTGCCCTGGGCTTTAACCGTCGTGAGGTCGCCTTCCCGGCTCTGAACTTCCACCGCAAGGTGCAGCGTCCGTCCGGGAGAGACGAAGTTGTTGAATTTGATCGCCTTGGCCTGCTTCAGCATGACCGTGCTGTACGCGAAGCCGTCCGTCACCTTGAGGAGCCAGGCACTCGCCTGCGTGAGCGCCTCGACCATCAGCACGCCGGGCAACACCGGAAAGCCGGGAAAGTGATCGGCGAGGTACTCCTCGGCGAGCGACAGGTTTTTGATGGCGGTGATCGATTTTCCCGGTACAAGCTCCAGGATGCGGTCGACCAATTGAAAACGCATAATGCACAACTCGCGGGGCGGGGTGCGATGCCACCGACCAGCCGGTCTGAAAAAACTGCGGGGAGAACCCCGAACTCGGGAAAGGCCAAACCGTGATGATAGGCCGAGTGACGGACCGTCTCAAGCGTTACCGCTCAACACATCACCGAATCACGATATGATCGGACGTCTGGTCGACCAGCGGTCACAAGAACGGGCGTGGTTCTTCGACCTCGCCGCCCAAAACAAAACAGCCCGTCCGAAAGACCAGATGGTCATTCAGACGGGCCGAAGCAGGCCTCGGAGCCGGACCCGCTCGCTACTCTCAAAAAGCCCCATCAGCGGTATGTAGCGGAAGCTGTGAAGCTTCCCCCGCACGGAACCGCTCTAAACGCCCGGCGCAACCAGCTTCGTTTCCGCATCGATCTCTTCGCCGGCTTCCGCAGCCTCGAATTCTTCGACCGGCTCGGCGGCGTTCGGGCCAAAATCGAGATTCGACTCGGCGACCGGGGCGAAGTCCGAACCGCTGGGATCCAAGACGGCGTCCACGGCGGCATCGTCCTGGGCTGGCTTCTTCTTCTTTTTCTTCTTGGGCTGGTCGGGCTGTTTCCCGTCGCCCTTCTCGGTGGCCGTCGCCTCGTGGTCCAGCGCCTTGAGCGACTCGGCCACCGGCTCCTGGACAAACGACGACCCCGACGTGAACGCCCGGCCGTTGGTCATCTTGAAGCCCTGAATCGTGTAGCTCTGGTCGAGACTGCGCAGCGACCGCGCCACATCCCGCAGCTCTTCGTTCGCCGCTTTCCCGACCATCGTCAGCCCGGCCGTCGCACCGGCGACCACAACTGTCCCCACCACCACGGCCTCGGCCGAGAGGACCGCACCGCATTCGTCACGCCAGAAGTCTTGCAGCCACAACATGTTTCGACCCTCTCATCGGTTGGAGAACTGGTCCCAACGGCTGGAGCATGCCGGGACCGGTTGTCCGGATTGTAGGGGCTGTGGCGATTAAAGTAAATATGGGGGCTTTGGCGAATTTGAGGATTGTTCGGTCTGTAACGATTGTACCGGCCCTTGTCACCAAGACCCCCTCCCTGACCAAGCCGCGCCCCCGGCGTCCCCAGAATCCCTCCCAATGAGAGCCGGAAGCGTCAGCGCCCGGAGGCAACCGCGCGACATCCACCGAAGCACGTCGAGTGCTGGCGTTGTCGGTGGGCGATCCAGTTTCTCGCAGTCCAGCGGATCTACGTCGTGTTACGATGACGGGAGATTCTGAGCGGCGAATCCCCGGCACGAGGTGAGGTCATGCGTTCCACTCGGTTCTGGCTCGTGGTGGCCTCGTTGCTTTCCGGGATTGCATTCCTGACGACCGCGATCCCGCAGACTTCTGGGGAAGAACAGCCCGGCGCAAGCACGCCATCGCCCGATGCGATTCAGAAGGGGACCGACGGAACCGCTTCGCTACGTGACGCCGCCTCCGTCATCGTCAGGCCGCGGGAGGGGCTGCCGCTGGATCTCTCCGAGGACGAAGTGAAACGCCGCGGCGAACTGCTGGCCGCGATCAAGACCCCCGTCTCGATTGATTGTCGGGACCTGCCGCTGGCCAAAGTGATTCGCGAGATCACTCAGGGACTGCCCATTCGCGTCAAGTTCGACGAGAAGGCGATTTTGGACGATGGCACGGTTTCACTGGACGACCCCGTGACCCTCTCGACCGAGAACGAACCGGTCGAGTCGATCCTCTTTGACCTGCTGCAGCCGCGGCAACTTACATGGATTCCGCGTGGTGACAGCCTGGTGGTCACCACCTGGACCGAAGCAGATGCAATCCTCGAAACGGTGGCATACGACGTGACGGACCTCGTGGTCGATGACGATGGTCATGCCAACTTCACCACTTTAGAGTCGATTGTCCGAACGACGATCGATCCTGATTTGTGGCCGGATGGGAATGCTCCGGGCACAGTCATTCAGATTGCCCGGGAGCACGCCGCACTGCTTGTGGTCCGGCAGACGTTCGCGACCCATCGAAAGATTGGTCTTGCCCTCAGCACACTCCATCGCACGGGGTTGGTGTCCTCCCGGTCTTCGACCAGAAAGATCGTGACTCATCCGCGGGCTTTGTGGTCCGGTGACCGTGTGATCGCGCCGGTCGAGTTTGGTCAGCAAGACTCGGCTCAGGAGCCGATTCCCTTAAAGGAGCTCCGCAACAGAGATGTTGTCGGGAGATTGGGACTGCCGTTGGGGACCGCAACTGAGGTGGAGGCCGAAGTTGTCTCCGGGGACAGTACGCGGAGATTGGCCGATCGATCTCGCTACTTGCTCAGGGTCACCCATGTTGACGGCAAGGAACTGGCCGACTCGGCACTCATGCACTTCGAGTTGCCGGGGTTTGCGTCGGTCAAACTGGCCAACGACCATTGGTCGCTGCTCGAAATGAAGCAGGGCAAGGAGGCGGAAAAACAACTGGACACAGCTCAGCTCGTACAACTTGAACAAGGTTACGTGGGAAAAAGGATTCGATTGGCCGTGTATGAGGCGGGGAAGTTCGACGGACTGCCGAAACGGTTACCTAAGGACTTTCAGAATCTGCAAGGTTACCAGTTCCGCTTCTCCACGTTTTTGGTTGTCTTGGCCGAACGACGTTCACACTGAAAAGGTGGCGGTGAAGCGCCCTGTGTTTCCCGGGTGCTCTGGCCGGTAGGCTGCCAGCAGGCGCCGCCCTTTCTTCCAGTTGCTGGGACTGAGGACGCGCGGTGAGGATTTTGGAGTTATCGGTTGGCGATCCAAACGCGTTGTGATGGGCCGTGTTGGTGAGCGCTGGTGGGCAGTGCCCACCCTACGGCCTTTTGGCGGGTCGGGTGGTGGGACGCGGTGGTTGCGGGGTATCCTTCCGCGAACGGTTCGTTCTACATGGCCGCCCCCTACCCGATGGTGAGATGATGCGCGACACAACCTGTTTCCGAGGATTCTGTTTGCTGGCGTCGATCTCGCTGCTTGCGCTCGCGGGCTGTGGCGACACTGTTGAAAAGCAGATGGCCAAGCAAGTCGAAAAGTCGCCCAACAGCATCATGGGGAAGACGACCCAGGACATTGCGGAATTCGATCCGAACGCCAAGCAAGAGGTGAGCGACTCGAAGGTCCGGATCGACACCAACGACATCACCGCCCCCGTGACGGCGCCATTGCAGGCGTATGGGCCGATGGTGGAGCAGATTTCCAAAACGCACGTCGCCCACGCCCTGTCGCTGTTCAACGCGACGGAGGGGCGATACCCGGAGTCGTATGACGAGTTCATGGAGAAGATCATCAAGGCGAACAACATTCGCCTGCCGGTGCTGCCGTTCAAGCACACCTATTCGTACGACGTGGCGAAGCACGAGCTGGTGGTGATCAAGCCGCCGGCCGCCGAGGCTGCTGCTGAGGGAGCTGCCGCGCCGGCGACGCCTTGAGGGGCTTGGATGGCGGGCGGTGCTGGTGCGAACCTCCGGGAGCTAACGCTTCCGGCTCCCCTGGAGGGCGCTGTTCGCTCTTGCGGAGATCGCCTTTGAAACGGAAACGAGTGGGCCGGAAGGCTTCTAGTCGGCGGGGAGGGGCGGTATCGTGACGGAATGCCGGACGTTGTCTCGTCTGGCCCGTGCGACTTTTCCGGTACTTGCGATCGCCCCCGTATGACCAGGCGTTGGGACTTAGGCCTGACCGATGAGATGCTGGACGCCTGCGAGCGCGTCATCGACTACCGGTTTGTCGACCGGCAGTTGCTGAAGAACTCGCTGACGCATGCGTCCGGGGCCAACCATCGCCTCGAATCGAACGAGCGGCTGGAGTTTCTGGGCGATGCCATTCTGGGCATGCTCGTCTGCGAGATGCTGTTTGCCCGCTATCCTTTGAACGCCGAAGGGGAGCTGACGCGGATCAAATCGATGGTCGTCAGCCGCACCACCTGCGCGCGGATCAGCATGGACATGCGGCTGATCGATTCGCTGCATGTCGGCAAAGGACTCTGCACCGGCGAGGAATTGCCGGCCTCGGTGGCGGCGGCGGCGTTCGAGTCGCTCGTGGCGGCGATTTACCTCGATGGCGGGTTCGAGGCGGCGCGGCGGTTTGTCGACCGGGTGGTTGGACCAGTCGTGGAAGAGGCCGCGTCGCACGAGCACGGGTTGAATTTCAAAAGTCAGTTGCAGCAGTTCGCGCAGAAGAGCCATGGCTCGACGCCGGTTTACCGGCTGATCGACGAACGCGGTCCCGACCACAGCAAATGGTTCAAGGTGGCGGCCACGGTAGGGCCTCAGTCGTACGCGGCCGCATGGGGGCCGAACAAAAAGCTGGCGGAACAGCGGGCCGCGGAGAACGCGCTCAGCGAAATGGACGGCCAACCGCCGCCCCACCTCGAAGTTGAGACCGAGCAACCCGACAGCCCGGCTTAGACGGGGGTGGCTGTCGCAGAGGTAGCGGAACTCGTGAGAGTTCCCCAGCCCGCGACGGCGCTTCGGACGCGATGTGGCGGGAGATCCCCGGGGCAGCACGTTCCCCGGTTCAGCGCGTTCGCCAGGAGGCGACGTCGAATCGGAACTCTTACGAGTTCCGCTACCGGACTTTCGCTACCGCGAGTTCCGTTACCGAGATTATCGCGATCGCTGTTCGGGCAACCGGCTAGGCCGCGATGCGGATCTGGCTGGGCGCCTGGAAGGTGGCGACGGTCTGATTCAGCAGCCGGGCGATCACGTCGTCGGGGCCTTTGAGCAGCCATTCCGAGATGGGCCGCAAGGTTCGTTCCTCGGCCTGTTCGAGCACGGCGTCGTAGTCCCAGGTGTCCAGGGACCGGGCGATGCCGAGCGAGTTCAGGTGGTACGCGTTGACCCGCTGTTCCCACTGGTTGGGAATCGGGACGACCGCACAGGGCTTGCCCAGCAGATGGGCCTCGATGGGAAGGTTGACGCCCGCGGTGCAGACGACCGCCTTGCAGGCGGCGAGGTCCCGCAGGAACGCGGCGCGGTCGGGACGGTGAAACGTCACGTAGCCATACTTCCCGGTGCGGAATTGCGGGAAGCCGTACGCCTTGACGAACTGTTTCCGGCGGGCCGCCCAGCGGATGAGGTCGTGCGGGCTGCCTTCCTGCGTATGGAACACGTTGTACACCAGCAGGCTGTCACCGCAGACCGGGCGGAGCGTGCCCACCTCGGCCGAGGTGACCGGCGGCAGGCAGCGATGCGTGCAGCCATCGAGGTGATAGCCCAGGCGTCGATCCGCCCCTGAACTGAACAGGCGGATGACGGTCCGTGCCAGCTTGCGCGACAGCGCCAGTTCCTCGGGCAGTTCGAGTTGCGGGTCGATAAGGGCCATCGGCCGACTGGCGGCGACGACCTCGCATTTGGGTTTGAGGATGCCCGTTCCAGTGAGCGGCTCAAAATCGGAGATGACCAGCTCGGGCTGGAACTCCTCGCAGATCGAGCGGACGGTTCGCAGGCTGGCGTAGACGAGCGGAGCCTCGCGGACCCACTTGTTGAAAGTGCCCAGCGAGTCGGTCCGACCATCGGCGACGACATACTCCATGCCGGAGACATGCCGGTGCCAGGTGAAGCGATAGCAATTCGGCGGAGTGACCCCCGAGGAGACCACCCGGACTTCGTGCCCGAGGGCTTCCATCCGGGGGATGAGGACCGACGCCTTGGCCAGTCCGCCCTGCCCCTGGGTATGCACTCCGTACAGAATCCGCATAGCCGTCCTCTCGATTCCGAACATCCGTGGTGCGCCACGCCGCCGGCCGTGCCGGTGGGCGGTATCGATAAAATCGGCCGTATGACTGACAAAGTTAAACGATTCGATGGAACCGGCTGATTCGACCCGCTCTGCGCAGATATTGCATCTTCCCCAGAGTGAACTGATTCGCGCGGTACAGTAGCGGGTGCGGGGCTTTGGAAACCCGAAGCGTCAGCGAGGGACACCGCGTGGATTCCGGGGAAATCGTGACCTGCGGTGATCGCGGGGTCCCTCGCTAACGCTTCGGGTTTCCATCGAGAACTCACCGGTCGTCCGAACAGATCACACGGTCGTAGCGGAACTCGTGAGAGTTCCAAACGGCGCCGCCCGAGCTGAGCCGACGCACTGATCCGCGCGTCGTCGCGCTAGTACCGGAATGCGGTGGTCCGGAGCAGATCCAACACATCTTCGTTCTGGCGGGCGAAGATCTGCAGCGACTGCAGGGTCGCCTGCTGGAGCAGTTGATTGTTCGCCAGCAGAGCCGATTCGACGGCGACATCCGTCGCGGCGATGTCGTTGTAGGCCCGGCCGACAAACTCCCGGTTTTTGTTCGCGACCGTCTCCGTGCTGCCCAGCGTGTATTTCTGGAACGCGCCGACGAGGCTGGCTCCAATCGTCGCCTGGGAGATCGCCTCGTCGAGAATTTTGACGGCGTTCGCCGCGTCGACAGACAGGTTGTTCGATCCGCCGCTCATGACCGACGACAGGCTGCCGTTCACGCCGTTCAGATTGGCGACGTTCAGGTCGGGCAGGCCCAGCCGGGCTTTGCTCGTGGCGGTGTCGTTGAGGATGAACTCGGTTCCCGATCCGCCAACGGTGAACGACGTGAGCGCGCCGCTCGCCGAGGCTGCGGTCGTGATGGCGACCGTCGTGCTCTGGCTGGAGGCGACAAACGTGGTTCCCTTGCCGGTGACGCTCTGACCGTTGATCGTCGCCACGGCATCGGTGCCGGCGGTCTCACCAGCGGTTGCCAGCGTGAACGTTCCGGAGTTGACCTCGAACTCGAGCGTCGCGTCCGAACCGTAGTCGACCGTGTTGAAGTTGATCGTCGTCGCGTCGACCCGGACGGCCTGCACGCCCGTGAGATACGTGGCGGCGTTGAAGGCGTTGGTGATTGCGGTGGTGTCCGACCCGCTGGCGAGCGCGAGGGTCGTTTGTCCGGAGGGACCGTTGAGCGTCACGGTGGCCGCGCCGCCGAGCGTGCCACCGGTGTAGCTGTTGGTCGCGCGGGTCGCGGCCGACGTGACGTTGACTGCGAACGCAACGTCGCTGCTCGTCTGGCGATCGAGCACCTGAATGCTCGCGAACTGCGCGGTGTTGACGCCCGAGGTGCGGAAACCGGCCGAACCGTCGAGCAGACGTTTGCCGTTGAAGTGCGTGCCCGCGAGGGTATCGACCCCGCGGAGAATTCCGTCGAGCGCGGCCTGTTTACCCGCGACTTCCGAGGCCGACAGCGTCCCCCCGGCCACCTCGACCGCGAGCGACCGCGCGGCCTGCAACTGCGAAACAATTTCCATCGCCGTCGAGGCTGCGGAATCGAGCATCGAGGAATCGCGTTTCAGCGACGACACCAGCGTCTCCAGCCCGTCCATCTGGCTTTTCAGAATGCTGGACGACACGAGGCCCGAAGGATCGTCGGCGGCCGACGTGATGCGGCGGAGCGACGAGATGCGTTGATTGTTTTTGGCGATCTCGCTGCCCAGTTCGCGGTACCGGGAAATGGCCGCAACCTGGGAGGGATCGAGCAGACTGGAAACAGAGAGACCGGCCATGAAACGAGCCACACGCGCAATAGGGGCGAACGCGGACCGTCCCTTCCTGGCAACGGCTCGCGGCGCGATGTGTGAAGGCGCTGGTGGATGGGGGGAACATCCGGAACCAGGACCTGCCTGAACCCTAGCTCACCGTTTCGAGAACGCAACAAAACCCCGCTTTGGGCGTGGAGAATTCGCCACGTCCTACGGGGCATGCACGGACAGGCGGCCCGCCACTACGACTGAAACGCCAGCGCTGCCGCGCCGGCGGCGGTGAGGCCCAGCAGGACGGCGAACGTGATCTTCACCCAGCTCCAGGGACGTTCGCCCTGCACTTCGCCCGTCGTGGCGTTGATGAACACCTGGTAGACGTGGTCTTTGTAACGGTACGACAACAGCCAGGCGGGCAGCAGGACATGCTTGCAGGTGATGCCCGACCAGCGGACATCGAGCGCGTCGATCCGCTGGGTGTCGCCCCCGATCTCAGCTCGGACCTGGGCCGTGAGCGCGGCTTCGATCCGGGCTTTCGCTTCGTCGAAGCAGGTGGGTAGTTCGAGGTCATACGTGCGGGCGGCAAACCCCGCGAGGTACGACTCCTGAAACGGCCGGACCTTTCCCAAAGGCCAAGGCTCGAGGGCGTGCATGAGATCGCGGTTCATGCCTTGCGCGGCCAGCACGAGCGTGTCGTCGAAGAACCGTTGAAAGCTGCCCGACGCACTCGACCAGCGGACCCGTGTCTCCACCCGCTGCTCTTTCCCGGTCCCCACCACGACGGTGTAGTGATCGCCCCGCTGGCCGCTGTAGCGCGTGAAAGTGAGCGAATCGAACGTAAAGAAGGGCAGATAGACCCCCTGGAATTTACCTTCGACCCCCTGCTTCAGAAACGCGTTCGGGGCAAACCAGAGCGATTTCACCCACGCCCGCAGGTTCGCTTGCGCGCGAGGCTGCTCCACGAGAAAGGGCAGCACGCCGTCGACGGAGAGCCGTTCCGGAGAGCGATGCGCCTGGTCACGCTGGAGCGGCGTGGCGCAATACGCACAGTGGGAACTGGTCAGCGTCCCGTGAAACGACACGGTGGCGCCACAGTTGGAGCAGCTCACCTCGTACTGGTCGGGAAGTGTGACCTGTTTGCGTTCGTTGAGCCATTCGAGTCGTTCGCGATAGTCGTGTTCGACAATCTCCGGCGACTCGGTTGTGGGCAGTGCCTGCTCGTGCCCACAGAACTCACACTTCAGTTGCTGCACCCCAATGCTGAAGACCAGGTCGGCCCCGCACTGCTCGCACGGAAACAGCCGCCCCCGGCCCTTTTCGGGCGAGACCTGGGCGCGATCCGTCCGACCTTCCTCGAACGGCGGATAGAGCGATTCCTCGGGCACGGCGGACATCCTGGCCCCGGTGACACACGGGCGAAGCATGCAGACCGCCGGTCGCGCGACGACTCGTCGCGGCGACCGGTGACCCACCTGAGAATGCGAAAAGTCCCGAGGAACTACTTGGCCGCTGGCATGGGGGGCGGCGCGACGAACGAACCCGCCAGCGCCGGGACCTGCCCCGCTGGCTGCCATTCCGCCATGCCCGCCGTCCAGACGAGCGTCTCGCGCGTCACCTGACCTGCAGCGATTGCCTGTTGAAGTTGAGCTGGCAGGAACGGTCCCTGAGCCGCGCCGTTCAACGCGACATGCCAGGGCTGTGCACCAGGCAGCGGCGGCGGCGCAAGCACTGGCGAACCACCCGCCCCTGCCCCCGCCTGATTCCGCAACATCTGGTTCGCCATGCCGAAGCCCAGCCCCATGCCCAGCCCTTCCGCGGCGCCGCCTCCACCGGGGTTCGAGGCCGCTTCGCGAATCGCCTGGCCGGTCTGGAACTGCTGGAACTTGTTGAGGTCGCCCACCACGCCCATGCTCGTGCGGACATCAAGCGCCTTCTCGACCTCTTCAGGGAACGAGACGTTCACGATGTTGAGCTGCGGGATCGACAGGCCGTATTCGTCGTCGATTCGCTCCTGAACCTCTTTCCGCAGCGTTTCGGACATCGTCCGGTAGTTGGCCGCAAGGTCGAGGGCGGCGATCTGCTGCTTGCCCAGAAGTTCCGACAGCGAGGTGATGATCAGCGACCGCAGCAGTTCGGACACTTCGTCCGCCTCGAACCGGCTGTCGGTGCCGACCAGTTCCTTCACGAGAGCGCGGGGATCGACGGCCTTGAGTGCGTACGTACCGAAGGCGCGGAGACGGATCGGCCCGAACTCCGGGTCCCGCAGCATGACGGGGTTCGTCGTGCCCCACTTCAGGTCGGTGATCTGCGTCGTGTTGACGAAGTAGCACTCGGCCTTGAACGGGCTGTTGAAGCCATACTTCCAGCCGGCGATCGTGCTGAGAATCGGCAGGTTTTCGGTTTTCAGCGTGTGGTGACCGGGCTGAAACACGTCCGCCATCTGCCCACCGAGAACGAACAGTGCGACCTGACCAGGCCGGACGATCAACTGGGCGCCGTTCTTGATTTCGTTCTGATAGCGGGGGAACCGCCAGACCAGGGTGTGCTTGTCGTCATCGAGCCACTCGATGATGTCGATCAGTTCGTTGCGGAGCTTGTCGAACAAACCCATCTCGTCGTCTCCCACCTGGCGGAATGCTGCGAACGCTTGAGCAGTGATTCGTCGACCACTCTCGGACCCTTATTGTCGCCGAGAGCGGTTTCGGAGTGAAGCGAGCACGATGAAGTCGCTCATCATAGGGAGCCGGAAGCATCAGCGCCAGGAGGCTCGACGCCCCTCGTACTCTGCGCCCGGTCTGGCTCGGCAACCGTCACCATCTCATACAGCGAATCGAGCATCGCCGCGGCCGCGTCGCCCAGATGCGTTTCCAGCAGCACCAGCAGCTTACGCGTCAGATCGCGGCCCTGATTGATCCGCGCCGCGGTCTCGCGAACACCCGCTTCGGTCAACGCCCCACCCACGCCAAACGTGGCATACAACTGCTCCCAGTGGGACGCCTCCCAACCTGCGAACAGATCGGGCGCTGTGACCCGCGTCGTCTCGACCGCCGGGTTGCTTGCCTGGTCCACCCGCAAGCGCTGTTCGGGAGGCTCCAAGAGACGGGCACCACCACCCATTCCTTGCGACACACTCGTCCGTCTGGGAACCGTGGGCCGTTCAAACAGTTCCAGGGGTTGCTCAAAGGCCGTGGCGAGTTGCTGCAGCGTTCGCGCCTGGGGACGCGCAATCGCGCCATGTTCCAAATGGGTGAGGGTCGTCCGCGACAGCCCCGCCGCCTGGGCAAGTTGATCCCGGTTCCACCCCCGCTCGGCCCGCAGCCGCCGAACCAGTCGTCCCAGCGACTCGGCCGTCAGCGGGCGGTTCGGTGTCAGAGATGGCGGTCGCGCCGACTGCGGCAGCACCTGCGGAAAATCGGTCGACGCTGAGGAGTTCGCCACACAGCACCTCGTCCAAAAAAGCGACCTCAAGAATCCGGTCCAAAACTCCATCACCGCCGCGAAACCGGTTGAAAACTGTACATAGGTACACTACTATTTCCGGTGAGCGCGGTCAACCAGCGGCCGCTCATTGACACGCTGAAAACAGAGGATTCGGGGAGCCAACGATGACTGGGGCCATGGGTGTGAGATGGGATTGGGGGCTGACCGCCCGACTGGTGTCGTTGGGTTGGACCCTGTCGGGAACGGACCCGGCAGGGGAACGTGCCCCCGTACAAGAGCGCGACGGGTCCTTGTCGGCCACATCACGAGACCTGAAGCCACCGGCCACACTGCGGTTCGACGTGGGCGACGGTGACGAGGACGATCTGCCGGACCTCACCACGCTCGAAGCGTGGGAGTGCCGCCAAGAGGTCCGTCGCGGCTGAACGGGGGTGAGAAAATCGGTGGGATAGGCTTCCAGCCTGTCGAGCTCCC
>JAIXZD010000143.1 GCA_027489895.1 Planctomycetaceae bacterium
CGACGGTCGTCGAAACGTGATCAGGGTTGAGCACGGCTGATGTCGTGGCCAGTGTCGTCGGCAGAATAACCGAGACGATTGAGCCGGTACCGCCTGCGCTGAACAGATTGGTCATCGGACCAACACTGTTCGTCGTCGCCGACCGCACGACAGGTGCCGACGTGGCCCCGGCCGAGGTAGCCGGGGCGATGATGCCGCTGCCGCCCAGAGGCCTGACGAACCCGCGCGGGGATTCTACGCGCCACGTGCCGAACTGAGTCGTCTCGAACGCGGTGTTCGTCGTGTAGACGTGGTCGCCGTTTTCCTGGGGCTTGAACGAGGTCGGCGTGCCGCCTTCGCTTGTGCCCGGGGGCCGGGTCGGCTTGTCGACGTTATCGGTCCGGTAGATCTGGGTGAGCTGCGACGTCCCCGGCTGCTGGGTATTGAAGACGAAACCGATGGTCGCCGTGCCATCGCTCACGCCCAGTTCGCGGAAGTAGGTCCCTTCGCGCTGCGGGCGTTTCGCGGCCGGGCCGATGCCTTCCAGGAACGTTGCTTCGGCCGCATTCGACGTGAGGTAGCGATACCCCATGTCGGTTTCGGTGCCGTCGTCGTTGAACTGAATCCCGAAGTAGAGCCGGAACAGAGCCGAGGTCCCGAGTTCGGGGACATCGCTCAGCAGCACCGTGAACCCGGTGTAGGCATCCGTCGAGCGATCCTGGAACGCACCGCCCGTCAGCGCGTTGAACTCGGCCTCCAGCGTGTAGACGTTGAGGCTCGCGTTCGGGTTGAACGAGCGGAACAGGCGGGCCTCGAAATACACCTTGACGGTTTCCGTGGCCGTGCTGAAGGCGGTCGAACCCCCATTCACGGTCGTGTCGACACGCACACCGTCGACGCCGGTCGCCTGGTCCCAGGCGCGGAACGTGAGGCCCGCAGTGAGCATCGATCCCACCGAGAGGAAGAACGGTGCGGAGGCATGATGGGGAATACGGCCGGTCACAAATCGGATGCGCGCGTTGGGACTCAGCAGCAGGGCTCTGCTCTCGGAAAGCGGCCCGTCGATGTCGATGTTGACCCAACTCTGTTCGATTGGTTCCGGCACAGACGTGACCTGGAAGCTGCCGAGGGATTGATCGACGGCCGTAATCGCGATGCCGCGGAGCGCGCCGGCGTCGGGGTCGCTGATCGGGTTGCCCCCCGCCCCGCGGGCCAACAGGTCCGAAACCAGCACTCCTTTCCGCATCTCCGCGGACTGCCGCGACCCGACCCCCAGCACCGCGAAGATGTTGCCCGAATTGTCGAGCACCGGCGCTTCGTTGACGTTGGTCACCGTGATCGTGAACGTCCGCTCGAAGAACAGGTTCGACTGATCGGTGGTCCGCACGCGGATCGACAGACTCGGTTTCGCTTCAAAATTCAACACCGCGTTCGACCGCAACTGAGTGCCGACAATCGTGAACGACGCGTTATCCGTCGCCCCGGTTCCGGCCACGAGGGTGTACGTGAACGTGTTCGACGGGTCCGGGTCGATCGAGGAGAACGTACCAATCGCCGTGCCGCTGGGTAGATTCTCGGCGATGGTGCTGGCCGAGAGATTCAAGGCCGTCGGGGCCTCGTTCACGTTGGTCACCGTGATCGTGAACGTATTCTCCGCGAACAGCCCTCCCTGATCGGT
This sequence comes from Planctomycetaceae bacterium, assembly GCA_027489895.1. GTDB lineage: Bacteria > Planctomycetota > Planctomycetia > Planctomycetales > Planctomycetaceae > JAIXZD01. The sequence goes on from JAIXZD010000143.1 coordinate 1,658, forward strand.
AGTGCGAATGCGGACCTGATAGTTGATCTGGTTGTCGTTGTCGACGTTGGTGTTCGTCCGCAGTTGATTCCCGACGATCGTGAACGACCCGTTATTCGTCGATCCCGTTCCGGCCACGAGCGTGTACGTGAACGTGTTCCCCGCGTCCGGATCGTTGGTCGAAAGATTGCCCACCGCCGTCCCCAGGGGGATGGTCTCGAGAATGGTCGTGTTCGACAGCCCCAGGCCGAGCGGTGTCTCGTTGACGTTGGTGATGTTGACCGTGAACGACCGCTCGAAGAACAACCCCCCCGCGTCGGTCGTGCGGACGCGGACCGAACGGGTTGTCCCGCCCGATTCAAAATTGAAGCTCACCGCCGAACGGAGCTGATTGCCGCTGATCGAGAACTGAGCGTTGTCGGTGGAACCGGTCCCCGCCACGAGCGTGTACGTGAACGTGCTGGCGGCGTCGGTCGTCGTAAAGGTCCCGATGACCGTGTTGATCGCGGCGTTTTCCGCAATCGTATTGGCGGAGAGATCAAGCCCCGTCGGCGCCTGGTTGGCGGCGGCGAGCCGCAGGATGTGGACCGCGCCGGTGTCACCTGCGGCGTCGAGATAGGCTCCGATTGCGAGGTCGGTCACACCGTCGCCGTCGAAGTCACCGAGGTTCGCCACACCCCTACCGAAGTGGTCGCCGTCCGCCAGCGTCGGTCCGTTCGGAATGCCGCTGGCGAGCTTCACGCTCGGCTTCGTCGTCCCATTGGCATTCAGGAACAGCAGATGAACCGCGCCGCGATTCGAGCCCTGCGTGTCGTCCCGCATCGCCCCGACGGCCAGATCGGCCAAGCCGTCGCCGTCCAGGTCCCCTACGTTCGCCAGAGAACTGCCGAAGTAGGAATCGGCCACCAGCACCGGCCCGCCACCGACCCCGTTGGCGATCTTTTTGGCTCCGTCCACCTTCACCGTGCCGTTGGAATTCAGCAGCAGGATGTAGACCGCGCCGCCGTCCAACGGCCCCCCAGTGTCGTCCCCGCGGGCACCGACAGCGAGATCGGCCACGCCATCCCCGTCAAGGTCCCCCACGTTCGCCACCGAACTTCCGAATCGGTCGACGTTCGTCAGCGTCGGCATATTTGTCCCGCCACTGGCGAGCTTCGTGTTCCCCGTCACTGTCCCGCTGGAGTTCAGGAACAGGACGTACACCGCCCCGCGTATTGCCCCTCCGGTGGGATCGTTGAGCGCTCCGACGGCCAAATCCGTCACGCCATTTCCATCGAGGTCGCCCATGCTCGCCACGGAACTTCCGAACCGGCCGGCGTCCAGTAGCGTCGGCCCGCCACCGGTATCGCTGGCAATCTTCGTGCTCGACTTCACCGTGCCGTTGGTGTTCAGAAACAGCAGGTAGACCGCGCCTCGAACGCCGCCGTTGGTGTCGTCACCGGGCGTGCCCACGGCCAGATCGGTCACTCCGTCCCCGTCGAAGTCTCCGATGTTCGTCACGGAGCTGCCGAAGTAGTCGCTGTCCGCCAGGGCCGGGCCGCCACCGGTCCCACTGGCGATCTTCGATCGCGACTTCACCGTGCCGTTCGCGTTTAGAAACAGGATGTGAACCGCGCCGCGATAGTCGCCCATCGTGTCGTCTCCGGGGGCACCCACGGCGAGATCCGCCACGCCGTCGCCATCCAGGTCCCCGAGGTTCGCCACCGCACTGCCGAAACGGTCGCTATTCGCGAGCGTGGGCATGTTTGTTCCGCCGCTGGCCAGTTTCGTCGCCCCGCCGGTCTTCACCCCACTGTTGCTGGGGGTGGTGATCGTCACGAGATAGTCCTCGACCTCGCCTCCCGTCGTGATCAATCCCGTCGGGCTGGTCGCGGCGACGGTGTTCTCGCTCAGCCTGAACCGCGCATAGGTCGTCCCCGTGAACCCCTGCGGAATGACCGGGAAGGTGAGCGTGTAGGTCCCGTTGGTCGAGAACGCCGGCACCGAAACCACGGCACTCTCGCTCACCTCAAAGACGCCGTTGTTGTTGTAGTCGATCCAACCGGTGATCTTGCCCGACGGCCCCACGTTGTTCGTCGCCCGCAGCGTGACCGTCGGCTGCGTGCCCACCGTCAACAGCAGATCGGCCTGCGGGTTGACAACGCCGTCTTCGTCGTCGTTGCCGATGTCGTCCCCGTTGGCTCGGCTGTTGGGCAGCCCGTCGACTTCACCGCTGATCCTCGATCCGAGCAACATGCCCGCAACAAGGCTGTGGCTGGGCCCGCTATCGGCGTTCCGCGTTTGATAGTTGCCCGCCCCGGTCCCGTTCGTCGCATCCGGCGCGTCCCCGAAGTCGCGCAGCTCGCCGACATTGTTGAGCCGCAGGATGTGGACCGCCCCGCGATTGGAGAGCGCCGCTCCCGTATCGTCCCTCGAAGCACCGACCACCAGGTCGGTCCCGCCATCCCCATCGAGGTCCCCGAGATTGGTGACCGAGTCGCCGAAACCGTTGCCGTTCGCCAGCGTCGGACCACCATTGGTCCCGCTGGCGATCTTCCGGCTCGTCTTGACTGTGCCGCTGGTGTTCAGCGCCAGGATGTGAATCGCCCCCCGTTCGGAACCATTCGTACCGTCGTTGAACGCCCCGACCGCCAGATCGGCCACGCCGTCCCCGTCCACATCCCCCACGAAGGCCACTGAACTTCCGAACCGATCGTCCGCAGCCAGCGTCGGTCCGCCATTCATGCCGCTGGCGATTTTCCTCGCACCGTTCAATTTGACCGTGCCATCAGCGTTCAGGAACAGGATGTACACGGCTCCGGCGTCCGACGCCCCCGTGTTGTCCCGATACGCTCCGACGGCCAGATCGGCCACGCCATCCCCGTCGAGGTCCCCCAGGTTGGTCACGGAGACCCCGAAGAAGTCCGAGTCCGCCAGTGTTGGCCCGCCGTTGGTCGCATGGGCAATCTTTGTGGTCGATTTCACCGAGCCATTCGCGTTCAGAAACAGAATGTGGACCGCCCCACGCGTGTCGCCACCGGTACTGTCGCCAGACGCGCCGACAGCCAGATCGGCGACGCCGTCTCCGTCAACATCCCCAATGTTCGCCACGGACCGCCCGAAATAGGAGGCGTCGGCCAGTACCGGCATGTTCGTCCCGCCGGATTCGAGCGTCGCGCTCGACTTCACCGTCCCATCCGTGTTCAGGAACAGCAGATGGACGGCTCCACGAGCGGCCCCTCCCGTACTGTCCTGATACGCCCCGACAGCCAGATCGGTCACACCGTCGCCGTTGAGGTCCCCCATGCTCGCTACCGAGATGCCAAAGGTGTCGTAGTCCGCCAGTGCGGGGACGTTCGTCCCGCCGTGTTCCAGCGTCGAACTCGACTTCACCGACCCATCGGCATTGAGGAACAGAATGTGGACCGCTCCACGATTCGTCCCCCCCGTGTCGTCCAGAGGCGCCCCGACGGCGATATCGGCCACGCCGTCCCCATCGAGGTCACCCAGGTTGGCCACGGCACGCCCGAACCGGTCCTGGTCTGCCAGCGCGGGTACGTTGGTCCCGCCGTTGGCCAGCTTCGTCGCCCCGCCGGTCTTGACCGTGCTGTCGGTCGGGCCGGTGATCGTGACGGTGTAGTCCTCGACCTCGCCGCTGTTTGAGAGACCGCTTTGAAAACCCGACTGCGAATCCTGGCCCAGCCGGAACCGCGCCCATGTGTTGCCTTCCGACCCTGAGGGAATGATCGGAAACGTGAGCGTGAACGTGCCGTTGTTCGTCCCGGAAGGCACGGTGATCTGGGCACGTTCCGTGAATTCCGAGAACGCTCCATCGTCGTTGAAATCGATGAAGCCCGTGAGCGTCGCGGCCGTCCCCGTGGTGTTCGTCGCGCGCAGCGTGACGGTCGGCTGCGTACCGGTCGTCAGCACCAGATCGACCAGCGGATTGACAACGCCGTCTTCATCGTCGGGACCGCCATTGGGCGAATTGCTGTCGTCGCCATTGGCGCGCACGTTCGGCTGACCGTCGATCTCGCCGTCGACCCGCGCTCCCATGAACAGCCCGGCGACGATCGTATGCCGCGCGCCGTTTTGGTTGTTCCGCGTTGGATACACACCCGGTCCGGCCGTGCCATTGCCGAATGGTGCATCGCCATAGTCCGCGGCGACGATCGTGGCGGTGTAGTCCTCGACTTCGCCACTGGCCGATGCACCCCCTTGAGCGGCCGCCGCTGCGTCTTGCCCCAACCGGAACCGCGCAAAGGTGTCCCCTGTGAAGCCAGCGGGGACGATCCCGAAATTCAGGACGAACGTCCCGTTGGTTGTGCCCGTCGGAACCACGATCTGGGCCCGCTCGTCGATCTCGAAATCGCCGTTTCGATCGAAGTCGATGAACCCCGTAAGCGTGGCGTCGGTCCCCGTGGTGTTCGTCGCCCGCAGCGTGACCGTCGCTGTAAAACCGACCGTGAGCGCCAAATCGACCGTCGGATTGACGACGCCATCTTCGTCGTCGGTATTGGAGTTGTCGTCCCCGCGTGCAAAAGCGTTTTGGGGAGCAACGAACTCGCCATCGACTCCGTCCCCGAGGAACAGGCCCGACACGATCGTGTGCTGAGGGCCGCCGTCTGTGGCCAGCGTCCGATAGTTGAAGTTAGCGGTTCCGGCGGCCCCATCGGGCGCATCGCCAAAATCCTCGGCGAGGACCAGGCGTGGTTCCAAACACTCAGCCGCACCCACGCCCCGCCGCACGCGAGGCCGCGATGACGCCTGAATCCATCCCGACCGCAACCCGCGCAACCAGTCACCACAACGCATGTCCGCGTCTCCGACTCCGACGTTCGAAATGGTCAATTAGGCCAGTTCGCGACGCAGCCTGAGCCGAGCGACGTATGCGAGAGCCTGATGGTTTCAGATCAGTCGGCCGCGAGAGGAAAACCTCCTCGGGCGACCGAATTCCTTGCAAAATCTTTAGACCCGATATCGTCGCCGGGAACGACAACCCGCGTCAATCGACTTCCCCCCAGGTTGATCGCTTGGTTCGAACCCTCACAATTCCGGTCGAGGCTGTGAAAAAATCCGTGGGATAGGCTTCCAGCCTGTCATTTCGCCTCTAGAACGCCTGGAAACACACGCTCCTGGTGACAGCCGCGCCGCCCCTCGGTTGGCATGCTTGCCCCGAAGCGGTGCAAGCATGGCACGGCCGTTGATCCCATGGCGCCTGGTACCCTCTTGAACAGAGCGAAGACTTCGGGGGAATCGCCCGTGGACGGGAACTCCGGTTGACTTGGTGAGGATGGAGCCATAGCCTCGCGCGGCTGATTTCGAGTGCTTTCCGGCAACACGCTCGTTGCCCGAGAGGCCAGGTACGTGAGGCGTTGTCGACATGCAGAAATCTCTCGATCGGAAACTGGCTGCCATTCATGCCGACCCGCATGGCTGTCGCGAATTCATCATCGCCGACGCCAAGGACGCCGACATGGCGCTGGGGATCGGGGCGCCGGGTCGATCGCCCGAACGCCACGATGGCGAAGTCCGCCTGCGCACCCTCGCGGAGTACCGCCAGCAGATTCGCGAGATCACCCGCCAGGGGTTGATCGACATCATGCTGATGTCCGCCAGCACCAGTGAGCTCCTCACGATTCAGGAACAGTTGTTCGAGAACTCGGCCGTCACCCCGGCCGCCCGCGCGAACGACGCGACGGATGTCCATATCTTTCGCGGGGGACGCGTGCATCAGGCGGCCGCGATGCCGTTTCGCACCGCCACGCTCGACCATATCCAGTGCGGGCATCTCGATTGCGAGCCGCACGAACGGAGCCTGGGGGCCGACCTGGGCCTCTATTCCGTCACCTACAACAACGACACCCGCCTCGACCACGACACACTGACCGCGTTCAACGCCTTCCGCGAAGACTGCGAACGCAAGCGGTTTCGCTACTTCCTGGAAGTGTTCGACCCCAACCTGCCCGAGGCCGTTCCCTCGGACAGTCTGTGGGGCTTCATCAACGACGCGATCGTTCGGACGCTGGCGGGGGTGACACAGGCGGGACGCCCCGTGTTTTTGAAGGTCGTCTACCACGGCCCCAAGGCGATGGAAGAACTGGTCGCCTACGACCCGCACCTCGTCGTGGGGATTCTTGGCGGGTCGGCCGGCACCACGCGCGATGCCTTCCAGTTGCTGCACGATGCTCAGAAGTACGGCGCCAAAGTCGCCTTGTTTGGCCGGAAGATCAACAACGCCGAGAACCAGCTCGCGTTCGTCCACTTTCTGCGGCTGATCGCGGAAGGCCAGATCACACCCGCCGAAGCCGTCTCAGCCTACCACGCGGTGATTGAACGGCTGGGGCTGCGTCCCAACCGTCCGCTCGAAGAGGACCTGGTGATCACTTCTCAGGCGATGAGTTACGGCGGCGGATCGACCGTGACCGTCCCCGGCGGCGTGCCATCCGCCAGCGAAGCGATCGCAACACCTGCCGGCGGCTTGACCGTCGAGACCGCGCCAACAACGACAGAACCAACTCCGCCCGCGGCCCCGGCCCCCGTCGCCACAACCGCACCGACAACCCCGGCAGCCGCACCGACCAAACCCAACGGCCAGCCCGATTTCGCACGCATGACGCCCGCCCAGAAACTCGCCTATCACCGCGACCGGCTCAATTC
>JAIXZD010000388.1 GCA_027489895.1 Planctomycetaceae bacterium
AGCCCGGCCCTCGAATCTTCCGACTCGTTCAAGCGATCCGTCTCAACTTCAGGCCGATCGTAGAAGAGTCAACATCCTGCGGGTATCCGTTACTCGAAGCCGCCCTTGGTGGCGACTTCGCCGTTCAGAATCACACCGCTGAACACTTCGAGCCAGTTGACTTCGACCGCGCCGTCGACGTAACCGTTGTCACGGTTGCGTTCCGCACGCGTGGCACCCGACGCCTGGATGAAGCCAGGGTTGAAGTAGCCGTCGCCGTTCGCGTCGCTCAGGGCACGGACCGAGCCGTCAGCCATGAGGACGTTGGCGGCCGGACCGTGGACCGAGAACCAGTCCCGCATGTCCTGGGTGATCAGCGTACCCGTCGGAACCGACGCGAAGGCGGTGGCCGAAGCGTAGTCCTGGTCGTTCGCAGCCGTCAGCGTGGTGCCAACGGGCGGAACGGCCTTCGGGATCAGGCCGAGCAGTTCGCCCGACTGAGAACCAGCGGTACCGGCATCCAGCAGCGACAGACGCGTCGCGGGGGTCGGGTTCGCGAACGCCGGGCCGTCATTCTGCGTTTCGGCGAGAGCCGTACCGGCCTTCAGCGACGCATCGACGAACTTGCCGATCAGGTCACCGGTGACAACCAGGTCCGAACCCGAGATGGCCGGGGTCGACGAAGCACCAACGTACTTCAGGTCGATCGGCAGGTAACCTTCCTTCAGGTCACCACGGGCGGCGTCGGCGAGAACCGGAATCGCGTTCGAGGCAACCGTCGAATTGTCGACCATGCGGCGGTTGAACGGACCCACGCAGTTACGCGGACCCTTCAGGGCGCCAGCGGCGGTCGAACCGTTGAACGTCGCGTACAGCTTGGCCGACGTGCCGTTCGAGTCGGTCGTGATGACCATCTGGCCGTTGCCAGCGAACCAGCTCGTCGCGTAGTTCGTGTTGATGCCCTGATCCTTGAGGGCGTTCAGGTAGTGGTTGATCCCGTCGAGGGTCGTGCTGCTCGAATCGAGAGCCGAGCAGTAACCCTTGTTGTCGCGACCATCGATGGCCGACTGACCGTCACCCGACGAGGTCCGGCCGATCGCGTCCAGAACCTTTTCCGAAGCCTGCGCCACGTTCGACGGGCAGCGGAGGTCCATGGCCTTACCAGCCTTGATCGACGCCATGTCGGCCGGCCACCCGTAGGTGTCCGAGCAACCAGCGCGGGTGCCGTCGAACGCGCCGGACAGGAAGCGTTCTTCCGGGTCCTGCGTCGCGAACGTGTGCATCGACAGACCAATCTGCTTCAGGTTGTTCCGGCACTGCGTGGTCCGGGCCGCTTCACGGGCAGCCTGGACGGCTGGCAGCAGCAGGGCCGCCAGAATCGCGATGATCGAGATCACCACCAGCAGTTCGATCAGGGTGAACCCCGACCGCTTGGCCGACACGGCCAGCTTGTTCTTCAGAGCCTTCATCCCACTCTCCTCACAGAATCTTCGAAACGTCCGTCACGGCGACCACACGGCCACCGAATAAACTCAACCACTCGTCAGCGAGAGACTTGTCCTGATGCTTCCGAACCCCGGTCTTTGAAGGCCACCTGGCTTTCACTCGTTCCGGGCTTCCCTTGTTCCGGACTTGGCGAGTCGTTGGTGTTCGTCACATGCGAGCGCTCCTTTTGGTGAAGTCCCAGGGATTCCCCCCCCTGCAAATCTTGGGATCTCCGGATCGTTCCACCCATTCGAGAGACTCCGCCTGGCAGACCCCTTCTCCAGTGGAGCCAGCCAGACCGGTCGCGGGCGACCCGCACCACCGGTCGCTCCGCAGCGTCTGTCCTGCCCCAATGGTCCTGGCCAACCGGCCCGGACCCTCTGGATTCGTCTGCCCGGCATCGTCCTTCCCGCAGACCGGCGTTGCCGTCCGCTTCCTCGCTGGGCTGTTCCCGTCGTCGGCCGCATGAAGCCCAACAGGAATGAGCGGAAGTCTACGGAGGGATGTGAAGCCCCGATGAAGTGGGTGAGAATATGCGGCGAACGAGGTTTGCTTTGTTGGGACCTGTGGAAGCAGTGTTTGCCGATGCGTCGTAAGGTGTTCTGGTGTAGTTGGTTGTGGATTTATCGCCTGGGGCTGGTCCCTTCGCGAAGGTTCAAAGAGGTTTAGGCGTCCCTCCCTCATGGTGCTTGTTTCAGGGGGGCGCGGGTCACTTTGACGCCCCCGCGCAACCGGTTGGAGCGGGACAATCCCTTCAACCGATAAGTTGAACGGATGGCGAAGCGCGCATGGTGGTCGCTTCGTTTCCCGTCGCACCGAAGGACGACTTGCTCCCGGAACCGTCCGGATTCTGAACGCCGGAAAGAACACGACATGCACAGAGCCTCTCGGTGTCACACGGCGATGGCGCAGCTCCTCTGCGCGGCGCTGTCCGTCTCGGCGGGCGGATGTGCGGTCGACCGGGCCGTCTCCAGGCTCACGTCACGCGATTCCCAACCTCAGGCCACGGCCCAATCGGTCGAGCAGTCCATCGACCCGCTGGCCTCCAATCGAGGTGCGGAGAAAGCGGTCGTCACCCGGACCAGTCGCAACGGCAAAACGAAGCCGCCGGGCGCCCCGACTGTTGCGGACGCCGACCAGTTGGACCGGCACATCGCCCGCCGCGCCGCCGACCTTGCGGCGGTCAGTCAGGCGGCCCGGAAGGCCCCAAAATCAACCGCGACGAACAGTGCGTCTCGGTCAGAAACGCCAGCAGAAACGCGAAAGCCCCGCGTCATCGAGCCGGTGGCCTACGCTGACGAACCGGGCGAGGCCGTGACGGATGCCGCCGCCAGTACTCCTGCGGACGACCTCGAGAACCTTCCCGACATGCCCCCGGAGACCGAGGCTTCGGATGGGGTGGCCGTGGAGTCCGATTCGCCGGTCAAGGACGGGCTGGAGAATGGATCAGACGGGATAACGAACGCCATCGAGTCGACCGACCAGACCGCGCAGTCTGCGGGCGCTGCCCCGGATGCGGCACCGGGAACCACCAAAACACCCAAGCGCCTTTCGGACCGTCTCCAGATTCCCCCCGAACTGCCCGGCGCCGCGGTCCCCCCGTTGCGATTGCCCAAGTACAAACTCGACGACGCCGCCGAGCGCGATCGCGCGATCGAGGGGTTGTTCCCGCAGCTTCCCAAGGCGGGGATTGACCGGGCCGGGAGCCAGCCTCCGATGGCGCTGGCCGACTTCGAACAGCTCGCCCTCGGCAACAATCCGCTGGTCACTCAGGCTCAGGCCGATGTCGATTCGGCGATGGGACAGGCCGTTCAGGCGGGGCTTTACCCCAACCCGATGGTTGGTTATCAGGCCGATACCGTCGGTTCGGGCGGCACCGCCAACTATCACGGCGTGTTCGTCGAACAGCAGATCAAAACGGCCAACAAACTGGGGCTGGCCCGCTCGTCGGCCTTGTTCAGCGTCTACAACTCCCAATTGACCCTGCAGAAAACGCGGGTCGATGTGCTGACGGGAGTTCGATCGGCCTACTACAACCTGCTCACCGCTCGGGAAACGCTCAAGATTTACGAGGCGCTCGTCCGGTTCACCGACCAGGCCTATCGGGTGCAGGTCGAACAGCTCAAGGGGGGACAGGCCGCCGCCTACGAGCCGATGCAACTCCGCTCGCTCTCCAACATTGCCCGCACGGTTCTGGCCCAGTCCCGCAACCGGTATGACGCCGCCTCTCGACAACTGGCCGCCGCCGTCGGCATCCCCGATCTCCAGCCGGCCGAACTACTCGATGTCGCCGATGCCCCGGTCCCGAAGATCGATTACGACGCCGCGGTCGCCTACATGCTCACCGTCCATCCCGATCTGGGCAGTGCCAACAACTCGACTCTGCAGGCCCAGACGGACCTGCAGCGTGCCCAGGTGGTCCCCATTCCCGACGTGCACTTTTATAGCGCGATTCAAAAAGACTTCACCGACCCCACCCATCGCCGAACCACCTGGAACATGCAGGTTGGGGTGCCCGTTCCCATATTCGACAGGAACACCGGGAACATCCAAAGCGCGCAAGGCACGCTCATTCGCGCGTCCAACGAGCGAGCCCGTGTCCAGAACACGCTCACTCAGCAATTGGCCGATGCCTTCCAGAAGTACGAGAGCGCCAATGTGCTGGTGCGGACCTACCACGATGAAATCATCCCCGACCAATCCCGGGTCTACCGCGCGGTCTACGAACGGCACCAGCAGGAGCCGGACGTCGTCGGCTTCGGCGATATCGTGGTCGCCCAGCAGACGCTCCAGCAGGGCATCGCGCAGTATGCCCAGGCCCTGGGGGACCGCTGGGCGGCTTACGTCGAGATTCTGCGCCTGCTGCAGATCGAAGATGTGGCCCAGCTCAATGCACTGCATGGCGTGGCCACCATGCCCGCGGCCCTCGAAGGCGTCCCCACGCCCGCCCCAGTGGAATAGTCGCCGCGAAAAGGCTCACCAGCGACCGCCAGCACACCCTGTTTCGCGCCGAGAACTCAGCTCGAGCGCGCCTCGCTCGCCCGTTGCGATCGCTCGATCGCGGTCTGTCGATCGGATTCGGTGCGCTGGTGAATCCGCTGCAGTAGCCGTCTCTGCGCGGACGTGAACTCGACGTTCCGCCGCTCCATCGCCGCCACGGCCGCCGCGAAGCAGCGTTCCATGGAAAACATCTCGGTGATCGCGCCATCCCGCACCGTGGCAAACGACGGAATCAACCGCGGTAGCAGCCCGCCCGAGGGCAGGAGCATCGCCATCACCCCGATCTGCGTGCCCGTGTTGATCAGGCTGCCCAACCCGGTCTTCGTGTGGTCGCCGATGAAGCAGCCCACTTTTTTGAGGCCCGTATCAACGCTCCCTGTCCGACGCGGATAGGTCACCGGCGAGTAGTCGCTCTTGAGGTCGCTGTTGGCCGTCTGGGCGCCCAGATTGACCCACGGGCAGATATACCCATGTCCCAGAAACCCGTCATGGTACTTGTTGACGTAGGCCTGCAGGATCGACGCCTCGACCTCGCCCCCCACACGACAGTTCGGGCCGATCGTCGTCCCTCCGCGAATGTTCGCCCGATACAGCCGGGAACCATGCCCGATATGGCATGGCCCCTCGATCCGCGTGAACGCCTGGATCACCACCCCGGCCGCGATACTCACAGGCCCCGTTCGTGCATCGACCACCACGTACGGCTCGATCTCGGCCGTGGGATCGATGAACACCAGCTCTCGCGGGCCCACAATCGAGACGTCCGGCCGATCCCGGTCGGCTCCACCCGCCCCGCGCAACACGCCGAAGTCGCGCGTCAGTTGTTCGCCGTTCGCTTCGATCAGCTCCCACGGCTGACGGATCAGCCGCCCTGGAGCAACTACCCGGTTCGCACGCAGCCGGGCCAGGCGGGCCACCGCCTCGGCCATGTCCCCGGTTTCCAGAACGGCCAGTTCGGAAGAGTCGGCCGTTACATAGGCGACCTGGCCATCAATCAGCCCGACGCTGTCCGCCGCGATCTCCAGGAGAGTGTTCGGATCGCACAGCCAGGCTCCGTTGACCAGCAGCGTCTGCCCAGTGGCCAGCCAATCCAGCCGATTGACGAACGCTTCCGGAAACTCTTCGCGATACACCTCGGTCAGTTCATCGCGACAAAACGCTCCCCACGTTGTGGGGCCCAGGGCGCGAAGCGCGCGCTCGCGCACCGAGGTCTGGCCGCAGATCAGTTCATACACCGGGCGGAGCAGCGTCAACGGCTCGAGCCCGGCAACGGTCTCATCTTCGAACAACGCCAGTTGAGAAAACTGCACGCGACCACCCGCAAAAATCCAGTCGTGGCCGACTGCTCCCCAACGGAGCGCCCCGCCAGCCAGCGCGGCTTATACCCCAACCGGGGAAATCCCGCCAAGATCAGCCCGAACGAGGAAAACGGTGGGTGTGGGCGAGACGTATTTGCTGAGTTTTATGCGATTGTTGCGATTGGATGAGCCGGAGGCGTTAGCGCCCGAATGGTGCCGCCCGCCGCCACCGATGGACGCGTGCTGCAAACGACACAACCCCCGTCGAACCTGGAGGATCGACGGGGGTTGTGAAATCAATTTTAAGCACATCAAGGCAAACGCCCCCCGGGAATCAACCGGGAAAACGGCATAACCTACTTGCTGTCATCATCTTCGGTCGGAGGCCGGCGTGGGCGACGATCTTCGTCACCACTCGGACGTTCGACATCTCGTGGGGGGCGATCCCCCTCGGGACGACGACCCGCTTCCGGGCCACGCGGCGGCCCATCGGGACGACGATCACCCTGCGGACCGCGACCTTCGGGACCGCGACCTTCCGGACCACCGGGGCCACCAGGCCCGCCCGGGCCACGCATGCCGGGGCCACCCGGTCCACCCATCGGAGGAAATCCGAGCAATTCGGGCATGTCGAGCGAACCATCTTCGTTGCGATCGAGGTCATCGAACTGGTCCATCAGCCGTTCCAGCTCGCGCTTGCTCAACTTGCCATCTTCGTTCTTGTCGAACCGGGCCAGGTTCGGCGGCATCCGCGGAGGGCCCCCAAACCCAGGGCCTCCCGGGCCACGCCCTTCCGGAGGGCGTCCCTCGCCATCCCGTGGTGGACCGTCTGGTCGACGGCCTTCGGGACCTCGCCCTTCACCTTCACGCGGCGGCGGACCGCCTGGACCACGTCCCTCCCCGTCGCGCGGCGGACCATCCGGTCGACGCCCTTCGGGACCCCGTCCTTCGGGACCCCGTCCCTCCGCCCCGGGGCCACCACCAGGCCCGCGACCACCCGCCATCATGCGGCCCATCGACTCGATGAACTCGTCCTTCGAGACCGAGCCATCTTTGCCCTTGCCCAGCCGCTCGAACAGGCCTTCCAGACGCGCCTTGCCTTCTTCCGGAGCTTCGTCCAGCGTCAATTTGCCATCCGAGTTCGCGTCGAGCCGTTTGAACATCTCTTCGCCGCGGGCCTTCATTTCCTCGGGATTGGGCCGACCACCCATACCCGGTCGCCCGCCCCCTTCACGCATCCGCCGACCGGCCTCTTCGAACTCGGCCTTCGTGATCTCATCCTTGCCGAGTCGCTCGAATAGCGGTCCCAGAAAGCGCTTGGCCGGCTCCGGAACTTCATCCTTCGCCAGCTTGCCGTCCTTGTTCGCATCCATCCGATCGAACATCTGCCCCGGATCGCCCATGGGGCCGCCACCCGGTCCACCGCCCGGGCCACCACCAGGTCCGCCCGGGCCGCCGCGTTCACGCATCATCTGGCGACCGAACTCTTCGAAGTCGGCCCTGGTCAGTTCGTCCTTGCCCAGCCGTTCGAACATCGGGCCGATAAATCGCTGCGCCGGTTCCGGCACTTCCGATTTCTGAATTTTGCCGTCCTTGTTCGCATCCATCCGGTCGAACATTTCGCCGGGATTGGGCCGACCGCCGCCGCCAAAGCCAGGGCCGGCCGAGTCGCGCCGCTCGGTGTCTTTCGTTCCGGCGACGAACTCGTCCTGTGTCAGCGACCCCGATTCATCCTTGTCGCCCGTCCGCAGGACCCGCTCGAAGAACCGCTTCTGGTCTTCAGGAACTTCGTCCTTCTCGACCTTCCCATCGCCGTTCTTGTCGAGCTGTTTGAAGATCGCAGCGGGTCCGGGCGCGGCATCGTCCGCCGGTTTCGCTTCGGTCGCCTTCGCTTCGGTCTTGGCGGCGTCGGGTTTGGGCGCGTCTTCCGCCCACGAGACTGGAGCGGTCAGCGCCGCCAGCGGGGCCAGCACTGCCGCTCGAAAAGCGAAGTGCCGCAATTGGTTACGTAGCAGCATGGTGTTTCCCTGAGACAGACGTTCGGGGTCGCCCGCGAACGCGGTCGGCCAACTTCCGAATCGATGCACAGGGAGTTAAACCCGCCCCACGCGAACAAGTTTCGCCGAACACCGGGATTTCGCCGAACACCGGGAACTTCGGAAAACCGGTCGAGACAGTCTCCGCAGCCTGAGAGCCACGCCGCGCTAGGAGTTGGTCGACCGATCCATGTCAGGCAAAAAGCAGGTCGGGCCTCCCCGACTCAATCACTTTTGCCTTTTGACTTTTGCCTTTTGACTTGCTCCGTTCTGACGCAACCTGACATTGATTGATGGACGGAGCGCTAAGGCCGGGGCTGGGCCGGGCGAATCTGAGGTTCGCCGACCATGCCAGCCTGGCGGGGCTGCAGTCTCTGCTGCAGTTCGAGTTGTCGCTGTTGCAATTGCTGCATTTGCGACTGAATCAGCCGAAACTCGGCCTCCGTTGTCGCGTCCGCCGACATGCCCCCCGAGGGCTGCGGCATCATCGGGCGGCTGGCGGCATCCTCGAGCGCCAACGTCCCAGGCCCTGCCCCCAACCCCATCTGGGCAGCTCGCTGAGCACCCGGGTGTGCACTTGGTTGCCCCGCCGCATGGTATGGCCACGCTGGCAAACCCTGTCCGGCCTGTCCGCCCGGAATCCCGGTCGGCTGGCCGCTGGATCCCGAGTTCGGCCCCAGGTTGGACCCTGTGTTCACCCCGGTGCCGGGCGGCAGCGGTGCGGCACCCATGCCGGGATCAAACTGTCCTCCGGTCGGAATGACCATCCCTCGCGATGCATCCGCTGGTCCGCTCGCAGGTTGGGCCGGTCCGGCCATCCGCGAATCCACAGGCCCCCAGGCGGCCCCTCCCCCCTGCCCCGACGCGCTGTTTCCCATCGTCGGTGGTTGGCCGAATCCTGTCAGATCGGGTGCCTGACCCGTTCCCTGCGCCATTCCTTGCGCCGTCCCCGAATCAAACCCACGGTCCTGTCCAGGGCTCATCGAGCGCGGCCCGACCCCGCCTCGACTTTCCACATACATTGGCTGCGTGTTGTCCGGGGCCGGGTCGAACTGCTGATCGATCTGCCCGAATCGTTCCCGCATCTGGTCAGAGGACATCGGCGCACCTGATGCGTCGGCCATGCCCCCATTCAGGCCACCCGCCGGGGACTGAGTCATCTGACCCACGCCGCCTGGCGGACCACCCAGCGACCCGGGGCGGCCACCCTTGCGGGCGGCCTCGCGACGGTCGTAATCCGCCCGCTGACGTTCGATTTCTTCCGCCAGCTTGCGCGTCGCGGCATTCGGATACTTTTTCGATTCGACGGACTTCGAGGCACCTGGCGCAGAAGCACCAGGCCGCGAGGCGACGCTCCAGGAATTTCCGTCCGCGCCGCCGGTTGTCGCATCGCTTGAATGGCTGGCTCGCTGCAGCGAATTGCCCGCCGCCTCGGCCTGAGCCAATGCCGCAACCGCCTCGGCCTCCGACCCGGCCTTTCGATAGAGCGCCAGCGCGTCGTCCGGACGCCCGTGTCTGGCGTAGAGATTCCCCAGGTTGAACAGCGCCTGGCGATGCTTCGGATTTGTTCGCAGCGCATCACGCAACCGCTGTTCGCTTTCTTCGTCCCGGCCCTGCAACTGGTACGAGTAGCCCAGATCGCTGAGCAAGTCGGCATCCTTCGGGCTGACCTTTAGCGCCGCCCGATAGTGTCGTTCCGCATCGCCAAATCTCGCTTCCCGGTCGGCGATCGTTGCCAGACGGTGATGGGCGCGGGCATGGTCGGGCCGAAACGTCAGTGCCCGTTCGTAAAGCCCCTTCGCCTCGTCGAGACTTCCTTCCGATTCGGCCCGTTCCGCGGCGCTCATCGTCGTGGCCAGTTCGCTGTCTTCACGCCGAATCCCTCCCAGGAGAGGCTTCCGGACGGTCTGGCTCTCGCTGGCGGTCCCGTCTTTGGCAAACAACGGGGGCGGCGTGTCCGCACCTGCCCGCGAGAACCGCGCGAACGGATTCCCGCTCGCACAGCCCGCCAGCACCACCAGCACTCCGCTCACCCAACATCGTTGCCACATGTCGATCGCTCCGCCGTCCCACCGAGTCGGCCCCACTGTGGGCACCCGCACTCCCAGACCTGCCAGCCCCGTCCCGATTCCATTTCGATTCGTTTCGATTCCGGCAGACACGGCACCCCGCCACAGGCTATTCCCGCGACAGGGCACCCCTCGCCCGCTGTTACCAGGCCCCCAGGACGTCCGCTTCTTCCTGGGAGCCGAACTCTTCCCTCAACAACTCGTTTCTCATCCGAGGCGAGCCGACCCCGTTTGGGGTTGGTGCCCTTCGCATAACTCGCCCGCGCACCGTTCCGAATTCCGGAACCGGTTACAGCGGGATGCCGAGCAGTTCTTCCTCTTCTTCCTGAATGATGATCCGGGGGGTCACCATCATCATCAGCGATTCGGTCTCGCGGCCGATCCCCGTGTTCTTGAACAACCGGCTGAGGTACGGAATCTTGTTGAGGATCGGCACCCCGGCCATGTTCCGGCCTTCCCGCAACCGCTTCACCCCACCCAGCAGCACCGTGCCGCCATCGGGGACGCTCACCGTCGTCGTCACGCTGACGATTTCAAACACCGGCTGCTGCACCGTGATCTGCGTGTTGGCCACCCCGGTCCCACCGGCCACGGCACCCTGCGTGCCCTGCTGGCCTTGTTGACCACCAGCCTGACCACCCGCTTGACCGCCTGCCTGGCCACCCGCCACGCCGCCGATCCCACCCCGGCCACCGACCCCGCCGAACCCACCGCCACCCTGACCGCCCTGCTGGCCGCCCTGCTGACCACCAATCTGGCCGCCCTGTTGGCCCCCTTGCTGACCGCCCGCCTGTCCGGCCTGACCACCGCCGCCACCACCACCCACGAACGAGAACGTCTGCACGTCCGTAATGCTCGTGAAGCTGGGGACTACCGTCAGGCGCACATACCGCCGGTCGGCCGAGATGACCGCCTGCACCGTCATCGAGACCCCTTCACTCAGCACCGTGATCTGCGGCTGGAACCCGACCGAGAAGAACCCGACCGTCGGGATCAGACTCGTCACGAACGGCCGCTGCACCACGCTCTGCACCGAGGCCTGCTGCCCGTTGAACAGCGTCACCTTCGGAGCGAACAACAGGTTCGTCCGCGTGTCGCCCTGGGCCGCCGAGATCAGGAAGAACGTTTCCAGGTCCGACAGAATCGCCAGGCCCACCGTCAGCCCCGCATCGGCCTGGAACCCGCCGAACTGCGGCACCCCGATCGGGAACGACCCCTGTCGGAATGGCACGTCGAGATCGTTCGGGAACGAACCATCCGGCAGCAGCCCGACCACCGTCCCATACTTTGCATAGCCGTCGCGGTTGACCAGGTCACGCTGCGGCCCCTGCTGGAACCCGCCCGAACCACCACCACCCGCGGTGGCACCCTGGGTCCCACCCGTGGTCCCCGTCGTCGCCGTGGTCCCCGTCACCCCGACGCTCACCCCGGTCCCGAACGGAGCCTGCGGCTGACCGAACGTCGGCGGCAGCGAGCCATCCCCCACCGTATCCTGCACGTTGAAGTCGAAGTCGATCCCGATCCGCTCGAAGAACCGGTCCGACACCGTCACGAACCGCACTTCGATCGTCACCTGCAGGTCCTGCAGACGGCGTAACTGTTCCAGCAGATCGGCAATTTCATCATGCACCTGCTGGGTCTGGCGAATGACCAGGCTCAGCGTCGTGTTGAACGGCTGGATCGTTCCCGCGCCGCCCACTTCCTGCCAGCTGTCCGGAGCCACCGTCTGCGTGATCAACTGGATCAGCGCCGTAAAGTCGGCCTGCGCCCCGCCGCCTTTCATCTGGCCATCCTGACCGCTCGACCCGAACGGCGAGAAGTTATCCCGCTGCCGTTCCGGACGATCGTCGATCGCCGCGAACGCCGTCCCCGCCGACTTCTGCGGAGACCCCACCGACACACTCAACTGACCCGGGAACCCGCTCGTGCTCGTCCCGCTGTTCGCACTGCCACTCGACTGCATCCCCACTTCGCCCGAGGGCACGAAGTTCGGAATCGGAATCACCAGGTCCTGCACCGGATACGTCACCGGCGTCAGTTCCCCCGCCCGCTTGATCTGGCTGGTGATCTGCAACACGTCATTGCGGATCGTATACCCCAGGCGCAGCGGCTCCAGCATCAGGTTCAGCGCGCTCTTGAGCTGAATCCCGTCGACATCGATCGTCACCGGCGTGCTCGTCTCCACGCCTTCCTCTTCCAACCCCGCCTTGTCGATGTGGATGTTCACATCGGCCAGCGTCATCAGGTGCTTCACCACCTCGTTGATCGGCGTGTTCTCGAAGTGCAGCGAGACTTCCCGCGTCAGGCTCTTCTCGATCCGCAACTCCTGTTCGCTGCGGGTCCGCACGTCCGTCCGATACCGGCCCTTCCGCTTGGCCGTGAGATCCTTCCACTTCTTCGCGTCCGGATACTCGATCTCGCCATCGAACGGAATCAGCGCCTCTTCCACGCTCGTCAGCACATCCCACGCGCCCTTTTCCCGGCGATCGCGGATGTCGTTGTTGATCTGGTTCCGCCGCGCGAACAGCGACTTGAACACCATCACCTCGGCCACCGGGTTCTCCGGAGCCAGCTGCTTGGCCTGCTTGGCGATCACTTCCGCATCGGCATACCGCTTCTGGTCCATCAGTTCGTTGAACTTCTCGACCTTCTCGGCGAACTCCTGCTCGATCCGCAGCTTCGTCTTCTGTTCCACCTTGATCGTGTTGATCACATCCTCGTTCCGCTTCTGCTCGGCCAGCTTCGGGCCCAGCACCTTCTCCTGCGCGTCGACCTGTTCCCGGGTCCGGGTGATCGACCGCACCAGCGGTGCCAGCGCCTGCTGATCCAGTCCCGCGCTCGCGGTGCTGTTCTCGATGCTCGCCAGCGCCTGGTCGAGCAGCGTGCGGGCGGCCGTCGGGTCACTGCTTGACAGCTTCTCCGCCTTGAACACCGCGTTGAGCACTTCCGTTCGCAGTTTTTCCAGGGCGACCTGCTTGCGTTGCGAGGCCTCTTCCAGAGCAGGCGAACCCGCCTCGGCCTGAGCCAGGTCGGCATCGCTCACCTGCGCCGCCGCCAGTCGGACCGAGTTCGTCTTCGGCTGAAGCTGACGCAGGAACTGCGCCAGCTGCTGCGTCTTGTGTTCGTCGAGCTGTTCACCCGAGCGATGTGCCGCCAGGAACCATTCATACGCCTGGGCCCGGTTCTTCTCCCGCAGGCTCGCCAGACCCCGGCTGTACAGCTCATCGGCCGACAGGCCGTTCGCCTCGACCGCCGGCGGCAGTTCCACCGCCGCATCGGCCGTCACCAGACCCGCCGCCGACTCGTCCCCGGCTTCCGCCGGCATCGCTTCAGTGTTGGCAATCTCCGTATCGCGAATCGTCCGGCTCTGCGGCACGCCCGGTTCTTCCGGCAGGCCCGGCATCGCCGACAACTGCGAGTTCTTCTCGATCTCCGCCAGCACCAGGTCCGGCGTGTCTTCCAGCACGTCATAGGCCACCGGCAGCGCCGCGGCCTGTTCCGCCTTGGCTCGTGCCCCGTCGGCATCACCCGATTCGAGGAGTGCTCGCGCTTCCGCGAGCAGCTTCCGCGCCTGCTTCTGTTGAATATCGGTCGGAGCCGCGGCTTCGCTCGCCGGAGCGTCCGGCAACTGAGCCCGGGCCTGGGCCTTCGCCGCCAGCGCCTCTTCCGGACTCTGCGGACGAGCGGGCTTCCGCTTGGCGATCATCGTGTCGCTTGCCGCCCGATCCAGATCGGCCAGCACCAGTTCCGGACGGTCGTCGAACGTGCCGTACACGGCCTCCAGCGACTCGGCCTTCTGGGCCAGTTCCTTGGCCTGGTCCAGGTCACCGGCCGCCAGCGCGTCGCGAGCTTCCGCGATCAGCGACTGGGCTTCGGCACTGTTCGACTTCGCTGCGGCCACCGCTTCCGCCGGAGCTTCCGCGGCCTGCGCTGCCTTCTTCTTCGCGAGCATTGCATCGCTCGACGCCCGACCGAGATCGGCCAGCAGCAGTTCGGGACGATCGTCGAACGCGCCATACACCGCGTCGAGCGACTCCGCCTTCTGCGCCAGTTCCTTCGCCTGATCAAACTCCCCGGCCTCCAGCGCCAACCGCGCCCGAGTCAACATCTGCCGGGCCTGACGTGTGTTCTGGGCCGCCTGGGCCGCATCGGCCGGACCGCCATTGGCTGTGTCTTTGGACGGAGCCTGTGATCGGGCCCGCAGATCGCCCGTGGCGACGGGAGCCTGCGCCACCTCATCGGCGGGGTCGCTCTCGGCACCGGCCGGACCGCGAATCGTGCGGGCGATATCGGCCAGCACCTGCTCGGGCCGATCGTCCGTGGGATCGTAAACCGCCTTGAGCCGGGCCGCTGCCTGGGCCTTGACCCGCGCCTCGACGACCAGCCCTTCACCCAAGTCCTGTCGCGCCTCGGCCAAGAGCGCCAACGCCTGAGCCCGCTTGCCCTCCGGCGTCGAAACATCCGGCGCCGCGTTCTCCGGAGTAGCGGAAGCGGTGACGCTTCCCTCCCCGCCCACCGGCGTCACACCCTCCTCGGCCCCCGCCGGAATCTCCCGGTTGGCCATCTGCACCCGCACCGCCGTCGGCATCCCTGATTCATTCGTCGACTCATTCGTCGGCTCACTGGCCCCGGCACCCGCCTGAGCGAGCGTCTTCTGCCGCGCCTGCTTCTTGAGCTGCGCCAGTTGCTGCAGCAGTTGGGTCGGGTTCTGTTCGTCGGCCCGCCAGGTCACCGGGATCGACCGGGCCAGCAGGGCCTTCTGGGCCGCCGCGTCATACTCGCCGCGCGCCGCCAGCTTCTTCGCCTCGGCCAGCAGCGCCAGCGCCTGAGCACGTTCGCCGCCGGCGCCCGCCGCCGGCTTCGTCCCGCGGGCATAGCCCACCGGATCCGCCGACTGACCTCGCACCACCGGCCCCGCCAGCGCGGCCTGCTTCTCGCGAGCCCGCGTCAGATAGGTCGCCAGTTCCGACCGTTCGGTCTCATGCAACCCACCCGCATCACGCTGCGCGGCATCCAGCAGGGCAATCGCTTCGGCATACCGGCCGCCCAGATAGGCCGCCTTCCCCGCCGCCAGCCGACCCCGCGGCGACTCCACCGCACCCGATCCCGATCCACCCGGAACCCGAGCCCCCGGCACCACCGGCCGCGAAACCACCGGTTCCGCC
>JAIXZD010000438.1 GCA_027489895.1 Planctomycetaceae bacterium
GACGCTGCGGCGATAGCGGGTGGGGCTGAGTTGGTCGATCAGGTCGACTTCGGTGGCGGATTGCCACTGCGGGTCGGACCCCAGCGGCGCGGTGATGTACCCCTGGCTGTAGTGCGCGGCGTAGTTGACGGTGACGAGCCACTCGCAGCCGAGATGACACCACTGCAGGGCAAACAGCGCGGCATGACTGGTGTTCCCGTCCCACGCCGGTCGCGATTCCAGCAGCGACCACTGACCACGCTCGATCAATGGGTCGGCGATCAGTGGGAGCAGGCGGGTGTAAAACTCCTTGAGTTCGGCCTGGACGGGTTCCGTGGGACGCCGCCCCAACTGGATCGGCAGTTTGGTGCGGCGGCCCTCAAGCTGGCCTTCGTGCAGGAAGACCAGACCTGGCACACACCAGCTGAGCAGGGCCGCGGCTTTGTGCTGCGGGCCGGGAAAGGTGGTTGCGGCCCGCGGTTCGTCGTGGTTTTCGAGGAACCGGACCAGGCGATTCTGGTAAGCCAGGTCAGCCTGCAGGTGGCCGCGAATCCCCGCGATATCGCCGGTATGGAGGCGGTCGTAGAGCAGTTTGTCGTACGCGAAGTCGAACCCCTGCTGCAGGAGTTCCCACTCGAGGTTCCAATAGACCTCGGCCATGAGGCGGAAGCCGGGGTGGGCGGCCTTCACCCGGGGAATCGCCCAGGCCCAGAACGAGTCGTCGACTGGCGGCGAGCCGTCTGCGGGAAGGGCGAGATCACCCCAGGTGCGCTGGAAGACGTCGGGCAGAAGCAGCATCGCCATGTCGCAACGGACCCCGTCACAACGGCTGGCGATGGATTGCAGTGCAGTGAGCATCGCCTGGCGCAGGCCGGCATCGCGGTAGTTCAACTGGACGGTATCGGTCCAGCCGGCGAAGTAGGGATCGCGCCCATGAGCGACATACCGGGGGGCCTTGTCGGTCGATTCCAGAGGCAGACTGTCCAGGGTTAGGAAGTTGTCCGGCGCTTTGGAAACATCGTCGGCCGCCCCGGCGACAAGATACTGCGGGTGCGTGGTGACCCAGTCGTGATCGAGTCCGACATGGTTGGGCACGAAATCGAGCCAGAGGTCGAGGCCGACTTCGCGCATGCGTTGCCTCAGGCGGGCGAGGGCCGCGTCGCCGCCGAAGTCGGCATGCACGGTGTACGCGGCGACGGCGAAAGGCGAACCAGCGACGTCATCCAGCGTGAATTCCGGGAGAACGTGGGCGTAGTCACTCAGAAGTCCGGGGTGAGTGCGGGCGATCCGTCGCGATTTGGGCCCGGTCTGCCAGATCCCGAGCCACCAGATGGCGCTGAAGCCGAGTTCGCGAATCGCTTCGAGATCGTCGGTCGTCACGTCGTCGAGCGTGGCGGGGCGCCCCAGTGTTTGCGACCGCTCGCCCAGCCAGACGCGCGTGTTGATCTGGTAGAGCATTTTCTCGAGGCAATGGAGCGAGACAAGTGGAGTGCGGCGAGAGGCCGCCGGGCGCACTTTAGTCTATCTCCAACCGCGAACCGTCTGCCACCTCGCGCAAACGGCAAGCGCATCCGGTGCAACCCCCTGGCGAGCGTGCCAACCCGCTCGCGTGCTCCCGGCACTAAAACCCGTAGGCGGGGTTGCGCTGGTCGAAGTCGAGGTCAGTGAGGCCGACATTCACGCGGACGTTTGTGTAGGTGTACTCCTCGACGAGCGGCGGTTTGTCGGAGCCGTTGCGTGGCCAGCCAAACTGTTCGACGCGGACGGGCAGCTTCTGGTCGCGATCGAGATAGAGGCGCGTCATGTGAAACTTGAACTCGCGCCGGGGCTGGGGGTGGGTGGTTTGAATCGCGATGCAGGGGAGGTCGCCCAGTTTCGCGTTCGGGAAGGTCTTCACATCGACCTCGCCAAACCGGCTTTCCGATCGCCACTGTTCGGCAACCTTCGCGACGAGGTTGTACAGGCCCGCCTGCGTGATCGGATGGCGGGTGTTCTTCATCACCTCGGGGGCGGTGGGGGCGATGGTGATCGTTCCTGCGAGCGCCGCGACGCCCGTTTCGTGGACCAGCAGATTGCCGCGATTGCGGCCATCGATAAAGATCACTTCGCGGCCCGCCTCGGGGCCACGAAACTTGAAGTAGACGCTGAACGGCCGGTGCCGGAACTTCATCTCCATCGTCTGCGAGGTGAGCCGGTTGCCCAGCAGCTCCCGCTTGGAAAAGACCGCGGTGTAGTCGCTCACCCCTTCCATCACGGTGAGGCTCTCTTCGGCCAGATCGATGGCGGGGCGGAGGGGATGGTCTTCGGGAATCTCGACGGGAGCCGACGCGCTGACGCCTTGAGGGGGCGCGGTGGCCGTTTCGGCGGGAAGATCTCCGGGACGAGGACGGCGGCGCTGCTGCGCTTCACCGGGGGAGACGACCAGCCATCCCAGACAGGCCACGGCCAGGACAGTGGCGACGGGCCGAAGCGAGAACCAGCGAGAGAACCCGAGAGCGGACCAGGGCATGTTCTTCCTTGAAAAGACCGACATCTGCTCGCCCCAAAATCCGTTTTGGAGGAATGAATCTCAAACACTGCTTCGAAAAGCGGTTCGCACTGGCCATCGACTCCGCTGCCGAAACAGACCACGGATCGTAGAAATACCACCAGCGACAGTCGAATGCCAGTGGGCAATGCGAGGATCTGCCTGTGGGGGACCGTCGCCGAGATCCGGGGAAATGTCGCGTCCCTCGGAGCCGGACGCGTTCGCGCCCGGAGGATTTACGATTCCCGCCGGCCACACTTGCCGGGAACCATCCGATAAGTCAGGGCTCATTTCTGGTGCATTTGTTCAGGCGCGGGGTGCCTTGGGGGGGAGCCGTTACGCGGGGGAAGCCTCACGGCTTCCGCTACAAATCAAGGCCTGGTTGCGGTCGGCTTTTGTTTTGTGGC
>JAIXZD010000198.1 GCA_027489895.1 Planctomycetaceae bacterium
CTGCATCACGATTCGCCGGTCGATCTCAACGGGGGAATCATCTACCACTGTGGTCCCGTCATGAACCAGGTGGACGGCCAGTGGCTCTGTACCGGGGCGGGGCCGACGACCTCGATGCGGGAAGAGCCGTTCCAGGCGGACATCATTAAAAAGTTCGGTCTGCGGGCGGTGATTGGCAAAGGTGGCATGGGCAAAAAGACGCTCGCTGGCCTCAAGGAACATGGCGCGGTCTACCTCAATGCGATCGGCGGCGCGGCACAGTACTACGCCGAATGCATCAAGGGGATTGAAGGGGTCGACCTGCTCGAACTGGGTGTTCCCGAGGCGATGTGGCATCTGCGGCTGAACGGGTTCGCAACCATCTGCACGATGGACTCGCACGGCCAGAGCCTGCACGCGGAAATCGAAACCTCCAGCCTGCACCAGCTCGAACAACTCGCCGGTCCCGTGTTCCACTAAGCGTGGTTTCCCAGGGTAGGGTGGGCACTGCCCACCATCGCTCACCGGCACGCAACGTCCAGGTGACTTTTCTTCCGGCTTCAGCCGACGTGGTATAACGTCTTTTTGGGCCGTCACCGATGGGGGGCCGTTCATTCCGCGTACGCGGCAGGCGTGACCACGAACGCGGCGGTTTGTTGCTGTCGTAGCACGCCGGGGAACTCTCACGAGTTCCGCTACGACTGTCGGAGAGGCGTTGCCGCAGCCGTCAGTTTCGAGTGACCGTCTCGCTCAGGTTGAGCAGCAATGAGGCGATCTGCGTCCAGGCGGCGTGCTCGGTCACCGGGATCGCGGGATTGCGCGGAGACTCTCCGATGGCGAGTAATGCGGTCGCTTTGCCAGGGTCGGCGGTGTAGCGGGCCCGTTCGCGAAGAACTGCTGCCGAGAGAATTTCCAGCTCGCGTTCCTCAGCCAGTCGCGACGTGGCCTCACGCACGGCCCAGGCGAGCTTCTCGCGATCGGTCCCCGGTTGGGCGACGATCCGTTCGGCGAACGCACGGGCCGCTTCCACAAACTGCGGGTCGTTCAGCGTGACGAGGGCCTGCAGCGGTGTCGTCGTGTTGCCACGAGAGATCGTGCAGACCTCTCGATTCGGTGCGTCGAACGTCGTCATGTTCGGGGGAGGGGCTGTTCGTTTCCAGAAGGTGTAGAGACTGCGGCGATAGAGCTTCTCGCCGTGATCCTGCACGAACGTCTGGGCGGTCGCGGGGGTACTGCCGAAGTGGCTCACCTCGCGCCAGAGGTCGCCGGGCATGTAGGGATTGACGCTGGGGCCGCCGATGCGGTCCACGAGCAGGCCGCTGGTTCGAAGGGCCGCATCGCGCACCAGTTCGGCCGGAAGGCGAAAGCGCGGGCCACGGGAGAGCAGACGGTTCTGTGGGTCACGGTCGAGAAGCTCTGGTGATGCGAAGGAGGTCTGGCGATACGTCTCGCTCAGCACGATCGTCTTGATGAGCCGCTTGGTGTCCCAGGCGGAGTCCATGAACTCGATCGCAAGCCAGTCGAGCAGCTCGGGGTGACTGGGCCACTCGCCCTGCATCCCAAAATCGGCGGCCGTGGCGACAAGGCCCGTCCCGAACAGTTGCTTCCAGAACCGGTTGACCGCGACCCGCGCGGTGAGCGGATTTTCTCGCATCACCAGCCCGCGGGCGAGGGCTAACCGGTCACTGCCCGCTCCCGGTGGGAGCGGCGGCAGTGCCGAGATCGTCCCCGGCCGCACCGTCTCGCCTGGCTGCGCGTAGTCCCCGCGATTCAGAATTCGAGTTTCCCGCGGCTTGGCGGAGACGTTCATCACCATTGTCGGATAGGCCTGGGTCAGGTGCGCTAGCCGGTCCTTCAGGTTGGCGAGTTCGATCCGGACGGCAGCGAGTTCGTCGCTCGAATTAGCGAACTCGGCGCGAATCACCGCGAGTTGTTCGGGCGTTCGCGTTTCGGCCGGAACAGCCAGGGCCGCGATCACCGGGGCGGGCAGATCGCTATCGTCATCGTTCCCGGTGAAAACGGCGATCTGAAACAGGTTAGGCACCATGTTCTGGCCATAGCCAAACCCGACCTGAAACGTGAGGTAAGGCGTCTTGGCCGAATCGATTGGTTCGACGAGCGTCGCCGTGAGATGGACCGGGCCTGTGGTGCCGAGGTCGGGCGACCAGCCGTTTTCGTTCCGTAAGTCGAGAACATGCTGCGGGGGATGCGCGGGAACCCACGAGTTCGCGGTGACGTGCGCGATCTGTTCCAGTCGATGGAGATTGACCTGGTCGCTGGGAATGACGTCGGCCGTCATGCCGATGGCTGTCAGCACGAACGAGCCTTTCTCCGGCTCGGTGGTCTCGACATCTCCCTTGCGGCGCTTGGTGTTCGGGCCATACCCCCAGCCACCGCCCGGCAGGTCATCTGAGGGAATGAACGAGACGCGGACGCCCCGGATCGGCCCGATATCTGTGGGCAGCTTGAGCGTGACATCGAACGCCGAGTAGTCGCCCACGTTCTTCAGCCGCACGCCTGCTTCGCCTTCGATCTCGAACCCTGCCCCGCGATTGGGCGTCGACACGTTGAGCGCCTTCACCGGGTGCAGCGCGAACTCCTTGCCGCGCGCGGCGAGTCGACTTTGCTGACGGGTCTCCCACGCCGCAAGGAGGTTGGCATCGGGCGCGGCCAACTGCTGTTCGAGTGCAGCGATCCGTTGGGTCAGTCCGTCTCGTTCGTTGGTTCGGAGCACGGTCCGCAGATTGACCTGCGGTCGCGGGTTGATCCCGAAATTGCCGTCCAGCCCGATATCGTCGAGCGTGTTGAAGAAGGCAAAGAGCTGGTAGTAGTCCCTTTGCGTGATCGGGTCGAACTTGTGGTCGTGGCATTGGGCACAGCCCAGGGTGAGGCCCAGAATCGCCTCGCCCAGCGTCTTGATCCGGTCGGCGTTGTAGTTGGTGAGGTTCTCTTCGGGAATGGTCCCGCCCTCGTGCGTCACCATGTTGTTCCGCTGGAACCCGGTGGCGATCAGCGTGGCGTCGTCCGATGTCGGCAACAGGTCGCCCGCCAACTGTTCGAGCAGGAACCGGTCGTAGCGCTTGTTGTCATTGAAGGCCTGAATGACCCAGTCGCGCCAGAGCCACATCTGGCGGCCGCCATCAATCGAGTAGCCGTTCGTATCGGCGTAACGGGCGGCGTCGAGCCAATCGAGGGCCATCCGCTCGCCAAAATGAGGGCTGGCGAGCAGTCGATCGACGAACTGTTCGTAGGCATCGGGGCGCGTGTCGGCGACGAACGCGTCGACTTCGGCGCTCGTGGGCGGCAGGCCGGTCAGATCGAGTGAGAGGCGCC
>JAIXZD010000302.1 GCA_027489895.1 Planctomycetaceae bacterium
GCCGACCGGCCCGGCGCTCCGCCCGCGCGAAGACCAGTTGCCCATCGGCCGCGCCCCAGCCCACACCCCGCGCCAGGGTTGACCAGCGTCCCGCCCAGAGTGTGTCCCGTCGTTCCAGCGCCGCCTCGGCCCGCCAGACGGAGACGTGATACAGCCCATACCAGGCGAGCACCGCCAGGCCGGTCGCCACCACGAGCCAGCCGATTCGTCGCCTGGCGACACGCCGCCGCACGGTCGCGGAGGGCACCGCGGGCGGGAACGTGTCTGGGGACGGTGAGGGCGGCATCGGAACTAAATTTCTCGAACCGTGGGCGAATGGTCGGCGAGCGGTGGGCACATGCTCTCATGTTACGAGACGGCTCAACCGTCCGCCGCTATCCACAACGGCTCCCAGACGAATCACCCCAGACTGGCTCCGTCATCCCCCCGCCGAGGGTGACTCCGGGTGATGTAACGCCGCCAGCGCGGCCACGGCCAGCACCGCGGTCTCCGTCCGTAGAATCGTCGTACCCAACCGCACGATCTTCGCCCCGGCCGCTTGCGCCT
Organism: Planctomycetaceae bacterium; assembly: GCA_027489895.1. Lineage (GTDB taxonomy): Bacteria > Planctomycetota > Planctomycetia > Planctomycetales > Planctomycetaceae > JAIXZD01. The sequence goes on from JAIXZD010000302.1 coordinate 547, forward strand.
CGATCAGCTCGTCCGGAGTGAACCCACCCTCCGGCCCGACCAGCACCAGCCGCGGCCGCCTCGCTTCGCCCGCACTCCACGCAGCCGCCAGGGGCTCGCCCTCGGGATGCGCCAGACAAGCCTCTGTGCCCGGGACCACCTCCGTCAGCAGGCTTCGCCACGGACAGAGCGGAGCCAGCTCCATCAGCCGCGCCCGGCCCGACTGTTTGCACGCCGCGACGATCACCGCCCGCAGCCGCTCCAGCTTTGTCTCGCGAGGTTCCACCACGCTTCGCCGCGTCACCAGCGGAATCAGCCGATCCACGCCCAGTTCCGTCGCCTTCTCGACCAGCCAGTCGAACCGGTCGCCTTTGGGAACGGCCGTCGCAATCCAGAGCGGGCTATGCGACACCGCCCCTTCAGACGCGATCTCTTCGACAATGCTCAGCCGGGCGGCCGTCGCCACCGCAGCCTCGACCCGCGCCAGTGCCCGTCGACCGCGCCCATCGAACAGCTCGAACTCGTCGCCCGGCTCGGCCCGAAGCACATGCACCAGATGATGCGATTCCTCCGCGCTCAGCTCAACGGCTCCGGCGGTGACCCACCCCCCCGGAACATAAAAGCGACGCGGCATACCGACAGCTCCCTCCCTCGCACGGTCTCCGGCGAGCCGACCCTGTCAGGGGTCGGTGGAAACGCGCGCTTCACAAGAATGGGCGCTCCGCACGATTGGCAGGGCAGAGGTTTCGACCGGGTAGCGCCTGTCACACATTGCTGGGCGCTCTTCCACCGACCCCTGACAGGGTCGGCTCGCCTCTCCCGTCTGACATCGGTCGCACGCATCACGCGACCCCTTACGACGTTCGCGCCTACAGCGTCGGCAGCTTGAACTTGTACGTCTTGTACCGCGGGTCCCAGAAGAACGAGTTGAACTGAATCCCGAACCCCTGGTTCCGTTCCCACTCGGCCCGGTTCGCCCACGGCGTCCGCGGATGCGTCTTGATCACGAACTCGTACTGTTCCTTCGCCTTTTTCTCCTGATCCTGAAGTTCTTTCAGGTCAACCTTGGTCTGCTTGACCTGCTCGGGATCGGGCTCCAACTGCGTCGGAATGTACGAGATGGACCACTGGTTGTGCTTCGGGTCTTTCGGAATCGTTTTGTTCTTTTTCATCTGGTCCAGCGCCAGAAGGTACTGGAACAGCCGCACCCGGTACGCCATGCACTGCGCGACAATCAGGTCGTAATGGGCACGCCACCGCTGCGATTCCTCCGAAGCCCGCAGTGGACGGACCTTTTCCAGATCGGCCAAGGCCGCATTGAGCATGCCCAGCGCCCGCACGGCCCGGCCGAAGCTCTCGGCCCCCTGCTTGTTGAACTCCGCCAGTTCCGCTTCGAAGTGCGTTGTTCGCACATGCAACTGGCCGTCCGTATGCGGATTCAGCGTCTTGATCACATTCCAGATCGCCGCCCGGAACTTGCTCTTGTCGCGCTCCTGACGATACTCCCGCCGACCATTCAGGTCCGGGTTGTATTCCTTCAGGTCCAGGAACGCGAACTTCCGCTTGTCGATCGCCGCCTGCCCGACCACGTTCTGCTCTTCACTGGGCAGAATGAAGAAGATCCCGCCCGTCTCTTTGCACAGCCGAGCCTGGGTGTAGGGGCCAAAGCCGCTCGGGAACGAGTCCCACCGCTCGTGGAATCCATCGAACTGCAGGCACTCAGGATCGGCGGTTTCCGGCCCCCGCTTGATGGGCAGCCAGTGGGTGAGGCCCAGGTCCGGGTCCTTGTACGCGATCCGTGCAATCGGGTAACCGAAAATCGATTCCCGCCCCAGCACGTAAACCGGCGTCTTTGTCCGCTTCAGGTTCGTGATCGTTTCCGACAGCACGTCACTGTTCTCGCTGTCATCATCGCCCGATTCATCCGTGACGACGATGATCACCAGTTTCCGCTTCTGGGCATTCGCCTGAGCCCGGTACTTCGCCACGGCCGCATTGATCGCCGCGAGCGTGTTTTCCGCACCGGTCGGGTCGTTCTTGACCTTATCGATGGCGCCTTTGATCAACTTGTCGTCATCCGTCGGCTTCTCAAGGACCGCGGTGGTCGCCTTGCCAAAACTCATCACGGCCGTCAGCAGCAGTTCCTTGTCCTTCGAGTTCTTGAGGTTCACATCCTTCTTCGAGGCGATCCCCAACTCGTCGTAAATCTTCCGGAACTCTTCCTTGATGAACTGCCGGTCGTCTTCCATCGATTCCGATTCGTCAAACAGCCAGACGCACATCACCCGCTGTTCACGCATCATCCGGACCAGTTCCTGCGCGATCCGCGACATCGCCGCGCCGTAACCCTCGACGACCGCGCCGACCTCCCCGGTCACTTCCCCTTCGCCCAGGTCATCACCCAGCACATCCATGCCGGGCGTATCGATCGCCCCGACGTTCACCTGAATCTGCGGATCCTTGATCTGTTCGTTGTTCTCGATCTTCGTCTGCGCGGCTGCCACCGCCGAGTTCGAACCCCCGACCGCCTGCGTCACCGCGCCGCCCGCTTCCATCACGTTGAGCGACTCGGACACCTGCTGGTCGAGGCTCATCTCCCGCGTGAACTCTTCGGGCGGACGCTCTTCCGCAAACATCGTCTCGATCGCGATCTTCAGATCGTCGCTCTGCGTCACCATCGTCCAGAACGCGAGCGGCCCCAGAATCGCCAGGTGGACCAGCAACGAGGCCACCATCCCGCCAGCTTCACGATTGAGCTTCATGGTCGAAACCGGTCACCAGAGAGTACGGCTGTCTGCGAAATCCAGTTCCGCGAAGTTCCTGGGACCATCCCAAGTCACCCTGCGGCGGATACTCCCAACGTTGTCCGCGATCGCGGTCCCGCCCGCAGAGACTCTCGGGGGGATAGTCAATTGTTGGCGCGCCGCGGCGTTCCTGCAACAGAGAAGCCCCCTCGAATGCCATTTCCAGCCCGATCCAACCCCCACGACCGGCCCCCGCGGACCGCCAAAGAGGAGACAAAAATTCTGTGGGATCGGCTTCCAACCTGTCCGTTCCCTTCCAGACTCCCAGAAAACGCGACACCACAAATCACCCCCGCGGAGAGCACTTCAACCTCCACCCTCCATCCCTACCGCCCCCTGACAACCCCCAACCCCCTAACCCCAACCCCCTTCACTCTTGCTTTGCCTTTCCTTGGTGCCTTGGTGGTGAACGAAATCTTGCCCTTCACACAGTCGCCGAATCGCACGCAATTCCAGCGCCGCTCGCCTCGACCGAAAACTCGCCTTGAGCGATTCGGGCGATCCGGGCTACAAGCCGGGTTGGGAAGGGCTTCCCCGGGATTTGGGCGCAGGGACGCGAACCGCAATGGCGGACTATCAGGTCAGATCGATCGGGAAAAAGTGCTCCGTCTCGGGAGAGACGCTCGCGCCCGGTGCCGTCTGCTACTCCGCTGTCGTCGAACAGGATGGCGAACTGACCCGGCTCGACTACGCCGCCGCCCACTGGAAAGGGCCGCCCCAGGGAGCCGTGGGCCACTGGAAGCTGCGCGTCCCCTTGCCGGTCCAGAATCGCAAGGCTCCGCTCGACCCCGCCGCCCTGATCAGTTTTTTCGAGCAGTTGACCGAAGAGGCCAACCCGCTTCACGACCGGTTGCGCTACGTTGTCGCCCTGCTCCTCATTCAGAAACGCCGCTTTCGGCTCGATGGCTCCCGCTCGATCGAGGGCGAAGAGTGGATTCAAGTCTCCGGTATGCACGGCGAAGGCGCCTGGGAGATTCGCGACTATCCCCTCAGCGAAGAAGAGGCCCACACCCTGCAGCAGGAACTGAACGCGAGGCTCGCCGTCGAGTTCGGTGAACTCGACCCCGACGCCGCAGGCATGGCACACCACGGACTGCCGCCGGAGGACGCCGCATGATCTCCCGCCGTGGATTCCTGCTGTCGTCTCTTCTCGCCTTGCCGACCGGCTGCGCGCACGTCGTCCCCTGGTCGGGCGGCGCGGCGTATACCAATCCCTCCCGCTGTCAGCTCCCTCCGGGCGTCACGGGGCCGGCGGTCTTTGCCCACCTCAACCAGAACATCAATCAACTGACAGGCTGGCGGGCGACCTCCGCGCGGGTTTCGATGCGCGGCAACCCGATGACGGCCGGTGCGATGATCACCGTCGATGCCCCCAATTCATTCCGGCTCGTCGTCAGCGGGCCGGTCGGCGGCCCCATGTTCGACATGGGCTCCAACGACGAAGAATGCTGGGTTTGGGCCAAGGACCATCCCCAGAAGCAGGTCATGACCTGCCGCCTCGATCAGTTGGACCGTGCCCGCCGGAGGTTCCCCGTTCCCATCGAGCCGAGCTGGGTCATCGAAGTGCTTGGCGTGATGCCGTTCGACGAGGAACGACTCGTCTACGAGGAACTGCCACCCGCGGTCGGTGGTCAGCCGCGGGCCCAGTTGGTGGGAACGCTGCGGATGGAATCCGGCGAGGAATGGCGGAAGAGTACGCTGGTCGACCTCTGCCACGGGATTGTGCTGGAGCACACCGTTCACGACAGTCATGACCGGCAGGTTGCCCGGGCCGTGCTGACGGGCCACTCGCGGCAGCGACTCGCCTCCGATGGTCGGTTCGCGGTCACGGGGCCGGTGATGCCGTCGCGGATCGACCTTGAATGGCCCGACGCGAAGCTCGATCTTTCGATCGCGCTGGGGCAGGTCGACATCAACGTGAGGGGTGGTTCCTCCCAGTACACCATCCCCTCGCCCCCCGGCTTCGAACGCATCGACCTCAGCGCCTGATTCTGGCGAGCTGATGTGCCTCGTCCCACAGGTTCACGGCGACGACGCGAGCTGTTGCACCTCCACCGAGACCTCGACCACCTCGTCGCCCCGCCGCACCTTGACCGGCACCATTGTTCCCGGCGCGATGTTATCCAGAGCCCGGTAGAGATCGTTGCTCTCCTTGATCGTCTGCCCCGCCAGGCTGACGATAATATCCCCCAGCGTGATCTGCTCCCGCTCGTCCACGCGGGTTGGCCGCAGCCCGGCCCGCGCCGCACCGCTCTCGGGCTGCACTTCCAGCACCAGTACTCCGGAAATACCCAACTGCGAGGCGACCTGATCCGTCGCGATCGTCACCCCCAGACCCACGCGCTCGACGGTGCCGTTGCGAATCAACTGGGGAACGATCCGGTTGATCGTATCCACCGGCACCGCGAACCCGATGCCCACGCTGACACCCGTCGGCGAAAAGATCGCTGTGTTCATCCCGATCAGCCGTCCCGCGCTATCCAGCAGCGGCCCTCCCGAGTTTCCGGGGTTGATCGCCGCATTCGTCTGGATCACATCCTGGATCGGCCGTTTCGTCACCGATTGAATCTCGCGCCCCAGCGCACTGATCACGCCCGTGGTCAACGTCTGATCGAGGCCGAACGGGTTCCCGATCGCGAACACCTTCTGCCCCACCAGCAGATCACGCGAGCTGCCAATCAATAGCGGGGGCAGCCGCGATTTCGGCGCGTCGATCTTGAGCACCGCGATGTCCTTATCGGGCTCGGCCCCCACGAGCCGGGCCTTCCACGTCGACCGGTCCGACAGGATCACCTGCGCCCCGGACGCTTTCTGAATCACATGGAAGTTGGTCACGACGTGGCCATCGGAATCCCACAGAAACCCGCTTCCGCTTCCCGAGGGAGTCTCTTCCACCTTCAGCCGCAGGTAATCGCGACGGCTCGTGAGAGTGGTGATGTTCACGACACAGGGCGAGGCCGTGCGGAACAGTTCGATGGTCGCCTGTTCGTCCGCCGCGAGGTCGCCCCGCGCCACCACCGGGCGGGGGACGGCGTCGGGATTGAACAGGGGCGATTCGGCCGGCTCCCGCGTTCGATACCAGAACACGCCGACCAGCATGACCAGAATCAAAACCAGCCAGGTCAGATTCGGCTGGTTCGCGTCGCGACCACCGCGCGGGCCAGTCAGACTGCCAGGTTCAACCGCAGACATGGTCCTCATCCGAAAAAAAGCAGCCAGGCCCCCACCAAACCCAAGGCCCCCGCAGCATGCTACCACGTCCGCATCAATTCGCCGACAAGCCCACCCCCCGAATTGCTCCAACCTGCAGCCTCAAGTCTCCACCCTAAAAAGGGAGCCGGATGCGTCAGCGCCCGGAGGTTTTTCGATTCACCCCAGCACTCTCTCACCCAAGTTCACTCCCCCCGCCGCGCCGCAACCGCAGGCCGCTTCGGGTCCACCCGACTCTCCAGGTCGAAAAACACATCCACCTGTTGCCCGACGTACACCTTGTCCCCCTGCTGATCCAGCGCGTAGATCACCTGCAGCACCCGCGTGTCGACCCGCTCCGTCACGTCCCCCGTCAGCGATTTCTTCGGGACGACATACGGCTCCACCCGCACGAACGACAGCGGATACCCCTTGCTCGAATCTGATCGCAAATAGGCAATCCCCTTGAGCGAGCCATCGAATCGCGGAATGTCCTGCTCGTCGATATCGACCCGCACATGCAGCAGAGCGACATTCCCGAGCACCACCAGCGCCTTCCCCGACGACAGGCTCACATACTCGCCCGGCCGGACATTCACCTGCAGAATCTCTCCGTCGACCGAGGCGTTCACCGTGTGACGTTCCAGTTCCACCCGCAGCCGCTCGACCTCGGTCGAGGCCTGCGCCATCGCCGCACGCGACACCGCCAGGTCCGGTTCCCACGCCCCGGCCAAAAGCAGCTCGTGTTCGGCTTTCGTCCGCTGCAACTGATGCTGGATCATCCGCAGATTCTGCTCGCGGCCGACCATTTCCTCGGCCGTGATGAACTTGCCCGCCAGCAGCTTGCGGCCCCGCTCCTCGAGGTCCGCCACCCGGGCCACGTTCGCCGCCGCCTCCTGGACTTTCGCCTCGCTTGGCGGAATCTCTTCCGGTCGCGGCTGCGCCTCCAGCTTCCCCAGTTGGGCCTGCATCGACGCCAGGATCGCCTCTTTCACCCGCAGCTCCGACTGCACCTGCCGGACATCCAGTCGAAACAGCGGCGTCCCCTTCTTCACCGTGTCGCCTACCTGGACGAACACCTCCGCGACCACCCCCGGAACATGCGCGCCAATCGAAATGTTCTCCGACCGCGGCTCAATGACCCCTGACGCCCCAATCTGCTGGCCATAGGGCGCGCGGGCCGGGTCACTGGGCGGCGACATGGGCGGCTCCGCCCGCGACGTCCGCGCGACGTGATAACCCGCCAGCGTCAGCATCGACACCGACAACAACGGCAACACCAGGGCACGCCACATACGTCACCTCACCACCGGAAAACAGCCCTTCGAACGTCAACGTCAACAACGCGAACAGAATTCGTAAACGGCGTTCTGTGCCATGCTTGCACCGGCTTTGCGGGGCAAGCATGTGAGCGACACACGACTCTCTCTCTGCCCTCGAACTCAACCAGAGTTTGCGATTTCTGCGGGGTACCCGCCGTCCCATGCTCGGCATGCTTGCCCCGAAACGGTGCAAGCATGGCACACCATTAAGCCCACCCAATTGGAAACATTCAGCAGCCAACACCACCTCAATGCGCACCACCTTCGGCGGCGTGTGTTCCCGCCGCCTTCGTTTCGACACTCTCAATTCGCCCGTCCGACATCCGCACAATCCGGTCCCCATACGCAAACACGCGGTGGTCATGCGTCACGATCAGCACCCCGCGCCCCGGCTGGACCGCCGTCTCGCGTAGTAGTTCCATCACGGTCTGGCCCGACTGCGCATCGAGCGCCGCCGTTGGTTCATCGCACACCAGCAGTCGCGGCGAGTGCACCAGCGCCCGCGCAATCGCCACCCGCTGCTGTTGACCTCCCGAAAGCTGCGCGGGCCGCGAATTCGCCCGGTGCCCCATCCCCACCTGGTCCAGCACCTCGGTCGCTCTCGCCACGGCCTGCTTGCGCGGCACCCCCTGAATGATCAGCGGGACGGCCGCGTTCTCCGCCGCCGTCAGCGCCGGGAGCAGGTTGTACTGCTGAAACACGAACCCGACATTCTTCCCCCGAAAATCCACCAGTTGCCGACCCGTCAACTTCTGCTGCTCGACACCGAACAGCGCCACCGTTCCCGCCGTCGGCGTGAGCAGGCCGCAGATGATCGAAATCAGCGTTGTCTTGCCGCAACCACTCGGCCCCACCAACAGCGCCATCTCCCCGGCCGGAATGTCGACATCCACGCCCAGCAACACCTGCACCTTCGCGTCGCCTGAGCCAAACTCCTTGGTCACACCCCGGCAGACCACCGCCAACGGCGGAGCATCGCTCGCCGTGGCCGCAGGCTGAGTTATTGGTCGCGATACATCGTCCAGTGTGGCAGTCATGTCGCACTCAAGCCTTTGGTCCCAGCTCCCGCGAACTCTCTCGTCCCGTTCCTTCCAACGTCAACCGCTTGTTCATTCGTCAAACGACGACCAATCGCATAGCGCGATCACTTGAACACCACCGCCGGTTCCAGCACGAGCACTTTGCGGATGCTGAGCAGGCTGGCGAGTCCCACGATGATGATCACCGTGACTGCGGTCATCGCCATCACCTGCCAGGGCATCGCGAACCCCTTCAGGTGAACGATGTCTTTGGTTCCCTCGAAGAACGCGGCCGAGAGCCCCATGCCAATCCCGAACCCGATCACCCCGACAATCGCTCCCTGAAACAGGATCATCCCCACGATCCGTCCGTTCGAGACGCCCATCGCCTTCAGGTTCCCGAACTGCTTCAGGTTTTCGATCGTAAACAGATAAAACGTCTGTCCGGCGATCGCGGTCCCCACGACAAACCCCAGCATCACGGTGATCCCGAAATTGACGGGAATTCCCGTCGTTTTGATGTAGTACCCCACCGTCAGCCAGACGAACTCCAACTGTGACATCGCCTTCAGCTCCGTCGTCGCCTCGATCCGCCGGCAGAGCTCGGGAATCGACTGCCCTGGCACCGCTTTCGCCAGCACAAACCCCAGCGTGTTGCGCTCTTTCGGGGCGACCAGCGTGGCCGTGCTGTAACGGGCAAACACGATCGGAAACGTGATGAACGGCGGCGAGGTCTCGCAAACGCCCACGATCACGCCGCGGTGGTCGTTGATCTCGATCGTCTTTCCGAGTTCCAGCGGCTCGCCCGGAAAGAGATAGCTGTAGCCGGCGGCATCGACGATCAGCGCATCGGGCCGCCGCAGGTCGGCCAGCGTCCCCAACAGCATCGTCCGCGGCGCGCCGATCAGCGTCGCATCGTCCAGCCCCATCAGAATGCACTGCCGATAAATCCCGCCGGGAGTCCGTGCGGTCACCTGCCCTTTGAACAGCCGGACCGCCCACTCGACCCCCGGCACCCCCCGCACGCGATAGACATCCGTCTCGGGCAGCGTGCGGACTTCGTCGACGCTTTGCAGCTCTTTGTCCATCACCCAGATATCCGGCTCGGTGATGTCCAGAATCTGCGACCCGGTCCGCTTCATCAGGCTGACAAAAATCGACGTCTGATGGGCAATCAGCACAGAGCCAAACGCCACGCCAAACACAATCCCGAGGTACTTCGTCCGGTCCCCGGTCAGCATCTTCCAGGCGATCCAGTTCATGGGACGATCTCCCCCAAGACCGGCTCGGCGACGGCCGCTTCGGTCGATCTGGCCATCAGACCTGCGGGCATAAACGGCTCGAATTCGGGCGACAGACCCAGTCCCGGCAGGCTGAACCGGGTGATGTGCCGGGCCAGCTTCTCGACGCTGTACGTCGCATACTCGGCCGGCCCGACCAGCAGTTCGGCGATCGGTTTCTGCACTCGATAGAACAGGCACTGCGCCACGACCGAAAAGCCGAACATGTAAAAATCGGCGCGGTTGTGGGACGGCACCACCGCCCCCAGAATCGCCTCGAGCTGCAGCGCCTGCGGACGGATGTACGACTCGACGAGCGCCACACAGGCCTCGGTCGGTTCCGCCAGCTCCCGCATCATGAGTTGCGCATGCCAGGCGGGACGGCTGTCGTCGAGCAGATGGGTCAGCATCCCCAGGACAAACAGATGCAGCTTCTGGGCGGTCGTCGCCCCGGTCAGTTGGGCCAGATCGATCGTGACGGGGCTGCAATGCGCCCGTTTGACCGCCTCGATGTAGAGGCCCATTTTGTCGCGAAAGTAGTAGTTCACGGCCGCGACGTTGGCTTGGGCCTTGCCGCAGATGTCGCGAATGGTGGTCGCCTTGAACCCCTTTTCGGCGAAAATCTCGCCGGCGGCGTTCAGCAACTGCTCACGGGGCTCGTCAACAACAGGTGTCATATCAGGGGTATCGACCAATCAGACGATTGAATCAAACGTTTGTTTTAATCGAGTGTATGGTTTTCGAGAGAAACGTCAAGTTCGATCCGTGGCGAATCGCGGATTCCGCCAGACGAGCGGCCCAACCTGTCGCGCCCAGCCTGTAGCGGAAGCCGTAAGGCTTCCCCCGCGCAGCGGCTATTCCCAGACAGCGAGCGTCGCCCTCGGGAACTCTCACGAGTTCCGCTACCAGCCCAGCAGCTCCGTCAGTCGGGCGATCTCGCCCACCGCAGGCACCCCCTTGCGATCGACCCGGACCGCCCGCAGGCCGCTCTCCCGTGCTCCGGCCACGTCGTTCACCGCGTCGTCGCCGACCATCAGCACTTCGTTCGCGCTGCGACCCGTCTGCTCCAAAATGTGCGCGAAAAACTGCCGCGCTGGCTTCCGGACCCCCACTTGCGACGAGATAAACCGTCGCGTGAGCCGCTGCAAATCGGGCAGGCCATCGCAAACCGGATGCAGCCGGGCATCAAAATTCGAGGCGAGCGCCAGGTCGATCCCTAACTGGGCCAGGCCATCGAGGGCTGGTCGCGCATCGGGATAGACATGCCAGACCGACGCGTCGGCAAAATGCCGGAACAGCTCGTCGAAACAGGCCTCCGGATCGGCCACATCATCCAGGACGTAGTCAACGATTCCCCGCCACCGGGCCAACTCCTCGACCTCGCTCGTCCGCCACGCCACGGCATCAACAAGATCGGGCAGCTCTCGCGCCCCGTTCCGCTCCGTCGAGCGAAACACCTCCCGAAACCGCCGGTCGACCGTCGCCTCATCCAACTGCGAGCCGAATTTCCGACC
>JAIXZD010000062.1 GCA_027489895.1 Planctomycetaceae bacterium
GGAAATGTCTGCCGACCTGCCCCCATTGGAGCAGCCCACCCAGCTACCAACTGACCTGCGGACGATTTTCCTGGATGAAGCCGAGGAGCACCTGCGGAGCCTGGAGGCGATGCGCGTGCGACTGGAGCAGAATCCGGCCTCGTGGGGCGACGTGCTCCGGCAGGCGCACCGTGCGGCGCATTCGCTCAAGGGTTCGGCCGGGGCGGTCGGGTTTCTCTCGGTGTCGCGTCTGGCCCATCAACTGGAGGACCTCCTCGAACTGTTGGGAGAACGTCCACAGACGATTACGGCCGTCTCGCTGGACTTGTGGAGACGGACGACCGACCTGCTGCATGCGCTCGTCCATCTTGACGACACGGCCGACCTGCAGGGAGCGCGGCTGCGGTTGCGTGATCTGACGGCCGCGTATGACGAGTTCATCGCGACGGGGACCGACTGGGAATCCAACCTGAATGAGGACGCGGCGACACCGATCAGAGCGGTCCCCGCTGCCGAAGCGGAACCAGCGCGCGAGGCAGCCCCGGTGGTGGCGACTGATGGCCGTCGCGCGGGCGATGGCAAGGCGGTCGAAACGCGGGCCGTCGAGCCTGAAGCACATTCGCTGCGCGTCCCCCGGGCCGATGTCGACGATCTGATCCGACTCAACAGCGACTGGCTGCTTAGCCGGTCGTCATTGGAGCAGCGGCTGTCTGACCTGGCTCGGCAGATCACCGGGCTGGAACGCACCCTCGGCCGGTTGCGACATGTCTCGGGGGAGATCGAGGGCGAGTACGGGACGCTCTTGCTCAACAGCCGTGGTTCGGGAGAGACGAGCGGCGTCTCGCCGGGCGCGTCCGGGTTCGATCCGCTGGAATTCGATCGCTACACCGACTTCCATATTCTGACGCGCAGCCTGGCGGAATCCACGGGCGACTTCTCGTCGCTGCTGACGGGCATCAAAGGGCTGTCGGGAGAACTGCAGGCGCTGCTGTCGCAACAGACGCGACTGGCGAACCAATCGCAGAAACGTCTTGTCCGGCTGCGAATGGTGGCCTTCTCGCGGATCTCCGGTCGGCTGGAACGTGCGGTTCGGCAGATTGCCGACGACCAGGGAAAACAGATCGACATCCGTCTGAAGGGGGAGCAGGTCGAGTTCGACAAGGTGCTGCTCGACCGACTCGTTGATCCGCTGGTCCACCTGGTTCGCAATGCGGCGGACCACGGCGTGGAATCGGCCGAGGGACGGCGGGCGGCGGGCAAGCCTCCCCGCGCCACGCTGCAGATTGAAGCCGAGTATCGCGCGACGGAGGTGGTCGTCACGATCAGTGACGATGGCCAGGGGTTCGACCACGAGCGGATCCGCGAGACGGCGATCCGCCGGGGGATGCTGGCTCCCTCGCAAGCGGCCGCGATGTCGACGGATGAACTGGAACAACTGGTCTTTGCGCCAGGCTTCTCGACGGCGGAAACCGTCAGCGAGTATTCGGGGCGCGGAGTGGGACTGGATGTCGTTCGCGCCCGGGTTGAAGAGCTGCGCGGGACGCTGCTGGTCGAGACGCGACCCGGTCTGGGGACCACGTTCCGACTGCAGTTCCCGCTGACGCTGGCTTCGACGCGGGCGCTGCTGGTCACCTGTGGATCCCGTCTGTTTGCCCTGCCCGCCCATCCTGTCCGACAGATCTTGCGCGTCGAGCCGAGCGAGTTCACGCGGCTGGCCGGGCGCTGGCTGGTCTCCGTGGGCGCGCGGCGGCTGCCGGTGACCTGGCTGGGAGAACGGCTGAATCTCGACACGGTTCCCACGGAGATCTCCCGTCCGCAACCGCTGCTGATTCTGGAGCTGCACGGAGAAACGCAGGCGGTCGCTGTCGATCGGATCGAATCGGGACGCGAGGTGGTTGTGAAGCCGCTGGGGAACGCACTCCGGGGGCTGCCCGCGCTGATGGGGATGACCGTGCTGGGGACGGGCGAACTCGTGCCGATTCTCGATCCGCAGCTGCTGTGTGGCAAAAGCCGCGTGCCGAACCGTGTGTCACCGCAGCCCGCTCTTCAGGCCGCAGCGCCTCGGGGTGCCCCGCTGGTGGCGCTGGCCGACGATTCCGTCAGCGTGCGGCGGGTGCTGTCGCGGCTGTTGCAGAGCCATGGGTACCGAACGGTCGAGGGGATCGACGGGCTGGACCTGATCGAGAAGCTGGCCGCGACCTCGGAAGCACCCGACATCGTGCTGCTCGATATCGAGATGCCCCGGTTGGACGGGTATGCGACGCTCGCGGCGCTGCGGGATCGGACTGAATACGAAGAGCTGCCGATCGTGATGATTACGTCGCGAGCGGGGGAGAAGCATCGCCGGCGGGCACTTGACCTGGGCGCGACGGAGTACCTGGTCAAGCCGTGGCAGGAGGAGACGCTCATGGCCTTGATTCAACGACTGGTGAATCGGGTAACGGTCTGACGAGCCGGAGGGTTGCGGGTTGCTGTTTCCGAACGAGGACGAGTTGAAGGAGCCACGATGCCATTACTTTGCTGCCAGCGTGGTTCGCTGCGATTTGTGATTGATACGGCGGGACTGGTCCGCGTGCTGTCGGCGGAAGAGATCGCACGCAGCCGGGGACGGTCGCTGTTGGATGAATCGCTCATTCCCTGTGACCCGGCGTTGATTGCGGGCGGCAGTGCGCTGCCCGAGGAGACGTCGGCTCCGTCCGCAGCGCTGCTATTTCACCGCGGCCCGCATCGGATTCTGGTCTCGGTCGATCGAGTCGAACGGTTTGCGAGCCGGGCCGAGCCTCTCCGCTTGAGTCTGCCCGAAACGATCGTCTCGCTGTTGAGCGGGCTGGTCGTCGCGGTGCTGGTCGTCGAGTCGTCTGCAGGAAAGACACTGCTGCCACAGTTCGACCTGGCGGCCCTGTGGGATGACCCGGCCGCGAAGTTTGCCGCCCGACGTTCCACGACACCGGCCGCGCCATCCCCGCTGACCAACGCCGCCGTCTTGACCCGCCCATGGAATGGGTCGTCGCGAGTTCTGTCGCGGGGCACGCCGCGCGCGGGGCTGCTACGGTGGGACGCTCATCCGGACGGGACCATGGAGCTAGCGGTCCCGACGAGTCATGTCCTCGAACTGCTGGCCACATCGGATCGGCTCGAACTGGCGGGGCTGCCGGCGGCGCTACCGGGTGTCTATCTGTGGAACAATCGGCTGCTGCCGCTGTATGACCCGGCTCGCCTGGTGGCCGCCCAGACGCGAACCATCCCCCTGCCCTACACACTGATCGTGCGGACCGAGCGACCCGATCAACCGCTCGCGCTGGCCCTGCCCACGCTCCCCCAGCGACTGCGCGAAACGTCCAGCTACCGCCCCTGCGTGCTCGGTGACGAGCCGCTGGATCGGTTGTTGTGGGGGCGGTTCTCGAACTCGGAATCGATGCTGCTGGTTCCCGCCTGGGATCGCTGCCTGTTGCACACCCTGCTGGCTGAGGCGGTGTGAGCGATTTTCCGTTGGGCTGACGGCCGCCCCGGAGCCATTGAAGACCATTGTCAGCCGTTGCCCTTTTGCCACCAACCCGTACGTCCGGCCTTTTGGCTTGGTCATCCCTCGCGAACTGGAATGGTTCGCGAGTTCCTTGCTGCCGACCGTTTCCCGCCTCGCGCAGAATCCCAGTCCCGAGGTCTTTTCGACAGGAACGCCATAATGCCTCAAGCCGCCGAAGTGTTTGCGTGGATGGTCAATCTCGCGGTCGCGTCTGATGATGCGAAGTATCGCGAGAACAAGCAGTCGGTGTTCATCACCGATGGCGTCGACCTGGGCCAGCTCCAGAAAGAAGTCGAACGCCGCTATTCGATGGCGGGCCGTCGGGCGGAGATCCTGGAGATCAAGGCACTGGGACCGATTGGGAATAGCAAGCTGTAGGCGGGTGCGGGGGAAGCGTTACCGCTTCCGCTACCACACAAACCGGGGGAAGCGTCACCGCTTCCGCTACAGACGCTGCTACGGGGCTGGTCAGGCGGCGTGCTGGGTGGCCTGGACCATGTAGAGCTTGCGGTATTCGGGGCAGGATTCGATCAGCTCCTGGTGCGGACCGGCGGCAATCAACCGGCCGCGTTCCATTACGACCATGCGAGTCGCCAGTTCCAGCACGCTGTTCGTCACCGAATGCGTGATGATGAACGTGGTGCGGCCTTTGACGAATTCCCGCAGCGTCTGGTGAATCAGCAGCTCGCTCTGGGCATCGATGGCGCTTGTCGCTTCATCGAGAATCAGGATCTGGGGATCGCGGAGCATCGCCCGCGCGACGGCGATGCGTTGTCTTTGACCACCCGACAGCGCCCCGCCCCGCTCTCCCAATCGGGTTTCGAACCCGTCGGGCAAGTCGTTCACGAAGGCGGTCACATGCGCCCGTTGGGCGGCCTCTTCGATCTCGGCCCGTGTCGCTTCCGGACGACCAAAGCGGATGTTCTCGTAGATCGTGTCGTCGAACAGCAGCGTCTCCTGCGTGACGACCCCGATGCGTGACCGCAGGGATTCGAGCGTCGCATCGCAGATATCGACCGAGTCGAGCAGGACCCGGCCATCATCGACATCGAAGTACCGCGGCAGCAGATTGACGAGCGTCGACTTGCCCGAACCATTTTCGCCCACGACCGCGATCACCTCGCCGCGCTGCACCTTGAGCGAAACGTTCGCCAAGGCCGCTGGTCGGCCGTGACGATGGTCGGACGCATACGTGAAGCGGACTTCGTCAAACGTGATCGTCGAGAACCGCTCGGGAAGTGGTTTGGGATGCGGAGTCTCTTCGACGAGGCTTTTCGCATCGAGCAGTTCGAACAGCCGGTCGGCCGCGGCGCTTGAGCGTTTGAGCTTGCTGAAGATGCTGGAGAGCTTGCGGACCGGATCGAGTACACCGGCCAGCAGCGCGTAGAGCAGGCAGAGTTCGGAGACATCAAGCTGCGACGCCGAGAGGCGGATGCCCCAGAGGGAGTTCGTTTCCCGGAGCACGAGATACGCACCGGGCAGCATGGCGATTGTCACGGCGGTCAGTCCCATCAGTTCGGTGATGGGGCTGGTGAGCGAATCGATCACCGTGAATGACATCGACTTCTGATAGTAGGCCTTGTTCTCGAGGTGATGCTTCAGCCGCTGCCGGGGTCCGCCGTTGAAGGCGATGACGATTTTGAGTGAGTCGAACGTTTCTTCGAGGACGCGGTAGATGCGGGCCATCGCTTCCATCCCGCGATGACTGGCCTTCTTGAGCAGCCGACCGATCCGATGGAACACGACCAGCGCCAGCGGCACGAACAGCACGCACAGCAGCGTCAGCCGCCAGTTGACCCAGAACGCTCCGGCGATGCACGCGGCCGCCTTGAGCGGTTCGCGCACAATTTTTCCCGCGAGCAGATTCAGGCCCTGCGCGAGGGTTTCCACGTCGTAGGTGAACCGCGACATGAGGTCGGGGGTGCCCTTGCGGGTGAGGGTCTGGTAGTCGAGCGAGAGCACCTTGCGAAACAGGGCTTTGCGGATGCGCATGATCGTCAACTGGACGACACTGCCCACGAGGATTTCCTCGACGAAGCAAGCCGCGAGTTTGAGCAGCGTCATCACCATGAAGCCGCCCAGGATCATGGCGAACGTGTCGAACTGATCTTCGGGCATCCAGGGGAGGAGATAGACGCTGACCCACTGAAACCGGGCGACGATCGTGGAGACGCTGGCGATCTTCGATTCGAGGCGGACCTTCTTCTGCATCAGCTCGAGACGGTCGGCTTCGGTCGCCTGGGCCAGTTGAGCATCGAGCGCGTGAACTTCGGTCTCGTAGTAGTCGCGCTCTCCCGAGGCATCTTTCATTTCGCGCTGGACGTACTGCTGCAGGCTTTCGCCCTCGAGCAGCACTTTGACGATGGGAAAGACCGTGGCGAGATTGCCGCCCCAGAGCAGCGCGACGAGGGCCGCGAACCCGAACGAAACAAACAGCTTGTGACGACTCGGCCAGACGTATGGCATCAGCCGGGCGAACTTGTTCACAGCAGGTGTCCTTCCCTGGACCGCGCCACCGGACGCGGGGCGCAAACTCTCCAACAGAACCGGAGCAGCATGTACCGGAATGGTCGAAATTCGACAAGCTGAATTGGACTTGGCGAGGGAGGCTGTTTGGGGGACGCGGGGAAGGCGGGTGGGCTGAATGACGAATGCTTCAATGCCTAATGACTAATGACCATCCTTGGGGTGCGGTGCTGGGGGTTGGGGCTGGAAAATGATAAACCCCCGGGACGGAGGGGCCGTGCCGGGGGCGGAGTGGTTTTGGACGTCTTGGTTTAGCTTACTGTCGCTGGGATTGCGGCAGGACGCGCTTGTTGACGTCGGTTTCGAGGACGCCGAACGCCTGTTCGTGGCGCTGCAGGGCCATGCCGAGGGCCGCCCAGAGGCGTTTGGCGGTGTAGTAGTTGAGGACGAGCCGCTCGGACACCTTGACGGGCGTCGAGGGCGAACCGAACGGGGTGGGATTCAATCCGAAATCGAGCACCAGTTCTTCCGGCGAACCGGTCACCCGCGCGAAGTTCGCATAGGTCGGCAGGAGGTTGGGCCCTTCGACCACGGGCTGCGCCTGCTGCATCTGCGGGGCGGATTGCGGTTGATCACTGGTGATGTCGCTGGCCATGTCGTGCGGACTCCTCGTCGGGGGATCGGACTCAAAACGAATCGAACGGGACGCCAAATCTCGCCAGCCGAACGGCTGCGAGTGGTTAAATCAGACTGGAGGAAGACTAGCGGTCGAAACGATCGCGCGGAACCCCCGAACGGTCATTCCCGAAATTTATCGCCTGCCTTGAACAGCCGACGCGATTCGGCGACCGTTCGGCCAGATTTTGTCGGCAGGAGCCTTCATCGGCCCGCACAGTTTCCATAAACCACCCAACATTCCACCCAGGTTTCCATGAGCCGTTACGTTCAGCGCCTTCACGACCGCCAAACTCGATTCGGAAACGGGATTTGCGTGGGGATCGACCCTCGCATGGAGCAGTTGCCGCCGGGAATCGTGGCGGCCGCCCGAGCGCGGGGAGGCAGCCCTCTGGAGCAGGCGGCCGCTGCGTTCGAGGAGTTTTCGCTGCGGATTCTGGATGTCGTGGCGGATCTTGTCCCGGTCGTGAAGCCGCAGGCGGCGTTTTTTGAAGAACTGGGACCGGCCGGGATGCTGGCTCTCGCCCGCGTCAACCGCGCGGCCCGGGCGAAGGGGCTGGTCGTCATTTGCGACGCCAAGCGGGGGGACATCGGGACGACCGCAGAGGCTTATGCACGGGGTTATCTGGCCGGGGCCGATCCGGAGGCCGCGCCGTGGGCGGCCGACGCGCTGACGGTCAACCCGTACCTGGGGCGCGACACGCTGGAACCGTTTCTGAAGGTGGCCAAAGAGCGTGGCGCGGGGCTGTATGTTCTGGTGCGGACGAGCAACCCGCAGTCGGGGACGTTTCAGGACCCGGTGACCGACGGACGGACGATTTATGAACGGGTGGCCGACCTCGTCGAGGAATGGTCGGCGGGACTGGCTGGCGACGATGGGTACGGTTTGGTTGGGGCGGTGGTCGGGGCGACGTATCCGCAGGAACTGGTCGCCCTGCGAGCGCGGATGCCGCATGTGCCGATCCTTGTGCCAGGGTATGGGGCGCAGGGTGGTACTGCGCGCGATGTGGCTGCCGCGTTTGATGCGCGGGGCGTGGGCGCGGTGGTGAATAGCTCGCGAGGGATCATCTTTGCGCACAGTCGGCCGGAGTTCCGGGAGCGGTTTGGTCCGGACCGGTGGGAGGATGCGGTTCGACTGGCGGTGGAGGAGATGCGGGCGGATCTGGCGAGTGCGCGAGCGTAGCCGTGGTTGAGATTGGAAGGCGTAGCGGACGTCTCAAGGGGGAAGTCTCACGACTTCCGCTACGGGGCATTTGGTGCCGCACTAGAATTTTGGAGACCGTGTGACGCGCTCAAATTGAACATCTACGAACAAAGGCGGGCATGATGGCGGGAGTTGTTGCGGACGCGGACGTGGTGGCGGCGCTCAAGTGGCGGTATGCATGCAAGCAGTTCGATGCGACGAAGAAAATTCCGGCCGAGACGTGGGCGGCGCTGGAAGCGTCGCTGGTGCTGACTCCGTCGTCGTTTGGTCTGCAGCCGTGGAAGTTTTTTGTCGTCGAGACACCAGCGCTACGGGAGCAGTTGGTCCCGCATGCCTGGGGGCAGCGGCAGGTGGCCGATGCGTCGCATCTGGTGGTGATGGCGATCAAGTCGCCGATGACGGAAGCGGACATCGATCACTACCTCGACCATATGGCCACGGTGCGGGCGACTCCCGTGGCGGCGTTTGCCGGTCTGCGGAAGATGATCGTCGGGTTCAAGAACAACCCGGGCTTTTCGTCGGATGACTGGGCCGCGAAGCAGGTTTACATCGCGCTGGGTCAGTTCATGGGGCTGGCGGCCCTGCTGGGCGTCGATACGTGCCCCATGGAAGGGTTCGTTCCGCCCAAGTTTGACGAGGTTCTGGGGCTGCCCGCTCTGGGATACAAGTCGTGCGTGCTGGTGGCGGCGGGGTATCGGTCGGTCGAGGACAAGTACGCGGCCCAGCCCAAGGTGCGATTCCCGGCCAGCGAGGTGGTGGGGCATCTGTAGGCAGAGCGGGTCTGGTTGGGGTGGGGGAAGCGTCACCGCTTCCGCTACGACCTTTGAAAACTACTCTTTGGCGGGGCGCTGGCTGAGTTTTTCGGCCGTGGGGAAATCGGCGGGGATGGGGAGGGTCACCTTGCCGGTGGCCGCCCATTCCGTGCCGCGCTGCAGGGTGGTGATGAAGCCGACGCATTCCTGCGAGTAGTCTCCGTGGCCCATGGGCGTGTGGAAGACCCGGCCTTTGCCGTAGGCGACGGTGAAGATCATCGGTTCATGACGGCCGCTTCCGCCGACCTTCGGATCGGCATAGGCGGTGGCGAGAATCTGCATCTTGTCGCCCGGGCCGCGGAGAAAGTCGTAGAGTTCGTCTTTGACGTGGAGCCATTCGCGAGGCATCCCCTTGGTGATGGGATGCTCGGCGTCGCGGACCACGACGCTGAACTCGTGCTGCGCGCCGTGATGGCCACCGGGGCCGGGTCGGGTGTCGCGAACTTCTTTGCCATCGGCGTCGAGGAAGACGTACGGTCCCGATTTCTCGTTGCGTCCGCCCCAGCCACCCAGGCCGATCATCTGGTTGTATTCGGGCCAGTCGCCGAAGGCGTTGTCGGCCGCGTGGACGACGACCAGTCCCCCACCATTCTGCACGTAGCTGATGAAGCTCTTCTGCGTGTCGGTCGGCCAGGGAGCGCCGTTGTAGTTGGTGACAACCACGGCGTACTTCGCGAACTCGGGCTTGAAGTTCGGGTCGACGCCTTGCTTGGCGGTGGTGGCGATGTCGACGGTGAATAGGCCGGTTTCCGTGAGGTAACGCTGCATCATCTTCGAGGTTTTGGGCCAGACGCCATGATTGTTCTGGCCATCGACGATGAGCGCCTTGAGCTTGTCGGCAGCGAACGATTCGAGGGGGGAACCCAGCAGCAGTGTGCAGAGCACGAGAGCGATCAGGGAGGCGCGGTGCATGGGGCAGACTTTCGATTGGAGGTGAGCGCGGACGGGGTTTGGATGCGAACCAAGAGTGTAACTTATGGCGAGCCGGGCCTGTCAGGGGTCGGTGGGGAAGTCTTACGACTTCCGCTACGTCACGTGGGGGGGAAGCGTCACCGCTTCCGCTACGGCTGGTTCGGCGGGGTGAGCCGGGTCGGGGTCATTTGAGATTTAGCAGCGGGAGGGGGTCGCGGAAGATGAGGGTTTCGAGGGCGTCGGTGTTGAGGCGGGGGAGGCCGGTGCCTGCGACCATCTGGTTGAGCGAGCGAAGGCCGGCGATCGTGGCGTCGACCGTGGTGAAGGGATAGTCGGTGCCGAACAGGAGCTTGTTCCAGACGCCGTATTCCTGCACGAGCATCAGCGCGTGGAAGAACTGGTACGGGCGGTAGTGCAGCGCGCTGATGTCGCAGTAGACATTCGGATGCTTACGGGCGGTGACGATCGCTTCGCCTTCGTACGGATGCCCCAGGTGGGCCATGATGATGGGCACTTCGGGAAAGCGGGCGGCGACGGGGTCGAGATGGCGGGGGAGCGTGCAGTCCAGCGGGGCCTGCGCGACGAACGTGGTGCCGGTGTGCAGCAGCACGGGCAGGCGGTGCCGGGTCGCGTAGGACCAGAGCGGGTCCAGCCGCGTTTCCTGCGGATAGAACCCGGCGTACATCGGCAGCAGCTTGATGCCCTGGAGGCCCAGTTCCTGATGGCCGAACCGCAGCTCCTCTTCCCAGCCGGGTTGGGTCGGGTCGACCGAGAGGAAGCCGATGCGCTCGTCGGGATGGGCCGCCACTTCCGCGGCGACGTAACGGTCATCGACCCACAGGCCACTGAGCTTCGCCTTGCCCCCGAACACAATTGTGCGAACGCTCGCCTCGCGCAGCGTCTGTTCGCAGGACTTGCGGTAGGCGGCGTGGGTGACGGTCAGGTCGAGTTCGATGCCCGCCTTGGCCCGCTTGCCCTGAGCGCGGAAGTCGTCGGAAAAGTGATCGGGGTAGGCCCAGACGTGGGAATGAACATCGAGAATGGTTGGCATGGGATTGGCGCGGGGGGAGGAGGGATCACCACCAAGGCACTAAGGCACCAAGGGAAGGCAGATGGGGAGCGCTGGTTGGCGCGGTCATTTTGAACTTTTGTGGGGGGGCTTTTGACTTACGGCCGCGGGTTTCGGTCTACTGGTGTTTTCCGGTTCGGTCTCTCGCCCGCGAGTCTTCCATGTCGTTTCCCAAGATGCTGCGTGTCCGTCAGACGTTTGACGGGCCACGAGTCGATGATATCCCGGGCACGGTCCGGGCCGAACTGTCGAAGCTGAACCTCGGCGCGAAAGTGCAAGCGGGCGAGACGATCGCGATTACCGCCGGCAGCCGGGGCATTGCCAACATTGCGGTGATCACGCGGGCAATTGTCGACTACTGCCACTCCATTGGCGGGAAGCCATTCATTGTGCCGGCGATGGGCAGCCATGGCGGAGGAACAGCCGAGGGACAGGCGGCGATTCTGGCGGGGTATGGCATCACCGAGGCGAGCATGGGTTGCCCGGTCCGTGCGTCGATGGAGACGGTCGTGGTCGATTCCCTGGCGCAGGGCGTGCCGGTGCATTTCGACAAACTGGCGAGCGAAGCGGACCATGTCATTGTCGCGGGGCGGGTGAAGCCTCACACGGGGTTTGTCGGCGAGATTGAGTCGGGCCTGCACAAGATGATGCTGATTGGCCTGGGCAAGCATGAAGGCGCGAAGATCTACCATCGCGCGATCATGGATTATAGCTGGATGGAGATTGTCGAGGCGGTGGCGGGGGCGGTGCTGAAGAAGTGCAAGGTGCTCTGCGGCGTGGGCGTCGTCGAGAACGCCTACGACGAAACGGCGCTGATCGAGGCGGTCCGCCCCGAGGAGTTTGGTGCCCGCGAGCGGATGCTGCTGCAACTGGCTCGCCAATGGATGCCCCGGCTGCCGTTCAAGAAGGTCGACCTGCTGATAGTCGACGAGATCGGCAAGAACATTTCGGGCTCGGGGATGGATACGAATGTGGTGGGCCGGAAGTACAACGACCACCGGGCGACCGAGCGCGACGAGTACAAGGTGAAGACGATCTTCGTGCGGGGCCTGACCCACGAAACGCATGGCAACGCCTGCGGGATCGGGATGTGCGAGCTGACCAATCAGCGGACGGTCGACGCGGTCGATCGGAAGATCACGGCGATCAACGCGATCACCGGCGGCCACTGTCCGATCGCGATGATCCCGATTGCCTTCGAGACCGATCGCGAAGTGCTCGAGCAGGCGCTGACGACGGTGGGGCTGGTCGCGCCCGAGAACGCGCGGATCGTGCAGATCCCCAACACGCTCCACCTGAAAGAGGTGCTGGTGAGCGAAGTGCATCGGGCGGAAATCGAAGCCCGGCCGGACCTCGAGATCATCGAAGGCCCGTGCGAGATGGCCTTCGACGCAGGGAACAACCTGCACCCGGTCTTGGCGCATTAGTCACTCAGGCGATTGAGGTCCGTCGTTTGTGGGTGGCTCATTCACCACCAAGTCACCAAGAACTCCAAGGAAAGGCCGGTTGAAGAGCGGGTGAGGTGCGCGACGCCGTTTGGACCAGCGGGCGAAGATTGAGTGACAGGTGCTACGGGAGCGCCTGCCATCAAGGCACGGGGTTCGCCAAGCCGGGTTTCACCAATGCCGACAAGTGACAGTCCGCCTCTGCGATGGTCCCCACCGCGTGGCCGACAGCAACGGCCCTTAGACCTGTCTTTCCTTGGTGCTCTTGGTGCCTTGGTGGTTAACGAGCTTTCCACGAACGTTGGTTACGCCGCAAGCCGGGGGTGGTCTTCGCCGAGGTTGACGGTGCGGCGGATCGCGAAGGAGCCCGGGCCAGCTGACTTGAAGTAGGTCCGCGCGGCGAGCTCGCCCAGGACACCCAGGCAGAAGAACTGCACACCCACGAGCGCCGTGAACACCGTGCCCAGGAGCAGTGGGTTGCCGGTCATGTCGACTCCTGCCACCAGTTTCATGCCGATCGTGACCGCTCCCGTGACGGCCGAGAGGCCCATTGCCGCGAACCCGGCTTGTCCAAAAAACCGCATCGGGCTGACGAGATAGCGCGTCAGGAAGCGGACGGTGATCAGGTCCATGATGACACGGACGGTTCGCGAGATGCCGTACTTGCTCTGGCCGAACTGCCGGGCATGGTGCTTCGTCACCACCTCGGCACAGCGGGCGCCGCGCGCATGGGCGAGAATCGGGATGAAGCGGTGCATCTCGCCAAACAGATGGAGCTCCTGGGCGATGTCGCGACGGACGACTTTGAGCGTACAGCCCAGGTCGTGGACGGGGAACTGCGTCACCTTCGAGATGATCCAGTTGGCGATCAGCGAGGGGAGCTTGCGGTCGAGGAAGCGGTCGTGGCGATCCTTGCGCCAACCGTGGATGAGGTCGTAGCCTTCATCGAGCTTGGCGAGCATCATGGGGATATCGGTCGGGTCGTTCTGCAGGTCGCCATCGAGCAGGACGATCGCATCGCCCGTGGCCGCCTGAATCCCCGCGCTCATCGCGGCGGTCTGCCCGAAGTTCCGGCGGAAATGGACCACCTTCACATGCGGGTCGGTCGCGGCGAGGCGGTCGAGTTCGGCGGGCGAGGTATCGCTCGACCCATCGTTGACGAACAAGATTTCGTAGTCGATCCCCAGTTGCGACAGGACGGGCGAGAGCGCCGCATGCATGCGGGGGACGTTCTCTTCTTCGTTGAAGACCGGAACGACGGCCGAGAGGGAGCGAATCGTTGTTGGCTTGGGCCAGATTTTGAGGCTCGGCGATTCGGCCGAGTGGCTTGCCGCGAGTTGCAGCGGGGCGACATCTGGCAAAGCGGACGTGCGACCTTCCTTGAGGTCGAACCAGCGGCCGAACCAGCGGGGGTGGAAGAGCGTGGAGGCGAACAGGTAGCCGACGGCACCGCCGACGAAGACATCGCTGAGGAAGTGGGCGCCAGTCTCGACGCGCTGGAGTGCGACGCAGCCAGCGATGAACGCAAAGGCCGCCCTGCCCTTGGGATAGAGCATGGTGAGCGCCACGGCCAGACCGGCCGCGGTGGCGACGTGAGCCGAGGGGAAGCTGTTCCCCTTGGCGACGCCGGTGACAATCGGCAGAAACCCTTGGAAGCTGGCGAGGGCTGAATCGACGGCGAGGCCACCGTCGTAGGGGCGCAGCCGCGACACACAGAGTTTGACGACATCCGCGGCGAGTCCCGCGCCGAGGGCGGCGAGCATCAGCCGGGGCAGCGAACGGCGGTTCAGGGCATCGGCACAGGCGATCCCCAAGAGGAGCAGGATGACGGTGGTCGCATGTCCGAACGCCTCGGCCGCTTCGATAATCCGGTCGAACGCGAGGAGTGCGTCATCGCGAACCAGCGCCTGGGACAGGGGCAGGTCGACGAGGAGGGCGCCGGCGGCGAACAGACAGAGGCAGGCCGGGACGACGAAAATCGTCGCGGCGTCA
>JAIXZD010000261.1 GCA_027489895.1 Planctomycetaceae bacterium
ACGGTCGCGTCGACCGTATCCCACAGCACCGCTTCGTCCAGCACGAGATTGATGTCGCGCTCCATCGCCGGTTGCGTGGGCAACGGCGTGTAGCGTGGTGCCGTCTGCAACTTCGCGATCAACGGGGCCAGATGCACTTCCGCCACATGTGCGGTCTCGCGCAGTTCCAGAGCCGATCGCACGGCCGGCAGAATCTCGCCCAGCACACCCCACGGCGCGCCATCCAGCAGCAGTTCGACCGTCTTGCCCGGAATCAGCCCCGGCACGTCACGCGGCCGAACCGTCACCGCAAACCCATGATTCACGGCCTCGGCGACCGTCACCAACAGTCCCTTCAGTTCCACGAACGACCGGCCACTCACCAGCCCCAGCAGTTCCGGTTGCTGGTCCGGCCGCGACGGTTCATCGCCCAGGTAGACCCGCGCCACCTCAAACAGTTCGGCGTTGGCCAGTCCATGCCGTTCGTTGTGACGACGCACCTCCAGCAGCCTGGGAAGCAGGCTCTGCCGGAGGCAGTTCTCCTTGCGACGGGTCGAATGGTCGACCGACAGCGGCTCGGCCGTACTCCACGGACGGACCAGCGCATTGAGATCGGCCGAGGCAAACGACACGGTGATCGCCTCATACAGACCGGCCGCGGTCAGCACCCCGGCAATCCGATCGACCGTTCGATCGCGCGGCGTCGCGGAACTGAGTGCCAGCGGAACGGCGGCGTTCTCGGGAATGTGGTGATAGCCATAGATCCGGGCGACCTCTTCGATCAGATCAATCTCGCGCGTCAGATCCTTTCGCGAGAGCGGCGCCTTCCACCGCGTGACCAGCGCGTCACTCGGGGAACCAGCCTTCGCCACGCCCGCCCCATCCAAAAGCTCTTCGAGCCCCAGCCGGGTCAGAATGCTGCGCACCTCGCCGTCGGGAATCTCGAAGCCCAGAATTCTCGCGATCTGATTATGGCGCAGCGTCACCTCGGCCCGTTCGGGAACCATCCCCGGACCAACCACCACCGCCCCCTGGCACAACTCGCCGCCCGCCAGTTCGAGAATCAACTCGCAGGCGCGGCGCGAGGCCCAGTTCATCCGGCTGCGGTCGATCCCCCGTTCAAACCGATACGACGAATCGCTGAATAGCCCCAGCTTGCGGGCGGTATTGCGAATCGACAGCGGCGCGAACTCGGCAATCTCCAACAGCACATTCCGCGTCGCCCCGGTGATCTCGGTGTCCGCGCCCCCCATGACTCCCGCAATGGCGACCGGACGCTCGGCGTCGGCAATCACGCACATCTCGGGCGATAGCGCGTAACTCCGCTGATCGATCGCGCGGATCGTCTCGCCGGCCCGCGCGGTTCGGACCACAATCCGCTGCCCCTTCAGCAGGTCGAGGTCGAACGCATGCAGCGGCTGCCCGCATTCCAGGAGCACGTAGTTGGTGATATCGACCACATTGTTGATTGACCGCAGCCCCACCGTTTCCAGCCGCTTCACGAGCCAAGCCGGGCTGGGGCCGATCTTGACCCCCCGAATCACCCGTGCGATGTAGCGCGGGCAGAGCTCGGGCGATTCCAGCGTGACGCTCGTCTGCGTCGTCACTTCCGGCCCGGTCTCTTTGGGCAGGGACGCCGGTTCGGTGACCGTCCCGCCGAACAGCGTGGCGACTTCCCGCGCCACGCCCAGATGCGACAGGCAATCCGGCCGGTTGCTGGTCACCTCCAGATCGATGCACGTATCGGTCCCGACCACCTCGACCGATTCCAGATTCAACCCGGAAAACATCAGCCGGTCGGCCACCACCTCGGGTGCGGCATCCACCGTGATGTACTGCGTAAGCCAGTCCCAACTGATCAGCATTCCAAAACCCCAAACAAACACCGGACCACAGCGTCTATGATCGATCTCACCGCGTCTGTCATGGACTGATCTCGAGTGCCACTGGCTCTGCCAGTTCACCGAATCCACACGACGACCTCACCATGGCACTTCGATTGACCAAACCGTTAACTGTCCCATTTCGCGCGAGCCGCTTCAATCACAAAACGAACCACCTCTTGTGCCGCCACCTGCGGTTCAACCTGCCGTCGGACGGACATCCCGATCCGACCACCCTGCGCATCGAAAGTCCTCGACAGCAGATGCAGGCCGTTCGATGAGACGAGAACGTTCAAAGCCGATTCCCCAGCCCAGACTCGGTTGGCCCGCAACGGGTATCGGCCATGTTCTTTCGGGGCATTGACGGGCCTGATTTCCAATCCAATCGAATCTTTTAACTCCGCATCCCAGTCCGAGCGGTCGTCATCCGCCGAATCTCCATAGCTCAAGACGAAGATTCCACAGCCGGTCCCTTTGAATGCGACGTCGAGTTCCGCGAAGCAGCCATCGGTCGGCAACCAGTCCCAACGCAGCGCACGCCAGCCTGATACGTCGATGAGCTCGCGTGTCGATACGATCACCACCAGGTCGGCGGACGCGGTGTTGAGCGCGTCGCCACACGCGACGAGCGCGTCCGAGAAGGCCCGGAGTTGACGAGACCAGCGGACGTACTCCGCAGAGATCTCCTCGTTCGAGGGAACGTTTTCCTGTTGTGTGAGACGGGCTGCCCAATCGCGCAGGCTATCTTGCGCGGCCGCCAGCCGAATCCGGTCAATCGTCCACGCCGTTCGCTCGGCCACGAGCAGCACCAACGCGTCAAACCATCCCTCGTCTGCTTCCTGCAAGGCAGCGTAATACCGCGTCCGCTCTTCCGGCCGGATGATCGCGCAGGTCGCTCGCGACTGCAGCAGAACGAGGTCTTGCCACAGCCGCGCGGTGCGTCCATTCCCGTCGAAAAACGGATGAATCCGCGCGATCGCCCAATGCACCCACGCTGCGGCCACAACCGGATCGACAGACGAACCGGCGGATTCCAACTCGCCGAACGCCCGTTGGATCAATTTTTCCACTCGCGAAGGATCAGGTGGCTGATGCTTCGCCCCCCGCACCATCACATCCCGATGACGAAACCGTCCCGCCTCGTCGTCCACGTCTTTCATCAGGATGGCATGCAGCGCGAGCAGGTTCGCTGTTTGATGAGGCCGCTCCGCTGGAACGATTTCTCGCTCGAAGTACCCAACCGCCGTGCCCAGATTGATCACTTCCAGTTCCGAGCGCGAGCGCTTTTCCTCCGTCAGTTGATGCCCGGCTTCCAGAATCCGCCGCGTTTCGCGCAAGTCGAGGGGATTCCCTTCCACCGCGTTGCTGTTGTAGACGCGGTCCGCCAGAAGATCGGCGGTGACCGACTCGACCAGATTCGGGTGCAGAGGCCGTAACCGATTCACTTCGTCCAGCCCGCGCCGCACATCGTCCAGCAGACGCTCGGTCGACGGGTGTAACACCACCTGGTCCAGCGCATGCCAGTCCATAACCCACCCACCGCGCCGCCACGAACAAACAAGGCCCCCGTCCCACGGACGGAGGCCCTGATCTTACCTCATGTCAGGTCGGGCCAAGCCCGACACAACTCCTTTTCCTTTTGACCTTTTCCTTTTGACTTGGCGAAGCCCCTATTCCACAGGCCCTTCCACGCCACCCGTGTACCGCTCGCCATCCGGCTTTTCGCCGTGCAGCACTTCCTGGCGGTAACCACCCTTGGCCGCGAAGTACAGCACGAGGATCAGGTAGCCCACGGCCATCGCGGCCGGGACGAACGCCGTCAGTTTGAGGGCCATCTGGCCACCGTGGATGTTTGCGGCCTTCACCAGCGGCTTGTCGGTCTCGGCGGTTGCCTTGGCGGTTTCCCACCACGCGGCCAGCTTGGTCACGTCGGCAATCTCCCGCTTCTCCTTGGCGAGCAGCTCCACCGTGGCGGCAAGCTCCGTCCCCGGGCCTTTGCCATCGAGAATCACGCCCTTCTTCGCGCCATCGATCCCGTAGATCTCGCCGATGTTGAGGAAGTTACTGGGCGAAGCCGCCTTGTATCGGTCATAGGTTTCGGCCGAGGCCGCCTGCAGGTTTTCCGAAGCGAACTTGTCCTGCTTGTAACCGATGCCCGGGCCACCGAGCAGACCAGCGGAGAGCATCCCAATCCCGCCCATCGCGCCCATCGTCAGCGCCCCACCCTTGGGGAACCGCTCGCCCACCACCCCGAGCATCGTCGGCCAGAGGAAGGTCTTGCCCAGCGAGTAGACCGTCACCGCAACCCAGACCATCATCGGGGCGGCGGCAGACGAGCTGCCAATCATGTACAGCCCGACGGTTCCCAGAATCGCACTGACAAACAGCAGTCCGAGCGGATTGATGTGCTCGACGATCGGCCCCGCGAAAAACCGCAGGATGAACATCACCGTCGAGGCATAGATGAACAGGTACAGCCCCTGGCCTTCCAGGAACGATTCCGTGATGTTGCTGATCCAGCTATCCGTGCCAAGTTCGACGTAGCCCACGCAGGCGTGCAGTGCCAGTAGGAGAATCAGGATCGGCGAGAAGAACTGGCCCAGCATCTGGCCAAACGACACGCCCGCCAGCGACGCTTCCGACCGCGGGAACTTGTTCAAGAGCACAATCACGCCGTACAGCAACGTCGGCACGAGGAACACCGCCATCGGGATTTCCCACGCCACCTTGCCCACGATCAGCTTGGCGAGCAGCGCCCCGATAATCAGCCCCCCCGGCCACCCGGCGTGCAGAATATTGAGGTAATGCGTCTTGCGATTCGGATAAAGCGTGGCGACCAGCGGATTAATCACCGCTTCGCACAGCCCGTTGGCGACCGAGAACATGAACATGCCGTAGTACAGCACCGAGAACGTTGCTTCCTTCCCCGACGCCGCGTACACCGGACCAGCCGACAGCGTCAACACGGCCGACAGCACGTGCAGGATGAACGCGAGAATCAGAATCGGCTTGTAGCCCAGTGCGTCGGTGATCAGGCTGGCCGCGAGGATCACGATCCCGAAGCCGACGAGGCCGCCACCGGTGATCGTGCCCAGTTCACCCTTGGTGAACCCGTACTGCGAGGCCCAGTCATCAAGGATCGCGCCACGGATGGCGAAGCCGACACCCGCCGCAATCAGCGTCATGAAGCTGGCAAGGAACAGGGGAAACTTGTTGTTCATAGTGCGGTGTCTCTGCGGAGGCGAGGTTGCCGGGCAACGGGGGGACGGAAAAGTCTGAGGCGCAAGACCGAACCGGCCGAATCCCCGCCGAAACATCCCACCCCACGAAGTGATCAATTCGCATTGATCAATTCAAATTCTTCAACTCGCGGGGCAGAAATCCCGAGGGGACCGGATTTGCGAACAAGCGAAGGTAACCGCGGCCCGATGCGAATTCCACGCCACGGCCCCAGTCGGCTGATTCCGGGCGCTGGCATCGGTTTCCGTTGTCCGCGCCGCCCCAAGGGAAGCCGGAAGCGTTAGCGCCCGGAGTCGCACACGATCAGTCCCTCGCCGACGCCCGTCCCCCTGGGGGATTCGCAACGCTCGCAGTCCGGTGTAGCATTCAATTCGCATCGAATTGAGTGCGACCTCAGTGGGATAGGCTTCCAGCCTGTCATGTCCTCTCCAGTCAACCTGGAACCTCGACAGGCAGGATGCCTATCCCACAAAACCCACACCCGCACCGCGGCATCAACGGAGCCAGACCATGGTCAACCTCGAAACCGGGATCGATTCGCTGACGAACTTCAAACGGCAATCGGCGGAGTACATCGGCCGCCTGCGGAAGTCGGGCGAGCCGCTGGTCCTCACGGTCAACGGCAAGGCCGAGGTCGTCGTGCAAGACGCCGCCGCCTATCAGCGACTGGTCGAACTCGCCGCCAGCGCCGAGCGAGCCGCGCTCCTCGCCGCCGTGAAAGAGGGCCTCGCAGACCTCGACGCCGGACGGGGCATGTCCGCAAAAGAGGTCTTCCGCGACATGGCCAAGAAGCATGGCTACACCCCGCGGCCGGACTGAGATGCCTTACTTCGTGCGATTCACCGGGAAAGCTCAGACCGATCTCGATGGCATCCTCACTTGGTTTGGCTCGCAACGGTCTCGCGCCGCCGGTGAGAGGTGGTTCGATGGGCTTGAGCGCCTGACCGAAACGTTGACGGTCCGTCCCGATCGTTGTCCCGCAGTGTTCTCTATTGTTGAAGCCGGCCGAACGGTTCGCGAGCTTCTGTACGGGCGAGGTCGGGTTCGTTATCGACTGTTGTTCGCAATCAAAGGGGAGACCGTCTGGATCTTGCGGGTCTATCACAGCGCCCGCCCAGACCTCCGCCCCGACGATCTCTAAACGACAGATGGGACACAGGGCACCGTCCCCTCGCCGGCGTTCTCCGACAGCCCTCCATTTCCCCCTCGCGGCGTGATTCCCTCCAGCGCATTCTGGAGCGAGGTCTTCCCCTGCCGTTAAAATGAGGGACGAGTGACCTGAGTGCCGGAGGCGTCTCCCGGCCGGTGGAGTGCGGGGCTTGCTGCATGTCGATTCCGCTGCTGTTGCGACCCGATGTTTCGCGGCTGATGTTCCGCGTCTACTCCGGGCCGGTGCACCCCGAGTTTTTCGACATCGCCGCCCGCTTCTCGACGGAACATACCGCCTGGCGGGCTAAGTTCTGGCTTTGCCGGGAAGGGCATGTCCTGCAGTTTCAGGCCGGGACGCACACGCTGACTGAACTGCTCACCGTCCGCGACCGAGCGCTTCCCGACCGCCGCCAACTTCTGTCGCGATACGTCCGCGCCAACCGGTCCGAACAACTCTCCGAAGGCCCCGGCCCGCGTTACGCAACCAGCTTCCAGTTGGAGCAGGTCAATGCCGATGTCTTCGCCCGGCTTCACGAGGAACTGCTCGCCGATAGCAGCCGGGTCCAGATCGTCCACCAGTTCGGATCGACCGGCGGCCCCCGCAATCGCCTCACCGTGCCGCCGCTCAGCTACATGCGGCTGGAGGTCCTCCCGGACGGGTTGATCGTCCACTCGTACCACACGTTTCCGGAAAACCACGCGATCGTCAAAGTCCAATCTTTGTTCGAACCGTAACCAGCCTCCGCGCAATGTCCGCCGCCACAACCCGCGCGATCGGACCGACTTTGCCGACTGCGGTAGAGTTCACGCCCATCTCCCGCGGCTTTTCCAGAGTCGCCCAGATCGCTCGTTGACCACGGTTGACCTCCGCTTCCAGCATCGGTGGAGTCGGGACTTGTGTTCTGGCGACCGTGTGACGGTTGCCGCCGAACCAGAGGCCCGCCACATCGTCGCGGGAGGATGGACTCATGGGCAGCAGCGTGCGGTTACATCGGAGCGGGCCGTTCCTTCTGGGCCTGTGGTGCGCCTGCACCGCCGTCCAAGTCTCGGCTGAAAGCCCCGCACAAGTCCCCGGAGCGGAACTCGTGAGAGTTCCCCACCCGCAGCCTGTTGTTCCCACGGGCGGCCCTCACGACAGCCCGCGGAACCTCAATCACGCGGTCTGGACGCGGAGCAAGGAGCAAACCAAATCGGCCCGTCCGCCGATTCACCTGGTCCAGGGCTACAGCCGCTATCCGTTCGGTGCGGCCGGCTCCCATGGGCGGTATCCGGCCGGAACGCCCTACTACCAGTACGGGCCATCGAATCGACCGGGTGCGATCTACGTCCCCCGGCAGTACGGCGCCGCGCTCAGTTCGCCGGCCGTCACTCCCGCAGACCCTTTGG
>JAIXZD010000481.1 GCA_027489895.1 Planctomycetaceae bacterium
CCGCGCAGCGCAACGCCTCTGCCAGTTCGGCCCGCTCGGCCAAATCGGTGACGGCGCGAATCATGCCCATTTCTTCGCGGAGGTCCTGGAGCTCGTCGTCGGTGGCACCGGCTGCGTCGAGAGCGGTCAGGGCCGCACCATCCGGTGCGGCCCTCGGCGCAAATCCGTAGGAGTCGAAGACAAGACTCTGGCGATGAAGTTCGAGGCCATGCTCGAGCTCGACTCGGGACGGCTTGAGGATTTCCAGCGCAGGATTGCGCGCCCGCACGATCACCGGGTTCTCGGTGATCAACAGCGGATCTTTTCCCGCCGGAGGTTTTTCTGTGGCTTCGTCCGCAGCGGCCCGGTTGACTGCGCAGGCCGACAGCGCGGTCGCCGCAGTCGCCAGAAAACGGCGGCGGTCGAGGTCGTCGCGATGATGGGGAGGTTTGGTCATGACGCGACGGCCTCGCTTTGAAAACTTGTCTGTTCGAGTTCAGCGAACAGATGCATCTGCCCCCCGCACACACTGCCGCGAGGTCTTCCGGACCTGATGCTGGGCACAATGCAACCGCTTCGGCAACCCGAGCCCGCCAACTCGGCCCGGAGCTTACCATATGCCACTTGTGACAGCGTCACGCAGATGCGATCGCAATCCAACGAATCACCGCTCATCGCTCGCATTAACCGCACGTTCGACGTGCCATTTGTTCGTGTCGTCATCCAGGTAAACCGTGTCGACCGGAAACTGCAGCCGGATCGCCGCGTCACTCTGGCCACGACGCGGCTTGAACCGCAGCACGACTTCCTCGTGAATCTGCACGGGTACCCTTGGAACTTCGGTCGCAAACGTGATCGGGCCCATTTGTCGAGCCTTCCATTCATGGTCGATATCGAATGTCGTCGTGGTGATGAGGTGGGGGTAGTAGGACTCGCCGTATTTTGCGTACGCACCGACCTCAACGACCTCGATCAACCGCACCGGGAATCGAGGGTCCGGATCAACCTGCAGCGGCCCTCCCGAAAAAGATCGCTCGATTCGGACGGGCAGGTATCCCTTGTCACGCGACAACCAGACCGTCACCCGATCAATCCGCTGGTCCGGTGTCCCGATGTACGCTCCCCGGAGAACCACCATGTCCGTTCCTTCGGTAGCACCACCGCGATCAAGCCGGGAAACGGACAACGGCAAGTCGATCCACCGGTCGGCCCCGCTCTGAAGATAGTCCCTGGCGATTCCTTCCAGCATCTTTCCGACGGGGGGATAGCTGCAAAGCAGCAGTCGATTCACGTCTTTCGACGAAACCGCCCCGCCAAGGCCTCCGTCGCGTGATCTCCCCAGCCACCTCCGCAGCTTCGGCGATCGATCCGGAACATAAGAGTACACATTGACCTTGGAAAAATCCGAAGCCAACCGCTCTGTCGTCGGCTCGCCAAGGCCTTCGTCCAGCGGGCGCTCGTGTTCTCGTGACTGTTGGGATTTCCGAATCTGAATCCGGGTTCCATCCGTCCAAAAGAACTGCCGTTGAACCTTTGTCGAAAGCCGGAACTTCTGTTCCTGGGGGCTCAGCCTTTGCCGAACCCGATTCAGATCTTCCGCAAATGGCGCGAATCCCTCGAGTGTTTCGAGGGGAACACCGCTTGTCGACGCGACGGACTCCAGATAGTCCAACGCCTCTTTGTCCTTCCCAAACGCCGCTTTCAGTTCACGCGACGAAGTGGTCCACTCCACGGAGAACGGCAGGAGCGCCTCGATGTTCTTTCGGTATTCTGCGATGGCCTCGGAATAGTTCTGCGGCTCTGCGCCCGAAACCTGCCCGGATGAATTTGCCAGAAGAAGTACGCACCACAAACAGTAGACGACGAATCTCCGCACACCCCACATGGCATCCCTTTCCATGAGTCGACCGAGTTGGCGACCACGCCAGACAGAACGGCATGCTACGAACTCAAGCTAAAACGCCGCCAGCAGCCACGTCAACTCGCAGCAAGGCCTCTGATCGTTCGTGACCTCGCAGACCGGCGACCCGCCACAGGTCCATTCCCTGAACGGACAGGCCGGAGAAGCCGTTCCAGGAAGGCAGGCAGGAGCCTGCCCTACGAGATTGGTCACTACTTATCGCGGTTATTGGCGGGGATTTTTCGCATTTCTTCGGCGAAGGGGTCGAGCAGATCGAGGGAGGCCCGGTGGCCGTTGCGGCGCAGCCAGGTCTCGTAGGAGATTCGCACCGGGGCTGTTGGCAGCGGCTTCGTGAAGAGCAGGCCATCGCCGCTGATCATCGCCTTCGACGATTTGCTGTCACCCGTCGCGCGGAGCTGGAGTTCCGCTTTGGCGCTGGTGTAGGTGATGAAGACGTAGTCGTCACTCAGGATGCCGGTGCCGTCGCGTTTCCAACCCAGTCCTTCCATCTGTTTGACGAACAATTCGCCGAGCGCCTGGGGAGCCACACCCGGCAGGGCGAACTCGATCTTGGGGTCGTCGACATCAAACTTTACGGCCGTTGCGCCCTTGGGCAGTTTGAAATCGGCCGCTTCGATTCCCGGCTTCGCGTCCGACTTCTCCTCGGCAGGCGGGGCTTCATTCTTCACCTGCCAGGAGGTCGGCTCGGCCTCGCCCACGAAAATGCGAGTCGCGCCATCGGGCAACGTCACCAGACGGATCAGCACACCCTGCTGCCCGCGGAAGTACGGCAGAAACGCCAGTTTTTTCTCTTCGTCGTGACGCCTGCCCACCTCGCTCGGCAGCCACCCGTCGAGCGACATTTCCTGGTCGTAGAACTGGATCGTTTCCGGCAGAGTCATCTTCGTATTCGCGACCATGCGTATTTCGGTCGACGAGTCGAACTCGATCCAGCCGGAATCGGGGGGGATGGGCAGCGACTTGTTCGTCACGTTGACGCTCATCTGAACGAACACTTCGTCTTTGGAGTCGGCCGGATAGCCAAGTGAGAGGATCATGTCGCTCCCCCCCTGCTGCAGCGCGAGCATCCGCGAGTCGGGCTGTTCGTTCTGGGAACTGATCAGTCGCGAGTAGGCGGTCCAGCCGGCCTGCTGCAGTTGCTTGAGGAGTGCGACCTCCAGTTCCGTCAGGTCGGTTTTGGTCCGATAGGAGAGCAGGTAGCGCGACGAAAACGAACCCGGTGCGTCGACCGGTGCGATACGCGGCAGCCAGCGGGCATCGTAGTTGCC
>JAIXZD010000329.1 GCA_027489895.1 Planctomycetaceae bacterium
GCCAGCACCAGCAGCACGATCGGGACGATTCGCAGACCCATTACCACTCCCCGCCTGTGGTTTTCAGGACGTCACGTTGACCGCTTCGTCCGGGCCTGGCGCTATTCCCGGTCTGAGCGGCGACTGCTTCCCATCACCTGCAGAACATAGTACAGCACCTGCAGCACCGTCTGCAGTGTGGCCGCCACATACGTCCACGCGGCCGCCCCAAGCACGCTCTTCACGGCGGCGGCTCCCTGCGCATCGACCAGGCCCAACTCGTCCAGCAGCCGTTTCGCCCGCGCACTGGCATCGAACTCGACCGGCAGATTGATTAACTGAAAGAAGGCGAGCCCGCTGAACAGAATGATCCCGGCGACAATCATTGCGAAGCTTTGCATCGCGAACCCGGCCATCATCGCCACCACGGCCAGGTTCGGTCCCCACTGCGCCAGCGGCACGGCCAGATTGCGAACAATGAGCGGCGCGTAGTGCGTCGCATGCTGAATGGCATGGCCCGCTTCGTGCGCGGCAATCCCCACGGCTGCGGCCGATCGCGAGCGGTAGACCTCATGACTGAGCCGCAGCACGCGATGGGTGGGGTCGTAATGATCGGACAGCGTCCCGCCGACCTCTTCGATCTCGACGCTCTCGAGTCCTGCTCGGTCGAGAATGTGCCTTGCGGCAGCCGCACCAGAGAGCGGCGCCGGCACCTGCATCGCCCGCGCGTAGGTCGACTGCACCCGCCCCTGAGCCCACATCGCCAGGAGCATTGCCGGCGCCAGAAAAATCAGCAGTCCAAAATCGGCCCCAAGTCCTACCGGCATCGCATTCCTCTCCCACCCAGACGTGCTCATTCTCCCTCACGGAGACTCACCCAGATTCTACGAGGAAATCTCGGCGCGGACTCCAAAAACTGAACTGAAACGCAGGCAGGCACCCGGCGAGGCCAGCGACCTGCCCGCATCGTCCACCGATCTTCGCCAAGCGCTAATCGCCCACTGAGCCTATGAAGAGGTCGTGGGATAGGCTTCCAGCCTGTCATTTCGCCGACGGTGGGGCTGGAGACCAGTCCGCCTGGAGATGCGACAGGCCGGAAGCCTATCCCACTAAAACACAGCCTCGCAGGAACCGCGTCGCGGACCGTCCCTGTAAAAACCGACCAACGAAGTCATTGTGATTACACAAAAATCAATCAGATCGACACGCGAGCCACCGCCACCAGTCCAATAGACAACAATTAAATAACACAAGATGCTTTACAGTAACGCATTACGACGAATCATCACGATTCGAAAAACCATTTGGCACGCAACTCGCTTCTTCTCTCTGGTGTGACGGTGAGACCCGTCGGGGGATTCAACAAGTCTTCGAGAGAGCGAAGACGCAAAGGAGAGAGCCATGAAAAAGTTGCTTGTCGTTGCCGCGGTTGCCGCGTGTGGTTTGATGGTCGCCGGGAGCCAGACGGCCCAGGCCCATGATCAGTTCGTCAACCGGGGTGGATACGGGTACCAACAGCCCGGATTCAACGGCGTCTCGTTCGGCGGGAACGGGTTCAACGTCACCATCGGGTCGGCCCAGCCCGGATTCGTCGGCCGCCCTGGCTACGGCTACGGGAATCCCGTCTACCGGAATCCTGGTTACAACACGGGAATCAATCCCGCGTACGGCAACGTGGGCCCGGTCTACGGCGGAGGCTACGGCCGCGGTCACCACGGGGGTTACGGCGCCGGCCACGGCGCTGGGTATGGCTACGGAAACGGGTACGGGAATAACTACGGGGGCGGCTTTGGCGGTGGCTACGGAAGCGGCTACGGACAAGGTCGTGGTTCCAACCACTGCGGCTGGTAACTCCGGCTGACACACCCGTCTGACACACCCGGCCGCTGAATCCCCGTTGAGAGGCCCGGAGAGACGTTTGGAGAAGTGAGAGTCTCCTTTGCCACCCCGGAGTGAGGACGCCCAGGCGTTCTTGCTCCGGGGTGTTTTCGTTGACGCATGGTTGGCCATGCTTGCCCTTTGGAGTGAGGGGTGCCGGATTTTGTGCGGTGTTTTGTGGTTGAGGACGGAAGGTGTGGCTTCCTGTCGCTGCGCGACCCGGCCACGAGTTGGCCGGGCCACCCACCGAGCTTTGAGGGCTCGGGTCTGATACGGGATGGGCCTGCCGTCTCACGGTCGGCATGCTTGCCCCGAAGCGGTGCAAGCA
This sequence comes from Planctomycetaceae bacterium, assembly GCA_027489895.1. Classification (GTDB taxonomy): domain Bacteria; phylum Planctomycetota; class Planctomycetia; order Planctomycetales; family Planctomycetaceae; genus JAIXZD01. The sequence goes on from JAIXZD010000329.1 coordinate 2,186, forward strand.
TGGCACACCTTTTAATCCCTTCGCTTCTGGTCCCCTTTGAACTCAGCGATCGCCCGATCGGTCTGAGCGGCACGCCGTCTGGCTCTGCCGGCAAAACCGTTTGATTCCTTACAACACGAACAGTCGCGACATTCCACCGATTCTTCGGCTTCGGCCCCCTTCCTCCGGCCGATCGTCACGACCTGACGCACTCGCGCAAGAGATAATGTCGCGAGGGCCTCGCGGTCGAAGGAAACCAACAGGGGTCTGCCTTCGACGCTCCCGCTGCGCACGTCTCCGGTCGACTCGGCCCGAGCGCGTCGCAGAAGTCCACCCCAACCTGGTGACCCACGTCATGCCGCAACTGTCGACGACTCAACTCGTGCTCACCGTGGTCCTTTCGGTCGTCACGCTGATTGCCGCGATCTGGGACATTCGGTTCCGCAAGATTCCCAACAAGATCACCCTCCCGCTGTTCCTGGCGGGACTGATCTTTCAGGTCGTGACCGGGGGACTCAATGGACTTGGTAACGGACTGGCGGGATTCGCCGTCGGCTTTCTCCCGCTGTTTCTGCTCTGGATGACGGGCAGTGCCGGCGGGGGCGACGCCAAGTTGATGGGCGCGGTCACCGTCTGGCTGGGGTTCTGGCCGGCAGTTGGGGTGCTGGCTCTGTCGGTGATCTTCGTGCTGCTGTTCAACGTGGGTGTGGGCGTCTGGCTGATCGCGACCTATGGCATTCGCAAGGCCAAGAAAGAGTACTTCGGCGATGGGTCGCGCCGCCGCGGTCCCGACCCGGTCACTGGCAAGCTGCCCCGCACCATCATGACGTTCGCCGCTCCCATTGCCCTGGCCGTCTGGGTGGTCCTCGCCTGGATCGCTGTGAAGCCGCAGTTCCGCCGGGCGGCCGAAAAAGATGTGGGGCGTGCCCAACAATCCGCACCGGTCAAGTCGGACGCGACCAAAACCTGAGAAAAATAACCGGTGGGATCGTTTTAACTGGAAACCGTGGGCGAACATGGCAGACGCCCCGATGACGCGTCCGATACGGACTGAAGAGGAATCCCGCAGGGGGATTCCCCGAGTCGGGAAGGCGAGAAATCGCCGGAGATCGTCCATGGTTCCAATCCGCTATCCGAGCAGTTCACCCGCGCGTCGGGTGTCGGCCCGCAGGCGGACCGGCCTGGCAACGGCGGAACTGGCACTGACACTGCCGATTCTGCTGATCGTGCTGATGGCGATCTTCGAGTTTTCGCTGCTCTTTCTGGCCCGGGGGGAACTGGTCGATGCCAGTCGCGAAGGGGCGCGCGTGGCCGCGCTGCCCGGAGCGAACCAGGAATCGGTCGAGTGGGCCGTGCGGGAAAATGTCGCGCCCCGGTTTCGGAACGCGGTTGTCGTCGATGTCTCCGGCGGTGCCCAGTCGGGAGATGTGATCACCGTGGCCGTTCGGGTTCCGATGCGATCGGCCTCGCCCGATCTCCTCTGGCCCGTGGGATACAGCCTCAAAGATCAGACCCTTGTCGCCGAAACGCGCATCCTGCGCGAGTAAGCCAAGAAATACGAAGCCTGTTCCAACAGACGCGTGCGTTGAGTTTTGCCCGAACCGAGTCGTGTTTGCCGCGATTCGGTCCGGTTCAAGTCAGATAAAACCAGTTGAAAAAATCGTAACCGAGGCCAAGGCGGGGAGCTGCCACGGCCGATCTCGTTCGACCCACCTGTCGAACGATTCAGTCGAACACTGACTCCCGGCGCCAGCGCGGATCGTCAAGGCCCGGATGGGAGATTCCGACGTGAACAGGTTGACCCCCGCCACCGTTACCATGCTGATGTTCGCGATCGTCGGCGGACTCATCGTCGCCTACATCGGGAAAAACCTGCTCGCGTCGAGCAAGCCCGCCGGCCCGGCCACGCGCAGCGTGCCCATGCCGCTGGCGGACATCCCCGAGGGAACGCTGCTCACCCCGCGGCACATTGGTACCGGACCGGTTCTCGAAAGCGAACTGAGCCGCGAAGTGCTGCTGTCGATGAACTCGATCCTCGGCCGCGTCGTGAAGACGAAGCTGACGGCCGCGACGCCGATCCGCTCGAACATGCTCTACTCGCCCAACGAACGAGCCCCCCTAACGCCTTCGGAAGGCCACCAGGCCGCCGCGATCACCGTGACCGGAGCTGCCGCTCTCCTCTCGGGCATGATCAAGCCGTCGCAGTTTGTGGATGTCCACTTCACGCCCAACGATGTGGACAACATCGCCCGGTTCCGCGGCGGGATGACGATGCGACTGATCAAGGGGATCAAGGTCCTCGCGATCAACGGTCAGACGCAGCAGTCGGCCATCAATGGCGACACGAACGTGGTCGTCCTCGATGCGACGCCCGCACAGGTCAACGTGCTGATCCAGGCCGAGAAGAAGGGCGTGTTCGCTCTGGCCACTGGAACGGGTGAAAAAGGCGATGGACTGGTCGCGGTGAAAGACGAAGATCGCGCCTTCTTCGAGGAAATCCTGGGGATTGCCCCGCTCAAGACTCCCGATCCCAAGAAAGATAAAGAGCCCTTCGTCTCGCAGGCCTTCGTCGGGAATGACCGCACCGAGCTTTCGTTCCGCGACGGGAAGCGGATCAGCGAGTACCAGGGCTTCTTCGACCGCAACCGGGCCGACGACCTGAATAACGCCCGCGACAACAACGATCGCCTGCCGTGGGAACCCCAGACGAACGGGAATTCCAACAACACGATCAATGATGACATGAACAACAATTCGAACCCCGGCCCCTCCGCCCAGCGGAACCCCTCCCGACGGGGTGCGGGTTTCCCCAACCCCACCATGCGGTAGTCGATTCGCCTCGCCTGGCCTGCCCACTACGCCGCCACGCCTCTCTCGCGTGCGCGGCGTAGTTCTTTTGGGTTTCTGTTGAGTTCAAGGGAGCCGGAATTCGGTAGCACGCGCCTCTGCCTTCTCCCCTGCGACTTCTCCCGACAGGCTGCCTCTCGGGCAGTGTTCCGTCTTTACTTGGTGCCTTCGTGCCTTGGTGGTCAAGGAGAACTTACCGCGGGTGCCCAGAACTGGCGTTGTTCCCGAGTCGCCTGTTGCGGTACGTTCCGCCGCCTTCAGGAGAGATGCCCAAGTCGTTTTGATCCCGGTCTCTCCGAAGTGCGTCGGGCGGCGTCGCCCGGGAGACGCTGGGCATGGATGCCAATTCGATCCCGTTTGATCCGCGCCTTGACGCGCCGAGTTCACCTCCTCGATCCGCCCAGCCCCCCGCGCACCTCAGTGGTCTCGGCTGGACCCGGTCGCCAGTCGTCTGGCTCGTTCTGTTTCTCGCCATTGGTACCGCAGTCCGACTACTGCGGTACCTGCTCAACTTCCCCCTCTGGCAAGATGAGTTGATGCTCGCGGTCAACCTAATTGACCACGACTATTTCCGCCTGCTCGGCAAGCTCGACCGGAATCAAATCGCGCCGCCCGGCTTCCTCTGGGTCGAACGCTGGATGATCGAGACGTGGGGCGTCTCCGAATGGTCGTTCCGATTCCCCTCGGCCGTGGCTGGGCTGCTCAGCCTTCCGGTCTTCGTGCGAATCGCCTGTCTTGTGTTTCCCTCCGGACAGGATGTCTCCTGGAAGCGGCCCAGTTGGCCGGCGGTCGCCGCGTTCGGACTGTTCGCCACGTCCTACTTCCCGCTCCGCTACAGTTGCGAGTTGAAGCCTTATGGGATCGACCTGTTCACGGCCGCGGTCCTGCTCTGGTTCGCCCTCGAATTTGCCCGCACCCCCGCCCGCTGGGGCTGGCTGGCGGGACTCACCGCCGTCACGCCGTTGTTTGTCTCGCTGTCGTTCCCGGTGGTGATCGCGGCCGGGGGCGTGGTCATTGGTTTGGCGCCGGTCGTCTGGCGAACGGGTTGCTGGCGACGACTGGCCCTCTATGCGACGTTTCCGTTGACGCTCCTGGCCTCATTCAGCATTCTGCGGTTCCTGCACTCGATGCCTGGTCAGACGGCGCTGAGTGAGGAGATGGCCTCTCACTGGACCGATGGCTTCCCGCCCCATACGTGGGGCCCGGTGCTCTGGGCCTGGCTGGTCCGCGCCCATACGAGCGAACTGCTCGCTTACCCGTTTGGCGGGGAAGCCGGGGCCAGCACCTTGACGGCCCTCGCCTGCATCGCTGGGGCGTTCTGGCTTGGTCGCCGCAACGGTCAACTCCTGCTGACAATCACCGGCGGCACACTGACATTGCTCTTCGTCGCCGCCTGGCTGAGAAAGTACCCCTACGGAGGCCACCCGCGCCTGGTGCTGTTCTTCGCGCCGCACGCCTGCCTGCTGGCCGCCGGCGGCTTCGCGGCCGGTCTCTCGTGGCTCGCCCGCACAGGACAAAGCGACGTTCACGTGAACCGCCTCCGTTCGGTTGCCTTCCTCGGCCTGCTCGCGATCGCGCTGACCTCGGCCGCTCGCGACATTTCAAAGCCGTTCAAATCGCGCATCGATGAGCAGCACCGCGCATTCGCCCGCGACTTCTGGAGCCGACCGGCCCCCGAGGGCTGGCAAACGGTCTGCCTTTCCCCGTTTCGCAGCCAGTGCAACGCCCCGCGCCTGTGCGACTTTCCGTACCGGGTCGAGCGGGCGCTCAGCCTCTCTGAGCAACTCCCGATCATCGGCTGTGAGGTTCCGCGAGAACTGGCCACCACGCCGCTCCGCTGCGTTGTGTTCCAGAACGGCTCGGCCCCAAGGCACGAAGGCGACTACTGGGTCTGGCGGCGTGCTGTTGCCGAGACACACGACCTGGTCGCCGTCGACCGCTACGACCTGCCCGTCATGTCCGATGCCCAGCCCGACCTCTACGAGGTCTACTGGTTCCAACCCAGAACATTCAGCGCGGCTCAGCCTCCGCCGACGCCGAGTGCCCCCGCGGCGATTCCGGCTCGCATCGCCGCGGTCGAAGGCCGCCGCTTGTAGCTGCCACGGAGACAAGTCGCGGAACGCGTGAGCGTTCCAACCCGCGCTACTTGCGCACCTCCGTCACCAGCCGCTGCACACCGGCCGCGATCAGGTCCTCCACCTCTCCCGACCACCGCAGCGCGGGCCGGCCGTACTCATACAGGCTCCAGCCGCCCTCGTAGCCGCCTTCGGTCCAGACCCGTCGGGAGGGAATGTAAGAGATCATGTCGTCGGCATAGCCCATCACCCACGTCCCCGGCCCGAACTCGGTTTTGAACCGCAGCGCGTAGTCGACCACGGTCTCCGCCCCCATCCCCACCACGAGCATTTCCTTCCCCAACTGCCAGGCATGCAGCGGGTAGGGGTAGGCCGATTCAAACTGATGCCCGGCATCCAGCTTCTTCAACAGCCGGGTCGCCCACCGCGCCTTGAGCGCATTGCCGTCCTTCGTCAGTGTCTCCAGCTCGGCCCGGCTCATGACCGCCAGATACGGCAGCTCGACCATTTCGAACGCTGTCTTCAACTGCGGTGCAATCGGCGAGAACTCCCCCTTCAGCGTCTCTTCCACCGCGACCGCCAGTTGATGGCCATACTTCTGACAGAGCTCCAGCGACCGCCGCGGGATTGGGTTCTGATCTCCCCCGCAGGTATTCACGAACATCGCCATTGCGCCCGGATGGGCCGCTTCAATCTCAACCTGCGCAAACCCGGGGTAATCGCCGCACCA
>JAIXZD010000206.1 GCA_027489895.1 Planctomycetaceae bacterium
ACACCGGCGCATCTGGCCAAGGATTCGCGGAACCGCTGGTTGGCGCGTGCTCCGCGGCCTCGACTGGAAGCGGAAATGATCCGCGACCAGGCGCTGGCGCTGTCGGGACTGCTCAGCCGCAAAATTGGCGGGCCCTCGGTCTATCCGTATCAGCCCGATGGGTTGTGGCAGGCGGCCTTCAATGGGCAGCGGAGTTGGGCGACAAGCGCGGGTGAGGACAAGTACCGCCGGGGGCTGTATACGTTCTGGCGGCGGACGGTGCCGTATCCCTCAATGGCAACGTTCGATGCACCGAGTCGGGAAACCTGCTCGATTCGTCGACCACGAACGAACACGCCATTGCAGGCGTTTGTGACGCTGAACGATCCGGCGTTCGTGGAGTGTGCCCAGGCGCTGGCGCGGCGACTGGTGCGGGAAGGCGGGGCGACCCCGGCCGAGCGGGCTCGGTTCGGACTGGAGTTGGTGCTGGCGCGGCCGGCGGTAGCGAGCCAGGTCGAGGCGATTACCAGTTTGTTTGAAGGGGAGTTTTCGAACTTCAAGCAGGATGCGGAGGGGGCGAAGGCGCTGGCGACGGAGCCCCTGGGGCCGCTTCCGGAGGGGATGGACCCGGCGGAGTTGGCGGCGTGGACGATCGTGGCGAACGTGCTGCTGAACCTGGATGGCGTGCTGACGAAGTAGCGTTCGCGTTTGGGCAGCGTCGAGGGAAGCCTCACGGCTTCCGCTACATTTTTGTGGGATAGGCTTCCAGCCTGTCGAGTCTCCGGACTATCCGGAGAAGAAATGACAGGCTGGAAGCCTATCCCACTTTTTTTCAGCCACCACTTCTGTGCATAGCGGATGGCTTTTGTGGTGGGGCTGAGTTCTTGCGCGGGCGGGCGTCGGGGAGGCGTCACCGCTTCCGCTACGACGGTGGGCGGTGATCGTGCTGGGGCGTTGTGATCGGTAGAACCGGTTTCGTTGACGGTCGGAATCGGCATGAGCCGGATTTTCGCGCGCCCTACGGTCGGTCTGGCCGGGTTCCGGTGATTTGACCGGTGGCGCAAGCGTTTCGCTCAGGACCCGACTGGGCGGCGCGTTGGGCCTGTCCGTTACCCCCGGAACATTTGCGCGGTTCGCCCACGCGTCGTTGTCAAACCAGATTGCCGAGCCGTTAGCGTCGAGCCAGGTTTCCCGGGATTCCGATACTTCCCCGGCAACGCCTTGTTCACCTTGCCGACAATGAGTGTCTCCTTCGCGAGGTTTCACTGGCTCCGCGTGCCGTGTTCGTTCGCCCCTCCTTCCTGGCGGGCGGATGCGGAACGACCCACCCAACGGGAAGCTCGACAGCACTATGCCTTATACTGACAGCCGGACTTCTACGACGCGCAAACGATCTGCCGCCGTTCAAAGCCCGCTCGAAACTTACTTGCGTGAAATCAACGAGACAGCCTTGTTGACCGCGGACGAGGAGAAGGAGCTTTCGTACCGCATCGCCAATTCCGACAAAGAGGCCCGCGACCGCATGGTTCGGGCGAATCTGCGTCTGGTCGTGAACATTGCCCGGGGTTACACGGGAAAAGGTCTGCCTCTGCAAGACCTGATCGAAGAAGGGAACCTGGGGCTGCTCCGCGCGGTCGAAGGGTTCGACCCGACAATGAACACCCGCTTCAGTACCTACGCCAGCTACTGGATCAAGCAGTCGATCAAGCGGGCACTGATCAATTCGGGTAAGACGATTCGCGTTCCGGCCTACATGGTTGAGTTGCTGTCGAAGTGGCGGCGGGCGACCGCGAAGCTGCTCGACGAACTGGGCCGGACGCCGACGATGGAAGAGATTGCCGCTGACCTGGGCATTCCCCGCAAGAAGCTGGCGATCGTGAAGAAGGCGATCCTGCTGTACAACGCGACGCCGCAGACTGACGACGACGAGGCGGGCCTGTCGATCAGCGACCTGATTGCCGACGATCGGAACAAAGCACCCGATCTGGAAATGCTCGATAGCGACAGCCTGAAGCATGTGTTCCGGATGCTTGGGACGATGGACGAGCGCGAGGCGACGATCCTGCGGATGCGGTTCGGGCTGGATGACAGCGAGCCGCGGACGCTCAAAGAGATCGGCGAGACGCTGGGGCTGACCCGGGAACGCGTGCGCCAGATCGAGTCGGAAGCGCTCGGTCGGATCGCGGCGAGCATCGAAGGGCGGAATTAGGGCTCGATGCGCTGTCTGGCGTGAGGTGGCTTCAGAGCGAAGCAAGTCAAAAGGCAAAAGTCAAAAGTGATGGTGTCAGGCGAGCCTGACCTGTTGTTTTGGCTGAGGTTTTGTTGACTGAGTTTGACTGAGAGGGATGGGCAGACGTTTTTTCAGGACGTTCTGCTGGGGAGAGTTTTCCGTGTTGGCGCGAGCGGGGGAACTCTCACGAGTTCCGCTACGACCGAGTTTCGCTAGCACGTGCCGTGCATGCGCTTCGATTACTGGTGCGACCCGGGCGGGCGATTGGTCCGTCCGGGTGGGGTGGAAAGCGGTCGCGCCTCGCGGCCAGTGGCTGAGGCCAGTGGTCGTCGCGTGCTGGTGGTTGGGCGTCGCTCGGCGGAATTCTCACGAATTCCGCTACAGGATGCGCGGGTCAGCGGGCCCAGTTGATCTGGCGGTAGAGGGCGAGCAGCTTTTCGCCGCGGGCGGGGTTGAGTGCGCGGACGTGCGCGATCCGGCCTAGCAGGTGGTAGGCGAAGTGCGGGTGGGCGGCGCGATTCTGACTGGCCGGGCCGAGTTGCACGCAGTTGTGCAGGAGTGCCTTGAGCCGGTCAAAATCGGCTCGGCGGATGTTGGTGCGGGCGTTTACGACGACGCCCGTCACCACCTGTCGCATCTGGCTGCGGAGAATCTTGCCCTTGTCCGGATGCGGCACGAAGCGGCAGTTCCGGATGATGCGGTGGACGAGCGGGAGAAAGACCCGCAGGCCGCGCACGAGACTGCCGTCGCCAGAAAAGCTCAGGTCGTCGGCGTAACGGGTGTAGCGGGCGGAGAAGGTTCGCGCCAGCCCCGCCAGTCGCAGGTCGAGCGCAAAGGCCGAGAGATTGGCGAGCGCCGGCGAAGTGGGTGCGCCCTGGGGCAGATGCCGACTGAGGTAGGGCGACCACTTCTTCTGTTTGCGCGACTGGCGGACAAAGTCGAGCGGCAGCTTCGTGGTGGTCAAGCGGGCCAGCCAGGTGGAGACTTCTCGGGAGAAGCCCAGGCTGCGAAAAATCGCAACGACGCGCGAGTAGCTGACCGAGGGATAAAAGTTCTGCAGGTCGACTTTGACCAGCACCCGCTGCCCGACATGCGGGTGTGCGTTGGTGACGATCGAGCGTCCCGCGCGGAAGCCATGTGCGGCGGCGTGCGGCGGGACCTTGTCGAGAATCTCCCGCAGGATTTTCTCCTGGACGGCCTTCAGGAGCGGCTTGGGGGCCTCGATCAGCCGTTCTCCGCCGGACCGCTTGGCGATCCAGCGGTAATGGTAGTGGGCGGCCTGATGCACGGCGGGGACTTGCAGGTCGCTAAACCGGTGGATCAGCCAGGCGAGACGGGCCGGGGCGAGGCCCAACCAGGTGGCGAGGTCGGTCGGGGTGACCAGTGGGGGAAGTCCGTTGGCGGCGAGCCGGTCGGGCTGGCCATCGCTGGCCAAGTCGAAGTAACCGCCAAAGACGCAGGGGCGCGCGAAGGCGTAGGGAGGTTTTTCGGAGACGTTTTCCGCGAGGTCGCGAATCGTGGGACGCCGTCGCGATTTGCGGACGAACCGCAAGCGGGCGAGTCGGACGGTGCGTCTTTGGGGGATCCCAGGCGTGGGTGGGGCGGACGGAGCGTCCTGTGTGTCAGACCCGCCGGGTGCGGGGCGAGCAGCCGCAGGTTGACGGGCGTGATTTCGGGCCTGAGGTTGAGAAGGCTTTGCGGGGGCGCCGAAGAGTGTGTCCCACAGCCAGGCGAAGAGGCTCATTGGGGGGGGCGCTCCGGACGGCCTAGGTGGGCAGCGAGGGAGCACCCTGATTGTTCTGGCAGGGGGCCGAGGGCCACGGAACCGGTGTGCGGCGAGGCGGAGGGCATCGTCAAGGCGTCACGCGGTCTCGAAGGGCGAACACTCGGGTTGCATTGCGATGAGGTCCGGCAAACCTCGCGAGCCCGATTGGGCTCGGTGAGTTTTGATTGCGCTGCGTCGCTTCGATAGCCGGCCGGTTTAACTGGCGGGCGGGTCGCACAACGATTCCTGTGCCGAATGGTGAGCCGGAGGTGCGACCCTCCGTATCACCATTCACTCCCAGTGAAATTGACGTGCGTACTCCCGAGGGGTAACCCCTGGGCACCGGCAGACGAATCGGCCGGCGAGGCTTGTGCGACCCGCCCGTCATTACGAGAGATCGTACGACGGGTTGGCGAGCCGGGTCAACCACGGCTCTGCCCCGCAGGGGAATTGGAGCGCGAGTCGGGGTGTTCGTTCAGCGCGTGTTGAGGGTCATCACCAAGGCGCGAAGCCACCAAGGAAAGGCAGGTCAACGGCCGAGTCGGAATGTCTGATCTCGTGAACCTTGGAATTGGCTTTTTCAATGTGGAGCGCGGTGGTGGTTGGCCCAGGGCAGTGAGACTCCGGGCGCTTCCGGCTCCCAGGATTGCGACAGTTGCCAGGAAATCGGTGACTGCACCTGATGGGAAGGCCCCCCTGCCCTCTGCTCTGTCGAGGCGCGGGGGCATTGCCTACGATGCGGAGTTCGAGTGCCGGGGTAGATCTCTTCCGCCGGCGCTATCTGTGAATGTGTTCTGAGAACCTGCGGATTTGACGTTCCATGACGACCGAACTCGCCAAAGCGTACGAGCCCAAAACCATTCAGCCCAAGTGGCTGGAAACCTGGCATGCCGGGAACTGTTTCGACGCCAACCCCGGAACGGGAAAAAAGCCTCACACGATCATGATTCCGCTCCCGAACGTGACGGGGGCACTGCACATGGGGCATTGCCTGAATGGCACGTTGCAGGATCTCGTCACGCGGTACCGGCGGATGCAGGGGTACGAGGCGCTTTGGATGCCGGGGACCGACCATGCGGGGATCGCCACACAGGCGGTTGTCGAACGGCGGATGCTGGAAGAAGAGAAGCTGACCCGGCATGACATCGGCCGAGAAGCGCTCGTGAAGCGGATCTGGAAGTGGAAAGACGAGTACGAGAAGCGGATTCTCAATCAGCTCAAGGAACTGGGGGCGAGCTGCGACTGGCGGCGCACGCGGTTCACGCTGGACGATGTCTGTTCCAAGGCGGTGCGGCGCACGTTTTTCAAGATGTTCAGCGACCGGCTGATCTACCGCGGCAAGCGGCTGGTCAACTGGGACACCTACCTGCAGACGGCCGTGGCCGATGACGAGGTGTCGCCCGAAACGGTGAAGGGGCACTTCTGGACATTCACCTACCCGGTGGTGGGGCAGGACCGGACGATCGCGTTCTCGACGACGCGGCCGGAGACGATGCTGGGCGATACCGCGGTCGCCGTGCATCCCGAGGACGAACGCTATGCCGATCTCGTCGGGAAGCTCGGGCGGATTCCCGTTAATGGGCGCGAGATTCCGATCAGTGCCGAC
>JAIXZD010000440.1 GCA_027489895.1 Planctomycetaceae bacterium
CGTGAGATCGCGGGCTGGGAAACGCTGGATGCGGGCGCATCGATCGCGTTTGCCGTGGCCGACCATCAGATCGCACATGTCTATGTGAATCGGCCCGAGTCGCTGGAGGCGGTGAAATCACTGCTGGAGCGAACTCCAGGGGTGGGGCGCGTCCTCTCGGGGGCGGCGCGTCGCGAGGTTGGGCTCGACCATGAGCGAGCGGGCGACCTCGTGGTTCTGGCCGCGCCGAAAGCGTGGTTCACGTACTACTTCTGGTTCGACGATGCGCTGGCTCCGGACTATGCGCGCACGGTCGACATTCATCGCAAGCCGGGCTATGACCCGGTCGAGTTGCTGGTGGATCCCAAGATCCGGTTTCCGAAACTGCGCGTCGCGAGTCGTCTTGCCAGGAAGCTGTTGGGGTTCCGGTACTACATGGACCTGATCGGGCTCGATGCGTCGCCAATTCGCGGCAGCCACGGCCTGTTGCCCGAACCGGGACGCGAGGCGACGGATGGGCCGGTGTTTGTCTGCTCGGATCGGCATTTCAGCCTCGAACGGATGGCGATGACCGATGTCCGCGACGTCCTGCTCAACCTGCAGTTTCCCGGTTGGTCACGATCGGGAGCGCGGGAGTGAGCGTTGGGGAGACAAGTCGGACCCAGCCCGACGCACGCGTGATGCGTCTGCGCGGCGTGCGGGTCCACAATCTGAAAGGGATCGATCTCGACCTGCCGCTGGGCCGGTTGATCGTGGTCTCCGGGGTCAGCGGCTCGGGCAAAAGCAGCCTGGCGTTTGAGACGTTGTTTCGTGAGGGGCAGCGGCGATACGTCGAGAGTTTCTCGGCTTCGAGCCGCCGCGTGCTCGATCGGCTGGAGCGACCGGATGCCGACGAGCTGAACGGAATACCGGCCGCGGTGGCGATCCGGCAGTTTCGGCAGACCGGCTCCGAACGGGCCACGTGCGCGACGCTTTCAGAAATCGACGAGTATCTGCGGCTGCTTTGGGCGCGCGGTGGTGAGTCGTGCTGTCCTGACTGCGGCCGGGCCATTCGTGCGATGGAGCCGGGTGAGGGGGCCTCTCAACTCGTTGGCCAAGGGGACGCAGGCAAAATTCAAGTGGCGTTTCCGGTTCGATTGGCGGGAGATCCCGCGCGGGAGCGCGTCGAGATTCCGGCTTTGCTCGACGACTGGAAGCGACAGGGATTTCAGCGGGTTCTCGTGGCGGGTGAGTTGTTTGATCTGCGGGATCAGTCCCCCGAGTTCATCGCGCGGTGCGTGCCGCCTGTCGCCGAGGTGCTGGTCATTGTGGATCGGCTGACATCCGACCCGGCGAAGCTGTCACGACTGACGGAAGCGATTGAACTGGCGTATGCCCACGGTGAGAACCGCTGTGTGGTCTTGAGCGAAGGAGTTGATCCCGGAGGCGAAACGCTTCGCCTGGGTGGTGCGGAGTGGACGGTCCTTCGCTGGTCTTCGCGGCGGGAGTGTGGTCCCTGTGGTCGAGAGTTTCCACCGCTGGAGCCGGCGTTACTTAGCTTTCAGAGTCCAGCGGGTCGCTGTCCTGTGTGCGAAGGGAAGGGGACGGTTCGCGAGGGCCGCCGTGCGCGCGGTGGTGTCGAGACGCGGCGACTGTGTCCCTCCTGCGGAGGGACTCGCTATAGCCCCGAGGCGCTGGCCTGTTCCTGGCGTGGAACGACGCTGGCGCAAATCGGGGCGCGAACGGTCGACGAGGCGCTCGACTGGTTTTCGGTCGCCGACGTGTCGTCGCCATCCAAAGCCCCCAGTCCGGTGGAGCAGATCGCGCTGCCCGAGATTCGGACCCGGCTGGAAAGTCTGTCGCGGCTGGGACTAGGCTATCTCGAATTGGGGCGCGGGGCGGACACGCTGTCCGGAGGCGAGTTGCAGCGTGTGCGACTGACTGCGGCGCTGGGCTGTCGACTGGTCGAGACGCTGTACGTTCTCGATGAACCTTCGGCCGGTCTGCATCCGCGGGATATCCGGCGACTGGTGGAAACGCTGCTGGCCCTGCGGGACATGGGCAACACGCTGGTCGTCGTCGAACATGCGGAGCAGGTGGTGCGTGCGGCGGATTGGCTGGTCGATCTCGGGCCGGGTGCCGGTGCGGAAGGTGGACAGGTGATATTCGCGGGGCCACCCGATCAAGCCAGCACCTGTCCCGATTCGGTGACCGGGCGATTTTTGAAGCGAGCGAAGACGCTGGCTTCCAAAGCGCCTGCAACGGGAAACGCTTCGCCAACCGGATGGATCGAGCTGACGGGCGTGACGCATCGCAACCTGCAGTCGATCGATGTCCGGATTCCACTGGGCCTGCTCAGCGTGGTGACGGGCGTGAGCGGGGCCGGGAAAAGTTCGTTGGTGACGGAAACTTTGTTCCCAGCGGTCGCCGCCAAGCTGGGTGGGGCGAGGGGGGCCGCCGGGTCACATCGATCTCTAACGGGTGAGCAAGGAGTGACGGACGTGCTGCTGGTGGATGGTTCTCCGCCTGCCCGGTCGCAGCGCGGGAACATTGCGACCTACCTGGGCATCCACGATGCCATTCGCAGGCTGCTCGCGGATTCCGCGGAAGCGAAGTCGCGCGGCTACGGCCCCGGACAGTTCAGCTTCAACTTGGCGGAAGGGGGACGCTGCCCTGCGTGCGAAGGGACGGGCACACAGTCGGTCGATCTACTGTTTCTGCCCGATGTCACGGTTGCCTGCCCTGAGTGCGGCGGGACCCGGTTTCGGCGGGAGGTGCTTGAAATCACCTACAGAGGTCAGAACGTCGCCGGGATACTGGATCTGACGATTCGCGAGGCGTTTCCGTTCTTCCGGGGGCAGGTGCGCATTCAACGCAAACTGAAACTGCTCCGCGAAGTGGGACTGGAGTATCTGACGCTTGGGCAGCCACTGGGGAGCGTTTCCGGCGGCGAGGCCCAGCGGCTGAAACTTGCCCGCGAATTGGCCGACAGCTCGGGCGAACGAAGACTGTTTCTGTTCGAGGAGCCAACCTTGGGCCTGCACCCGGCCGATGTGGACACGCTGCTGGCCTGTTTCCGTCAGCTCGTTTCGGCAGGGCATTCGGTAACGGTGATCGAGCACAATCGGCAGGTGATCGCGGCCTCTGACCATGTGATCGATCTGGGCCCTGGGGCAGGGCCTGCGGGGGGACGCGTCGTGTATGCCGGCGACGTGCCCGGATTACTGCGATGTCCCGACTCGGTCACCGGGCGGAGCCTCGCCGACTGGTTTGCCAGTTCAGCGCAGGGGGGCGACCCGGTCGTCGGGTAGGAAGCCGAGAATGCCCAGCTCGAACCGAGAGCGGCGGTCGGTCTCTTCCCTCAGGCGTTGTGTCGCCCGTTCCAGCGCGGCCGTGGCGACGTTGCGTGTTTTCAAGTCGACATCGCCCCAGGAGAGCAGCATCAGCACCATCGCCTTGGGCTCGGGAATGCCGCGGTAGACGCGAATCAATTCCGACTCGAACCGCGCTGCGGTGTCGGCCCGGAACTGCTCGGTCCGCCCGGACGCCGTACAGCGGACGAGTCCGTCCTCCGTGAGATGCAACTGCCAGAGATCGACCCGCTTCTCCAGTTCACCCCAGGTGAGGAGGTGCCGCTGGGCCGCGTTGGGGCTGCCTGCCAGAATCCGGCGAAGTTCCTCGCGACTGGCCGTCTGCTGCTGCTGGGCGATGGGGGCGAGCGATTTCTCGATGACAGCCCGGTGTTTGCCCAACCAGGTCGTCAGCAGGCGGGTGGCGGCCTCGAGCCCCGCTTGCGACTGGTCTGCACGGATGCGTGATGCGGCCAGCTCGCTGGCGAGCTGGTCTTTGGCGGAGCGCTGCTGTTCCAGTTGCGCGGCCAGATCGTTGGACTGGGCTTCGAGCGCCTGCATGGCGACACGATCGGCCTCTCGCGCGGATTCGAGTTGTGTCAGGTCGCTCTTGAGCCGTTCGGTTTCGACACGGGCCGATTGTGTGACCTGTTCGGACGTTGCCTGAACGTCGAGGTATTGTGCGAAGATGACGATCATCAGCAGGTCGAACAGGGCGATCAACTGAAAGGAGGGCTTGCGGGGGGTGATCATCAGACGGGCTCCTCTTGAAGGCCCGACCTCGCCTCGTGCGTCATCAACAGGCTTTTGACGCGGCCCACCATGTCCCGCACCTGGTGCTGCTGTTCGCTGAGCCGGATGACCGCTGGTTCGTAGAGACTATTGAGAAACAGCAGGACCAAACCCGCGACGAGGCCGGCGCAGGTCGACCAGATCGCCTGCCCAAATCGCTGCACGATCACCGCGACGGATGTCGCGCCGGGGGTGTCGATCGCCAAACCGATGGCGAGGATTGTGCCGAGAATGCCGAGGAGCGGATACGCCTCGATCATCGCGCGGGCCACGTTGTAGGTGGTGTCGAACCCCAGCGATCGCAGGTAGTCGCGGCGTTCATCGAGAATGAGGACGCGGGTCGTCAGCGCGGTTCGGTCGGCGGATCGTTCCGGGTTTTCGACAATCTCGCGGATGTCGGCGATGAACGCTTCGACCTGGTCGCCGAGAAACGCCCCGCGGTCGAGGATGCTCCGGTGGCGCACGCCGCGGGTGAAGTCATCGAGCAGGGTGGCTAGGCGTCGCAATCGACCGCGATACCAGAGCCCCAGCATCAGAAACGCCAGCAGATGCAGGCCTCCCAGGACTGCGATCAGCAGTGTGGATTGTTCGGAGAGCTGTTCGAGAAACGGGCGCATGGAGGGGACTCGGGAGAGTTGGGAGGCGGGCAGGTCACCCTCAGAATTCGAGTAAGGCCCAGGTCAATCGGGTGGTATCGCCACGCTTACGGAGGTCTTCCAGCATGTTCGCGACATCCGGGGTCACAAAGTCGTTCCACTTCTGCGTGGTGTTGAGTTGTACGCGGACGCGCTCTTCCAGGTTGACCAGATCGGGGGAAAGCCGCACCTGAACCCGCTTGGCCCGGCATTGAATGCGAATCGTGTTGCCTGTGCTGATGTGGCCTTCCATCACCTGCGGGCGCGACTGGTTGTTGACGACGGCGGTTTGCAGTCCGGAGAAGCCGAGCCACCAGGCATGACGGTCGGTCTCACGCAGGGAGTTGTAGACGAAATCCCTTGGGGCGGGCCGGCGCTGGCGGCTGTTGATCCAACTGAAGACGCGGAGAATTTCGTCGTAGAAGCCGCCAAAACCAGCGCCCCGGTACTCGCAGTACAGGACGTCGAACTCCTTGCCCTTGAAGAACCGATCGAGCTCGCGAGCGTTCAATTCGGGCCCGCTGCCATTGAGTTCGCCATCGATGAGATACAAGGGCAGGCCCCGGACGTTCTCCCAGGTTTGGCGGCATTGCTTGTCGCTGACGCCACAGATGGAGACGACACCCGCAAACAGATCGGGATGCGCATAGGAGAAATCGAGAGCGGTGCTGGCCCCCATGCCATGGCCGACGAGAAACACGCGGTCGCTGTCGACGGCGAATCGCTTGCGGACATCGACGAGCACATCGAGCAGGAATTGATGCGTCTGCGCCAGGTAGTCTGGTTCGGCCTGCCCCGCCCGCGCGAAATCGGGGGAGACGACGATCGCGCCGTAGCGCTGCGACTGACCGGGCTGCTCCGGAGTTCCCGCCCAGAACTGCAGTTCCTGCACCGGCGTGCCGCCCTGGGCATGCAGGCAGAGGATGAGCGGATAGCGCCGATCGACCGAGTATTCGGGCGGCAGCGCGACCGTGTAGCCGCGCGTGGATGCTGCTTCAGTCTCTCCGGCAGCGACGAGCGGACGGTGAAACACCGGGCCGGGTGGCGGCTCGGCGAGCGGCGGTGGGAGCAGTGGAACAAGCTGCGCGATCCGTTCGGCTCCGATCCCGTCGAGCAGTTCCAGGGACTGGAGAATGCGAGTGCGTTCGACGAGATCGGAATCTGGCGACCGCAGGTACTCGAGCACGAGGGCGCGCGCTTCGCCGATTCGCAGAGCGAGCCGCAGGTCGTTCACGGCATGCTCACTGCCCACCATCCACCCGGAGATGGCGAGCGCCAGGCGGTCCGGAGCGGGGAGCGCGGCATCCTGCGCCTGCTGCCGAAACGCCTGCAACCTAAGCGATGAGTTGGGATGCAACCGCTCGATGATCTCCTGGCGATAGGGAGCAGCCGCGGCCCGCAGGGTCTTGTCCTCGACCTGCGACTCCAACTCTCCGAGCGTGACTTCGAGTTGCTGCCGGGTGGCGAGGAAGGTCTTGTACTCGGCGTCGAGCTCGTCGACCTGCGCGAGCGTTGTGGCCGTGGCGCCCTCGCGCGGAAAGCGAGCGAGCAGACTGCTGACCAACTGGTGCTGGCCCGCCTGCCGGCGGAGCTTCAGCTCGCCCAGGATCTGGTCGGCCTGCAACTGGCGGAGTTGGCGCTTCACCAGGTCGACGGTGGGGGCGAGTTCGGTGAACTGCTCACGAATGGCGACGAGCTCGCGTTCGGCTGGTCCATAGTGCTGGGCCAGCATGTAGAACCGGGCGATGCCGAGACGCTGGTCGGGATCGTCGGGACGCGTCGCCTTGCGGAGGATCGCGTCGAGTTCTGGGAGCGGAATCGAACTCGTGGCGATGGCCGTTTCCCACTTCATGTCGCGCAATGACTTCAGCTTGGCGACGGTGGGCGAAATCTCGACGATGCCCTGAATGACGGGTTGTTTGGCACCAGAGAGTTCGAGCGTCCGCCTGCCAAACTGGTCGAAAGGGGTGACGCTCTTTTGCACTCCGGGAGAGGCCATGGAGAGCGCGGCTCCCTTTGCCGGCTGTTCGAGACGGAACAGTTCGTCGGTCTTCAGTTCGGCGCCCGGCGTGACATTCTGGACCATCCCCCGTCCCACGAAGTAGCGGGCGAGGTCCGTCGTCACCTGGAGGATCGGGTAAGAGACAATCTGGTCCGGTTTGGCTGCGGGAACGTTCCGCTTCATCGACTGGACTTCTTCGACCGCTCCCTCGATGACCGTTCCGTTCTTCAACAGGAGTTCATCACCGATCGTCACACCAGCAGACACCAGCACCGCGAGTGCCACGCTCAGCGCGAGCGTGCGACCGGGGCGACGAGTGAGCGGGCTGGCGGTCAAAGGCATGACGAAATCGTCTCGGTGATTTGGCAGACTCAAAGTCCGTACTGTCCCACACCCGTTCGTCACCTGGTCGCGTGGTCGTTCTCTCGATCGCGGTTGATCAGGTCCGCTCCCCTCGCCAGCGCTTCGACGGCCGTCTCACGATCATACCCCAGTCTGGTGGCAGCAGTAGCCCAGTTGAATCAGCCGCGACTGAATGGGCTATCGCGTGGCAGTGGCCGACTCCATGGCGGCGATTTGTTCCGGGTTTCGCCCGATCAGCAGGACATCGTGGCGGCGGCGGAGAAACATCCGGCGCTGGTCAATCACCGTCACCCCCGGGGGCAAGGCCCCCTGGACTTTCTCCAATTGGTCGTCGCGGGTCACGAGATAGTGGTGCGGAGAGGCCAGCAGAAAGTCGCGGACCGCCTTGGCATCGGCCAGTGAGGGGATCTGCTTTCGCGCGTAGAACACCAGGCTGGGCCGGAAGAAGTCGAATGAGGCCAACTGGAACTGGTCTCCGCTCTGGTGCCGGATCAGGTTGAGAATCGGCTCGCTGTTCTGATGCCGGTCGACTGCCAAGGCAACGCCGCCAAACAGAGTCGTCGCAAACAGGAGCGACCCCGACAGGAAGCATCCGGCCGCCCGCGCGGTCTGTCCGCAGTGGAGCGAGCGGATGGCGAGGACGCCTGCGGTGAAGGGGATCAGCCCTGCGATCGAGTACCAGGCCGTTTCGCCCGGCAGGAAAATGGGGGCGATGAACGGCAGCACGGCACAGAACAGCAGGCCCCCGCTCGCAGAGATGTAGAGCACTCGCTCGACCACTCGGGACGGGAGAAGAGCAGGGCTGTCGATCCACTCGGCCACGATGCGTCCCACCAGGAGGCCCAGGGCGGGGTAGCAGGGCAGGACGTAACTCGGGAGTTTCGTCTGCGCGAAGCTGAAGAAGACGACATACGTCCCCGCCCAGGTGAGCAGCAGGGCATCGGATCGGCCGGTGAACGGGTTGGCCCGCAGCGTCTGAGACGCCCTCGCCAGAGCGAGCGGCAAGAGCAGCGACCAGGGCAGCATGCTGACGAAGATCGAAACGACGTAGTAGAAGATCGGGCCGCTGTGGCCTTCGAGGGGAGTGGTGAACCGGGCGACATTGTGCTTGCCGAGGAACCCGCGGACCCACTCACCCTGCGTCGCCTGCCAGACGGTGGCATACCAGGGCAGGGCGATCAGGCCCACAACCAGGAATGCCGTCAAGGGACGCATTGACCAGATGGCGCGGATCACGCCGCGCGGAGCCAGCGTCGCCAGGGCCAGTCGCCCTTGTTCGCGAAGCCACGCCGACCAGGTCGTCGTGCGTTCGATGGTGTGAGTTCCAGACAGCGGCCAGACAATCCAGAATGTCACGGCCACGGCGGTCGGCAGGACGACACCGGCCGGTCCCTTCGCCAAGACCGCCAGTCCCAGCGCGGCGTAGAACGCGACGATGGTGGGCAGGCTCAGACGTAGCGTGCTGAGTCGCAAGGCCGGCGTTTCGGGGAGTGCCGCGACGCCCCGCGCGAAGCAGAGCATGCCCAGCGTCGTGCAGAAGATCAGCGTGCCATCGGGAGTGCAGGCGCGGGCGGCGACTGCGAACATCATGCTCGCGGACAGGACCAGGGCACCCCAGAGCCCGACCTGTGGACGGTAGAGCACGCGCCCGATCTCGTAGGTCATCAGCACCGTTCCCAGGCTGAGCAGGGCGGAGGGGAGCCGGGCGGTCAGTTCGGAGACACCGAACAGGGAGTAGACCGAGAGCAGCAGCCAGTAGATGAGGATCGGTTTGTCGGTGCGGAGGTGCTCGTTGAAGGTGGGGACGACCCAGTCTCCGCGGGCCAGCATCTCCTGGGCGCAGGTGGCATTCTTGGGTTCGTCTTCGTCCCACAGACCGGGGCCGCCGAGGTTGGTCAGAAAGACCAGGCTCGCGGCGGCAAGGACCAGCAACCAGTGAATCGTCACCTGACGACGAACAGCGTCATCCATGAAAAACTCGCGCGAGGAGGGACCAGTCCCGCGGGCCAAGGCCTCCCTGCCAGGACCAGATACGGGCGCGAGCTTGTAGTCCAAAACGGGGTTCGCGAACAACGGCAGTTGCGACCCGGTGGCGGCTCAACCTCGTAAGATTTGATTCACCACCAAGGCACCAAGGGCACCAAGGAAAGGCAGGTCAAGTCGCGAGGGACAGGCGACAAGCAGAACAGGCAAGGCAGGCGAGTCGACCCCGTCACTTTTGACTTTTGACTTTTGCCTTGCTCCGTTCTGACGCAACCCCACACCAGTCGACGGATGGAGCCCTTAGTGCTTGTGACCGGCGCGTCCCTGCAGGGCGTGGGCCTGGGCCATGGCGTCTTCCGCTTCCTGGATCTTGCCGCACCGCTGACAGATGACCGACAGTTGCGTGAACGAGAACGGCTCGTTCGGTTCGAGCTCGGTCACCTTGATCGCGTGGGCGATCGCTCCCTCTTTGTCACCGAGCTTCTGGAGATGGACCGCGAGGGCCGAGTGCGTGAGGACATGGTTCGCATCGAGGGCCAGCCCTTCCCGCAGCTTGGCAACCGCTCCGGCGAGGTCGCCCTGGTCCTTGAGGGTGGAAGCCTGGTCGTAGAGTTCGTCTGGCGTCGGCATGTCTGGGATGCTCCGGAGTGCGTGGAAGGTTTGGCGACGGGGTCGCGATCGGGCGCCACCGTTTCCCGTGAAACGGCACGGGCCGGTCTGGGGGGGGCGACCGTTGTTGAAGTCAGCGTAACGAGCCAGAGATTGTAGAGTGACGGACAGGCGATGGCAGCCCTGCATGACCAGAAGTGACGGTGGAGCGTGGAATTGTTCCCACCCGGTCAAGAGCCGGAGGCGTTAGCGCCCGGAGGACAACCCTGGGCTGCGCCCGGTCACCGCCTCATCGTTCACAACGCTCACGCGTTTCCCGTGAAACGCCCAGACCACCAAGCGGTCTTGCCCGGAAGCCGTGCGGGGGGGAGACTGCTGGAAGCCGCTCGGGACGAGCGCAAGCCCCTTTCAGGCGTTTCCCGTGAAACAAGACTCTCCGCGTGCCGCAACGACCATCCGTCGGTGGGAGTGGCTGGCCATCTTCCTGTTCTGGATGTTGAAAAACTCGCAGCAATCAGGTCTTTCGTGGCTGGAACATTTCGACGAGGGGGTCTACGCCTCGAACCTCTTTTTTGGCGAGGCGACAGGGTATTGTTTCCCAAACCAGCACCTCTATGCCCCGCCGCTGCTGCCCGCGCTGATCGAGTGGTCTTCATTGTTGTGGCCGGTCTCCGTTGCGGCCAAGAGCACGGTCGAGATGTTCGCCGTGTACGTCCTGTGGAACGCACTCTTCATGGCGGTCCGCTGGTTTGGCATGGCAACGGCCTGGGTCGCGATTCTGCTCGTCATCACATCGTGGCCCCGTCTGCTGTTCTCTCATGCCGTACTCACGGACATCCCTGTCACGGCATGGATGCTGGCGGCGGTGTCGGCGTTCGTCGCCGGACTGGCGGAGCGGAGGTGGTCACTCGTAATTCTGGGCGGCGTGTTGACCGGGTTGGCCTGGTGGACGAAGTACTCGGGTTGGCTTCCCTTGGCGATCATGGGGACGGCGCTGGTCGTGGCGGCGGCCTGGCCCAACGTGCCGTTTCACGGGAAACGGCTCACCTGGTTATTGCCGCGGTTGGGAATGTGGGGCGTGGGCTGCCTCGTCGCGTTCGTCGTCTGGTCGCCTTGGCTGTGGTCGCTCCAGTCCCGCGGAGGGTACTCGGCCGTCGCGGTCAACCATCGCGGGTACCTCGTCGGGCTCTCCGGATGGTGGGACTCGGCGCGTACCCAGCTGCGATACCAAAGTCAGGACGCGTCGATTCCGCTCGTGGTCATCGGAGTCTGTGCAGCGTTCCTCGTAATCTGTTGGCGAAGGAATCCGGCCACGACAACCGCAAGCGATGTGAGCGCCACTGATGCCGGGGTCGCGCCGCCGGAGGAGCGGTTCCTGGGACGGATCGCGCTGGCGGTCTGGGTGGTGGCCCTGGTCGTCACGATTCCGTTCTACCGGCCTTACTTTCGACTGGTTGTTCCGTTGGACATCCCGCTGCGGATTCTGATTGCGGCCGGAGTGGTGGCGGCGATCCGCTACCGGGTCGGACCGACGGATGAAGGGAGTTCCACGTTTGCCGTCAACCGGGCGAGACTTGCGGGAGGTGACCGCGATGCGTGGGCGATGGCCGTTGGCGTCGTTGCGGCGGTGATGTTGGTAGGACATCTGGGCGTCTCGCTCGCCCATGAACTCAGAGACGACCAGCCCCGGGGGCGAGGCGATGTGCAGCCTTTTGTCACCGTCTGCCGCCAACTCGGAGAGGCGATGCGGAAGTCCGCGCGAGAGACGCCCTCGCTACACGAGACGGAGCCGCTTGCTCCTTCATTGCCTGCGTCAACCGGGATGCCGATCCAGCCATACGACATCGCCGTCTACGTCTACGGGGAACCGGCGGTCATGTTCCAGTTGCGAGTGAAGGGGTTCGAGAATGCCGTCCCCGTGAGTCATCTCGGATTCGCACGTCCGGGGGTGCCGCCCTCGCCGGTGCCGACATTCGTGGTGATCGGTCCCCATGCCGAGAAGTCGAACGAATTCCCAAGGCAGTGGGCCGAGTCGTCGCCGCGATTGAAGAAGCTCGTCGAGCTTCCGGCCCGGCATGGCTGGATCGTGCGGTACGAGGAGCCGGACTGGAACCGGCGGATTGCGTACACGCTGTACCGGGTCGAGTGAGGCGGCAGGACAGACAGGCGAGCCGACCGTGTTAGCGGTCGGTGGAAACCAAACCGTCTGCCACCAAAAGCCAACCGGCGAGCACGCAGTCCCGCGCTCGCCGGTTGGCTGGTCTCTGGAAGTCTCGCGCGGACCGGTGACATCGTTCCTGCGATTGGCACCGACCGCTGACGCAGTCGGCTCGCCTGTCACTCGCGCCGGCGCACGACGGCACTCTGTCGAGCGCCTGCTTGAGGTCGTCGAGGATGTCGTTCACGTCTTCCGTCCCGATTGAGAGGCGCACGAAGTCGGGCGTCACACCCGTCGCAAGCTGCTCCGCTTCGGTCAGCTGCTGGTGTGTCGTCGAGTTCGGGTGAATGATCAGCGACTTGCTGTCGCCCACGTTCGCGAGGTGCGAGAACAGCTTCACGTTGTTGATCAAC
Organism: Planctomycetaceae bacterium; assembly: GCA_027489895.1. Classification (GTDB taxonomy): domain Bacteria; phylum Planctomycetota; class Planctomycetia; order Planctomycetales; family Planctomycetaceae; genus JAIXZD01. The sequence continues at coordinate 12,264 of JAIXZD010000440.1, forward strand.
GACCGACCGGCTTCGCGCTGCTGGCTCGGCGTCGCACCCTTGATCCCGAAACCCATGATCGCGCCACAGCCGTTCGGGTAGTACTTCTTGGCGAGGGCGTGCGACGGGTGGGTTTCGAGCGTCGGGTAGTTGACCCACGACACCTTCGGATGCGAGGCGAGGAAGCGGGCGACGGCATCGGCGTTGGCGCTGTGCGCCTTCATCCGCAGGTGCAGCGTCTCGAGTCCCTGCAGCAGCATCCACGAGTTGAACGGGCTGATCGCGGGACCCAGGTCACGGAGCAGTTGCGTCCGGGCCTTGAGGATGTAGGCGATGTTCATGCCGCCGAACGTGTCGTAGAACTTCATCCCGTGGTAGCTGGGATCCGGCTCGGTCAGCTCGGGGAACTTGCCGTTGTTCCAGGGGAAGTCGCCCTTCTCGACAATGATGCCGCCGATGCTCGTGCCGTGGCCGCCAATGAACTTCGTGCAGCTATGGACGACGATGTCGGCCCCATGCTCGAACGGACGGAACAGCGCGGGCGAGGCGAGTGTCGCATCGACGATCAGCGGAATGCCCGCGTCGTGGGCGACCTTGGCGATCGCTTCGTAGTCGGGAATGTCGACGCGCGGGTTGCCCATCGCCTCGATGTAGACGCACCGCGTCTTCGCATCGATCGCCTTCGCGAAGCTCGACGGATCGGCCGCGTCGACGAACTTGCAGTCGATCCCGTACTTCGGAAACGTGTAGTGGAAGAGGTTGTACGTCCCGCCGTAAAGGCTCGAGGCGGAGACGATGTTCTGGCCCGCCTGCGCGATGTTCATGATAGCCAGCGATTCGGCCGCCTGTCCCGAGGCGACCGCGAGCGCCCCGGAACCGCCTTCGAGTGCGGCGATCCGCTTTTCGAGGACGTCGGTCGTTGGGTTCATCAGGCGGGTGTAGATGTTCCCGAACTCTTGGAGACCGAACAGCCGGGCGGCGTGGTCGCTGTCGTTGAAGACGTAGGAAGTCGTCTGGTAGAGCGGGACCGCCCGGGAGTTGGTGGTCGGGTCGGGCACTTGACCGGCGTGAAGGCACTTCGTGGCGAGGCGCATCGCGGGTTGAGACATGGCAAACCTTGGAGTCCGAAACCGTTTTGAATGGAACGTGTCGCCGCCTCGACCAGCTCGTGTCGGGAGGCGAACGAGACAACATACGGGCGAAAAACGGCGGCGTCCATCGTCTGGGCGATGTGACCAGCAGGCACAGGTTGGCACCGCCCCCTGACAGGGTCGGCTCGCCAGATTGTTCACTGTCATCGCGTCCGCTCGACGCGTGGGATATGTTCACCATCCTGGTCGCCAACCCTCGTCGCTGCGCGATCGGCGTGACACCCTTCCTGATGAGAACTCTTCGCGATGCGTCCATTTCTCGCCGTTCTGTTGGTCTCGCTCTTCTCCCTGGTCGCGTGTGCTGAAGACACGCCAACGACCATACCCACCACCACCGAGGCCCCGAAGTCCGTGCGTCTGCTCACCATTGGAAACAGCTTCTCGCACAACGCGACCCGGCTGCTGGGCGATCTCGCCAAGTCGGCGGGAGACACGCTGGTCCTGCGGGAAGCGATCGTGGGGGGGGCCAGCCTCGAACTCCATTGGACCAAGGCCCAGAAATTCGAGACGGACCCCCAGGACAAACAGGGCCGATACACGACCGGCAAAGGGCTGCGCGAAGAGCTGTCAAGCGGCCCTTGGGACGTCATCACGATTCAGCAGGCCAGCCTGCTCAGCCACAACGTGGAGACCTACCGACCGTTCGCGGGGCAACTGGTCGACACCATTCGCAAGCATGCCCCGGGCGCGACCGTCATGATCCACCAGACGTGGGCCTACCGCAGCGACTCGCCTCGCTTCGACGCGGCCCATGCCAAACTTGGCGATCCCGTTTCGCAGCGGGAGATGTACGACGGACTGGCCGCCTCGTACAAGACGATAGCGAGCGAGCTGGGCATCCGGCGAATCCCGGTCGGGGACGCATTTTTCCTGGCCGACACGGATGCGATCTGGGGTTACCGGAAAGACGCGGCGTTCGACTTTCTGGCGGCCAAGCCTCCGGAGCTTCCCGCTCAGACACATTCCCTGCACGTGGGCTGGGAGTGGAAGCGGCAGTCGGCCGAGCGGTGGAAACTCGTCCTGGATGCCAACCACGCCAGCCTCGCAGGCGAATATCTGGGAGCCTGCGTCTGGTACGAGGTGTTGTTCGCAAAGCCCTGCGCGGGAACGACGTTTGTCCCGAAGGGCCTCGACAGCGACTACGCGAAGTTCCTGCGCGAGACCGCGCATGCGGCCGTTGACGCCGCGAAGTGACGCAAGTTTGTAGGGTGGGCACTGCCCACCAGCGCTCACCAGCGCCGCCTAACGAAAGACCAATTGGATCGCCAACCGGCGCGATCATTGACTGCCGGGGCGATGGCAGGCAGTGTCTGTTGAAGCCGGGGGGAATGCTGTTCCTGGTTTGAGAACTGGTGAGCAGTGGTGGGCAGTGCCCCCCCTACGCTTTCGCCCAAAGTTCGGTCAGCGCGCGGCCGTCGCAGAAGGCGATGTCGCGGCCCGTGACGTCCGGCAGCCGCATCTCGGGATTGATGCCGAGCGCATGGTAGAGCGTTGCTACGTAGTCGCGGGGACTGGTCGGGTTCGAGATCGGGTAGTTGCCCAAGCGATCACTCGCCCCGTAAATCCGACCGCCAGGAAGCCCGGCTCCGGCGAGCAAACCGCTGTAGCAGAACGGCCAGTGGTCGCGGCCGGTGTTCGGGTTGATGAGTGGCCGACGGCCGAACTCACCGATCCAGGCGACGATCGTCTCGTCCAGCATTCCTCGGGTTTCGAGGTCGGTCAGCAAGGCAGACAACGCGCGGTCGGCAGGAGGCACCAGTTCGTCTTTCAGGCGATTGAAGTTGTTGCCGTGCGTGTCCCAGAAGTTCTTGCCGTCATTGTGCCAGTTGACGCAGACGAGCGGGACGCCGCGCTCGACCAGCCGCCGGGCGAGCAACACGCCCTGTCCGTGAATGTTGCGACCGTACTCGTCGCGCGTCTCGGGCGACTCGCGCGACAGGTCGAAGGCTTCGCGGGTCGAACTGCCGGCGAGCAGGTCGAACGCCTGACGCTGCAAAGGCCCCAGCGGCGACACCTCGGCGACGGTATCCAACCGTCGCCTGGCCGCGTCGAGACTGCTGAGCAGCGACTGTCGATCCGACAGCCGCGCAGGCGAGACGCCGTCAATCAACCCAAGTTCGGGGACGCGCCAGTCGGGGCGACCGAGGTCGCCGGTCACGAGAAACGGATCGTACCCCGCCCCCAGCCAGCCACCGTGTTGGCCCGGTGCCTGCCCGCCTGGAGCGGCCGGGTGAAAGACCTTCCAGGGGAGAATGACACTGGAAGGCAGCCCGGAGACCGACTCCCCGCGCAGCTCGCGAAGCTTGGCCACCACGGCCCCCACGTGGGGCGAGTCTTTCGGGCTCGGGGGATCGTCGTCGCTCACCAGGTTCGGGGCGAGGTGACCGGTGACCGCGGCATGGGCGCTGGAGAGGTGGGCCGGATCGTTATGCCCCATCGACCGAATCACGGTGAGCTTGTCGGCATGCCGGGGCAACCGCTCAAACAGTTCGGAGAACTCCAGTCCCGGCACATTCGTGGCGACCGGCTTGAACGGTCCCCGCACTTCCGGAGGGGCGTGGGGCTTCATATCGAGCGTGTCGACATGACTCGGTCCGCCCCACATGAACAGCAGGATACAGGCCTTGGCCCGCCCAAAACCGGCGGCACCCGACGCGGCAAGAGCGCGACTGGCCGCCAGATCGGGAAGCCCTAATGCTCCACCCGCGACGCCAAAACCGGCCAAGCCCAACGTGCCCGCCTGGACCAGACTCCGCCGCGATACGGCCCCGCGCCGAGGATCGCTCGCAAACGGACCGAGGCAGCGTGGTCCAAACGGCGAGGGTGGCATGGCAGTCTCCCGAGCGGTTGAGGCGGGGCCGGGTGGGGTTATTGAGGCGGGCGATCGAAGTCAGGGAACAGGAGCGACACAGTCACACCGGCCCCGTTGGCTGCGAACGTGGACGAATCAACCATCGTCTCTATGAACGATAGGCGATGAGTGGGCCTGTCGCCAGCCTGACAGCCGCTGAAATCGCTGGAATCGGGCGGTGATGAGACAGCAGCGTCGGAAGGGCCGGCTCGCCTGGGAAGTTCGCGATTGGCGTGCCGGAGTTCGTTTCGATCAGATCGCGAACCAGTTACTTCCGGTGAGGCACCAGCATCACCTTGCTCTCGACGCCGCTGCGACGATGCCGCGTCACCTTGACTGCCAGCTCGCGTCCCACATCTTTTCGCGCCAGCAGTGACGACAGTTCCTCGACCGACCGGACCGGAGTCCGCGCCACTTCGTCGATCACGTCGTACAGCTCGACGTCGCTGGCGAGCGGACTGCCCGGATCGACCTTCAGGACCAGGAGGCCACGCGCTTCGCTCCCAAATCCGAGCTGGTTCGCCAGTTCCCGGTCCAGGCTATGCAGCGTCAGTCCCAGGGGACCGAACCGTGTCCCCATCTCCGGCTGTTCAGGCAGGCTGCTCTGCTTCTTGTCGGTCTCGCTCTTCTCGACCAGCAGGACCTCAACCGTCGCCAGGCGACCGGCCCGCCAGAGCGACACCTTGATCTTCTGATCCTTGGCCACCGGCGTGAGACTGACAAGATTGATCAGATGATTCTCATCGTGGACGTCGATGCCGTTGAACGACAGCACGACATCGTCCACCTGCAGGTTGGATCGCGAGGCCGGGGAGTTTGGTTCGATCGCGGTGACGCGTGCCCCGCGCACGCGATCGAGTTTCAAACGACGCGCCTTTTCCGAAGTGAAGGCCGGGTCGAGCTTCACCCCGAGATAGGCGCGAGAAACGCGGCCGTTCGAGACAAGTTGCTCCATCACCGACCGGGCGAGATTGCTGGGAATCGCGAACCCGATCCCCTCGTTGCCGCCACTGTTCGAGGCGATCGCCGTATTGATGCCGATGACCTGCCCCTGCAGGTCGATCAGTGGTCCGCCGCTATTGCCGGGATTGATCGCCGCATCGGTCTGCATGAAGTCTTTGTTGAGGACGCCCGACTCTTCGCCCAGTTCCAACGACCGCCGGCCTTTGGCAGAGATGATTCCCATCGTGATCGACTGGCTCAGTCCGAACGGGCTGCCGACCGCCATCACCATGTTTCCGATCTCGGCCGCCTCGCTATCGCCCCAGCGGGCTGGGACGAGGTCGTCGGCGACGACTTTCAGAACCGCGACGTCGGTCTTCTCGTCGGTCCAGACCTGGACCGGGTTGAGCACCCGACCGTCGTGCGTATGCACCGAGATGTTGGCCAGTTGCGCATCGACCACGACATGGCAGTTCGTGACCACAAACACGCCACCGGCGGTCGCACTGGAGAGAATCACGCCAGACCCGGTCTCTTCGATCAACCCGCGCCGGGGAACCCGGCGTTCACTTTGAATGTGGACGACGCTCGGGCTGACCAGCCGCGCGATCTTGGCGAGCAGCGTATTCACTTCCTGGAGCGTGTTCCGCCCGCGGAGCTCGCCCTGCAACCGGCTGGCGGTCTCGGCATCTAGCGCGGCAGCAACGGCGCTTGTTCCCAGCCCGAGTCCCGATTGAGCCACGAAGAAGCCCAAGCCCAATCCCGCGGTCAGCATTGTCGCGGAGAGAAGCATCACGGCGGGTCGTTGCATCAGGGCACCTTGTCTCGTTGGTCGAGTAGGGGAGGGGGTGGGCATGACGAACCGGAACCGGAAACCGCCCCTCGGCCTGCCTCGGAACGCGTTTAAGTATATTCCATTTCCAGGTCGTGGAGAGAAATCCGTTCCCGCGGCGCCGACTCTTCGGCGTGAGGGGTGATGTTCGAAGACCACTTTTTGACCGCCACGGCAGCGGCGCGGCGCGACGACCGCCGCGCACAGCGGATACACTGGGTGGCGTTGGGCAGCGCGTCCAGCCGGACCGGATCGATCTGGCCGCCACACCCTTCGCAGCACCCGTAGGCGCCCAGGCGGATCAAGGAGAGGGCGCGATTGATCTGGTCGAGTTCCCTCGATTCGAGGGCGACCAGTTGCGACGACAGTTCGGACTGAACTTCGTCCTGGGCCGCGTCGGCCAAGTCGCCACTGTTGGCGGCCTCACAGCGGGAATGTTCAAGATCCCACGAGATCTGGCGAGACAGTTCGTCCCGTTTCGACCGCAGCGCCAGTTCGAGATCCGCCAATGTCCCTTGAGCATTCATGGTTGCATTCCCCTCGGTGTGTGCACGGTGGGACCTTCGGAAACGGTGCCGTCGTTAACGGTTGTTCCGAGGGAAGCGGCCACACGCGACGCGCCGGCTGGTCCAGTCCGGTGCGCGGGCCGAGGGGTACCGGCCGATTCGCGATCGAGGAAAACCTAGCTCGCCATTCGCGGGAGGGCGAAGAATTCCCCAGGGAACGGTCAAACCGTTCGGCAACCCGCCCCGCTCAGCAGCCAGGGAGGCTTCTTCGCGGCCGGTAGCGGAACTCGTGAGAGTTCCGGCCGACGATGCCGTCACGCTGGCAGGTACGCTTCGACGTGCCACCGGGTCATCGGGTCATTCAAGATGGCAGTAGGCGCAAAGGGAGAATGGGTGTGCCATTCTTGCACCGTTTCGGGGCAAGCATGCCCAACAACGGGCGGCGCGGCACGCACCAAGACGACCCGTTTCCTGAAACGCGACTCTGTCGTGATTCGAAAGTCGCTCGCATGCTTGCCCCGCAAAACCGGTGCAAGCATGGCACGACGAGTTCACGCCCTTGTTCGCCGTTTCAACAGGGCGAAAGCCCATGTCGCAGGTGGGGCGGGCGCTGTCTCGACAGTACCGCCGCTGGATTCCCCAGTCGCCACGTTGATCGCGACTGCGAACTACAGCACCCGCAGAACCAGCAGCGTCCGGTCGTCGCCCAACTCGCCCCCGGCCATGTGTGTTTCGACCCGCTTCCAGACCGACGCCACGATCTGCTCGGCCGTACCAGGGGTGCAGTGCAGCACCGCATCGGCGATGCCTTCCGAACGGAACATCTGCTGCGCCCGACTGCGGGCCTCGCTGATTCCGTCGGTGTAGCCGACGAGGAAATCGCCCGCTTCCAGTTGGACCACCGAGGTGTCGTACGCGACGTCGCGCATCACGCCCAGCAGGAGTCCATGCGACGAAAACGAAAACGTCTGCCCGCCCCGAACCAGCAGCGGCGGCGGATGTCCGGCGTTCGAGTAGGTGAACGTCCGCAGTTCCGCGTTGTAGACCCCGTAGCACAGGCTCATGAACTGATGCGACCGGGTGATGGCCGTCAACGCGTCGTTCAGCCGCTGCATCAGGGACGAAACATCGTCGGCCCCCACCGGGTTCGTTCGCACCGCACCCCGGACGGCGGACATGATCATTGCCGCGGGAATGCTGTTCCCCGAGGCATCGCCAATCACAATCGCCAGTTCGTTCGCGTTGATCGGGATCAGCTCGCACAAGTCGCCGCCCAGCTCGTAGCAACTGGCACATCGGGCCGCGATTTCAAACCGCGAGTCGGGGGCCAGTTCTGTATGAGGGGTCGACGCAGGCTGCGACTGGGAAGCGGTTTTGATATCGCGGGCCAGCCGGTCGTGCGTTTCGGTATGCCTGAGGAGGGCAACGCGTTCCAGCACCGCGGCGATCTGACGCGAGATCGACTGCAGGACATGTCGATCCCGGTCGGTGAACTCGCGCGAGCGGCGGTCATAGACCCAGAGCGTGCCGATTGGCATCGTCTCCGACTGCACGCCGACACACATCCCCACGCGATATCCATCGGGCAGAAAGGCCTCAGCGCTGCCTTCCCCGGAGACCAGTTCGATCGGTCCGCTGCCCAGCGCCGAGAGGTCGGCCGCACTGTCACCCAGGTGACGTTCCGTATGGGGAACCTGCGCGGCGCCCAGCTGATAGACGGCCCGCAACTTGAGACGTTTTGTGTCGGGAGTCAGCAGGAAAAAGGCGGCACTGCGGGTGGTCGTCAGTTGGACAGCCGCCTTAAGGACTTGCGTCAAAGCCCAGGCCAGATTGTCCTGGCCCGGGACTGCCATCCCGAGGTGGACAAGGGTCGAGACGTCGTCATTCCGCACTTCCAGCCGACGGGTCGAGGTACAGAGCCGATTGAGCAGGTCGGCAATGGTGTCGGCGAGATCCGTCACCTGCACGAAGGTGCAGGCCGGGTGTAAATGCTCAGACGGGGTGAGGTACAGGACGCCGATC
>JAIXZD010000221.1 GCA_027489895.1 Planctomycetaceae bacterium
CGGGGCGGCTGCCGGGGCGGGTGTCGCTCGTCTGTGTGGGGAATGGGGTGGAGGAGGTAGCCGTGCGGCCGAGCGAGGCAATGGTGGCGGCGGTGAGGGAGTCGATTGGCTGCGCAAGTCAAAAGTCAAAAGGCAAAAGTCAAAAGTGAGGTGCCAAGGCGGGGGGCGAGCCGACTTTGGGAGGTTTTTTGGGAACCACCAAGGCACGAAGGCACCAAGAAAAAGAAGGTCAAGGGCCACCGTGTCGAAGAACTCTGGGACGAATATCTTGGCTTTTTTGTCGTCGTCGCATGAATGCTTCGTTGGTGTCTTGGTGGTGAAAGTGGAGAGTGATTGATTTCCGCCGACCCCTGACCGGGCCGGCTCGCCTGGGCGTCTGGAACTGGTTTTTCTTGGTGTCTTTGTGTCTTGGTGGTTAGAAAAAAGTTTGAGCGATTTCCACCGACCCCTGACCGGGTCGGCTCGCCGCGTGACTAGTTCGAGGCGGTGGCGGGGACGCTGGATTCGGAGAGGTGGCCGTCTTCCATGGCGAGGATGCGGTCGGCGATATGCAGGACGCGGCTGTCGTGGGTGACGAGGAGGATGGGGCAGCCTCGGTCGCGGGCGAGTTCCTGCAGGAGCTGGACGACTTCGCGTCCGGTCTGACTGTCGAGCGAGGCGGTTGGTTCATCGGCGAGGATCAGTTTCGGGCCTGTGGCGAGGGCACGGGCGATGGCGACGCGTTGCTTCTGTCCCCCTGAGAGGCGGCTGGGGAGGTAGTCGAGCCGGTCGCCCAGGCCCACGCGCTGGAGGAGGTCGGCGGCGCGGTCGCCGGCCTCGCGGGGCGGGACCTCGGGATGGAGCTGGAACATCAGCTCGACATTCTGGCGGGCGGTGAGGAACTCGAGCAGGTTGTGCTGCTGGAAGATGAAGCCGATGTCGCGGCGGGTGGCGAGGAGCGTGTCGTTGGTGGCGTGGGTGAGGTCGCGGCCCAGGACGGTGAGCGCGCCTTCGCGGACGATACGGAGTCCGCCGATGAGGGTGAGGAGGGTCGTCTTGCCGCTGCCGGAGGGACCGGTGAGAAGCACGATCTCGCCCGGGGCGACGGCGAACGAGACGTCAAAGAGGATCTGCTTGCGGAGATCGCCTTCGCCAAAGGCAAAGTTGATGTGGTCGGCGCGGATGATGTCGGTCATGGGATTGCTGCGGGGAGGGAACCACCAAGGCACGAAGGCACCAAGAAAACATTTTTGCGTCGACCAAAAAACCGAGGAAGTCGTTCCAGAGTTCTGCGACCCAGTGGCTCTTGGTTTGCCTTTCCTTGGTGTCTTGGTGCCTTGGTGGTGAGAGAACAGGGTGCTGCGGTAGGATTCGGGATGGTTGGGGTTTGCCTGCTTTCGCCGACGTTTTGTCTCCATGTCGTATCGTACCTTCAAGAAACTGCTGGGCGAGACCAGTCTTGAACGGAAGTGTCGCTTCCTGTTCGGGGGGGGACTGCTGCTGCTTATTACGGGCAGCTTTTACTTTTACGGCCGGTTGACCTCCCGGCTGGTGTACGAGCAGGCGAACACGACGGGCCGGTTGCTGATGGTGCCGGTCATTTATGAGAAGCACTGGAAGTGGTTCGAGGTGAGCAAGGACTTTCGTCCGGTCATCGACGAACTGACGAAGGATGTCCGCACGCAGCAGCCGGAGCTGTCGCAGTACAAGTGGGACATCTTCAGTACGACGACGAGCGACCCGACGAAGCGGCCGAGCGAACCGATCGAGTTCGCGGCCCTCGATGAGCTGGAGCGCGGTCAGCGGGAGGTGGTGCGGATCAACCGGGAGACGGGGGAGTATCACTTCTTCGGCCCGGTCCGCGCGGCGCGGTCCTGTCTGGAATGTCACTACCACAGTCCGAAGGCCGAGGAACTGGCCGCCGTGCCCTCGGGAGAAGCGGCTGGGGGAGGAGACCCGGACCGGGCACCGGGCGCGGGGAGTGACCCTGCGGCGGGCGCGGGTTCAGGCGCAGGTCCGGGGACCGGGTCTGAGACCGGGAACAGCACGGGAGTACCCGTTTCGGCGGCGACGCGGAAAGAGGAGGCGATCGATCGGGCGGTGGGGAAGCTGATCGGGATGGTGAAGATCACGTTTCCTCTGGCGTCGACGGAGCGGTCGCTGGCGTGGAACAACGCGATTCTGATGGCGACGGCCATTGTCACCGCGGTGCTGGCGATGCTCGCCGCATATGTCATCGTGCGGTATGTGATCGTCAAGCCGGTGTTGCACCTCAAGGATGTGTCCGACGCGGTGTCGCGCGGGCACCTGGATCAGCGGGCGGATATTCGGACGGGGGACGAGTTCGAGGAGCTGTCGCAGGCGTTCAACCGGATGCTGCGGCATCTGGTGCAGGCGGGGGACGAGTTGCGGGACGTCAACACGCAACTGGACCACAAGGTGGACGAGCTGGCCCAGGCGAACCTGCGGCTGTTTGAACTCAACAATCTGAAGAACGATTTCCTGGCGACGATTACGCATGAGCTGCGGACGCCGCTCAACAGCATTCTGGGGTTCAGCGATGTGCTGACGGGGGCGGACAACCTGTCGGAGAAGCAGCAGCGCTACCTGCGGAATATTCAGACGTCAGGGAAAGACCTGCTCAGTCTGGTGAACGACATTCTCGACCTCGCGAAGATCGAGGCGGGGAAGGTCGATATTCACCTGACGGATTTCTCGGTGGAGGATCTGCTGGAACGGCTGACGGGGATGGTGCGGCCACTGGCGGAGAAGCGGAACATCGAGCTGACCAGTGCCGTGGACGACGAGCTGCCGCTGGTGACGCAGGACATGGGGAAGATGCAGCAGGTGCTCTACAACCTGCTGTCGAACGCGATCAAGTTCACGCCGGAGGGTGGACGGGTGCGGGTGGCGGCGGAGGTGGACGACCAGCCGGGGATGATGCGGCTGTTGGTGGAAGACACCGGAGTGGGCATTCCGCTGGAGGAGCAGGAGACGATCTTCGAGAAGTTCCGGCAGGGGAACATCACGTCGCGCGGGCGGGGCGGGTCGTTGACGCGCGAGTACGCGGGGACCGGGCTGGGGCTGTCGATCGTGATGGAGCTGTGCAAGCTCTTGGGCGGGACGGTCTCGGTCTCGAGCGAGGTGGGGAAGGGGAGCGTGTTCATGGTCCGGCTGCCGGTGATCTTGAGAGACCTGCCGGTGATGACGGGCGAATCGCTGCCGAAGTACGACCTGAACCTGCTGCGCCTGCAGGTGAAATCGTAGGGTGGGCATTGCCCACCAGCGCTCACCAGTCATCAAACACCAGACAATGTTTCTTCCGGCTTCCATCGACGTGGAAGAGCCTGACGGAACGGCATGCTCTGGGCGGTGCGGTGGTGATTGATTGCGGTCTGGGTTCTTGCCCGCGGGAGTCGGTTGCCCTCCGGGCGCTGACGCTTCCGGCTCTCCCGACGACAGTTGCTCGGAGATCGGCAAACTCACTGCCGCTGCGCGGAGGTGGCGCGCAGCGTCGGTTGAAGCCGGGGGCGGGATGGTTTGGTGTGAGGGCGTTGGTGAGCAATGGTGGGCAGTGCCCACCCTACATTCTGATTGGTCGGCGCGGCCGATTTCAGGAGCGGGTGGGGACCTGGTCTTTGTCGTCGTGGCAGGGGGCGCGGTAGGCGCCGGAGTGGATGCGGTCGACCCATTCGGGGTGGGTGCGGTACCAGTCGACGGTCTGGGCGAGGCCGGTTTCGAAGGGGACCTGAGGTTGCCAGCCGAGGTCGCGGTGGGCCTTGCTGAAGTCGATCGCGTAGCGGTGGTCGTGGCCGGCGCGGTCGGTGACGTAGCGGATGGCCGATTCGTCGCGGCCGGTGAGGTCGATCAGGAGGCGGGTGATCTCGAGATTGGTTTTCTCGCAGGCGCCGCCGAAGTTGTAGACCTCGCCCGGGGTTCCCGCGCGGAGGGCACGGTCGACGCCCCGGCAATGGTCGGCGACGTGAATCCAGTCGCGCACGTTGAGGCCCGAGCCGTAGACGGGGACCTGCTTCCCCGCGAAGAGATTGGTGACGAACAGGGGGATCAGTTTTTCGGGGAACTGGTAGGGGCCGTAGTTGTTAGAGCAGCGGGTGATGACGGCGGGGAACCCGAACGAGTGGACGTAGGCGCGGACGAGGAGGTCGGCCGCGGCCTTGCTGCTGGAGTAGGGGCTGTTGGGGGCGAGAGGAGTCTCTTCGGTGAAGAGGCCCGTGGGGCCAAGCGAGCCGTAGACTTCGTCGGTCGAGACCTGGACGTACTTGGTGACGGCGCTCTGGCGGGCGGCGTCGAGCAGGATCTGCGTGCCCTGGATGTTGGTGCGGACGAACGGGCCGGAGTCTTGCAGGCTGCGGTCGACGTGGCTTTCGGCGGCGAAGTGAACGACGAGGTCGAAGTGATGCCGGGAGAAGAGGTCGGCGATGAGGTCGGCATCGGCGACGTCACCCCGGACGAGGGTGTAGTTGGGGTGACCCGCGATCTCGGCGAGGTTATCGAGATTGCCCGCGTAGGTGAGGGCATCGAGATTGAAGAGGGTCTGGTCGGGGTAGGTGGCGAGTTGCTGGCGGATGAATTCGGAGCCAATGAAGCCGCAGCCACCGGTGACAAGGAGCGTGGTCATGAGGGGGTTCCCGAGCGAGCGTGCGCGTCGCGCCAGAGAGTGAGGAGTGTGGTTTGAAACTGGTCAAAGGTGCCGGAGGAAAGCCGGGCGGTGTTGGGAACAATGTGCCCTTGTCCCTGGCCGAGCGTGACGACGAGGCCCGTGGGAATGGGAGAGATGTCGACCACGGCGGGGAAGGCGATCTCGGATTGCGAGGATTGTCTGCGAACGATCAGGGCGCTGGGGGTGAGGATCAGTTCCTGCGGACCGAGGGCGCCGGGTGTGTTGAGTGCTCGGTGCACCGAGATGCGGGCGACGGAGCCGGGGAGACGCAGGGCGAGGATGAGAATGAGTACGGCGACGCAGGCGGCGAAGGCCCAGACGCGGGGATCGCGATTGCCCATGACGAGCAGCAGGCCAGGGAGGACGAACCCCATGGCGATGAGGGCGTGCTGGCGTGGGCGGAGCAGTTTCTGGCGACGGATCAGGTCGAGGGCGAGTTGTTCGATGAGGAGGGTATCGACATCGAACAGGGCCGTGACGAGGGGTGGCTCGGTGGTCGGACGGTAGAGGGCGGCCACGGTGTCTGGATGCTGCGGGTGGAGGGTGTCAGTTCGGACGTCACTATCGCAGGGGCGGGGAGGGGCGTCGATGGGGGCGGGGCGTTTTCGCGGGAAGTTCATACAGGACGGCTGGGGCCGTCCTGAAAGGCAAAAGTCAAAAGGCAAAAGTCAAAAGGCAAAAGTCAAAAGTGCGCAAGCGATGTGGCATGCAGGCACCGTTTCGGGGCAAGCCTGTTCGGGGTGAGGGTGAGGGGTGGGAGCCGGAGGCGTTAGCGCCCGGATGAAGTGAACTCTTGAAGGGGGCGAGTGAGTTGGGAGGGCGGGGGCGGGAGGGGAGCGGTTATGATCTGTCGGTGTGCGTGGGCGGGCTTGGTGTGGGTTGGGTTGCGGGGTGCGGGGATGATTCTGGAGGGGTTGGTGACGACGCTGTCGGCTGGTCGGGACGCGGCCGGTCTGGAAGAGGCCGGTCGGGAGGCGGAGGTGGTGAACCTGGCGCCGATGGGACCTCTGACGGACGAGAGCGTCTCGTTTCTGACGTTTCGTCCGTACCGCAGTTCGCGGACGTATCGCAACCTGAAGGCGCATCCCGAGGGGGTGTTTCACGTCACCGATGATGTCTATCTGCTGGCGCAGGGGGCGATTGGTGAATGGACGGAGACGGTGCCGATGCGGGCGGCCGAGCGGGTGCGGGGACGGATCGTCGAGGATGCGTGCCGGTGGTATGAGTTCCGGGTGACGGAGCTGGACGACTCGGCCGAGCGGACGACGATTCAGACGGAGATTGTGGCGGTGGGTCGGGGGCGGGACTACTTCGGGTTGAACCGGGCCAAGCATGCGGTGCTGGAGGCAGCCATTCTGGCGACGCGGTTGCACCTGTTGCCCAAAAGCGAGATCGAGGTGGAGTTGGCGCGGCTGCGGGTGCCGGTCGAGAAGACGGCCGGGGCGCGGGAGCGCGCGGCGTTTGAACTGGTCGCGCGGTATGTGGCGGGGTGGTCCCCCGCGACAGAGGCGGCCAGCAGCAGCGCGATTGGGGGCGGGCGATGAGCGAACTGGTTGGGGGCGGTCTGGGCGTGTGTGGTCATCCCACGGTGGTGACCGTGGAAACCGGGGCGCGGCTGCATTTTGGGTTGCTCGGGGTGGGGGCGACGACGGGTCGGCGGCATGGCGGGCTGGGGCTGATGATCGAGCAGCCGGGCGTGAGGCTGCGGGTGGTGTCGTCGCCTGAGACAGAGTTCGATTGTTCGGAGGCTCTCCGGGGGCGATTGGCCGAGTGGACGGCTCGGATGGTGGCGGTGGCGGGTGAGCGCGTCACAACGCCTGTGCGGGTGACGGTGGACGCGGAGCTGCCCGCGCATCATGGGTATGGCAGCGGCACGCAGACGGCGCTGGCGCTGGCGACGGCGCTGGCGACCTGCTGGTGCTGGCCGGAGCGGTCGGTCGAGATGCTGGCGCGGTGTCTGGGTCGAGGCGGGCGGTCGACGATTGGAATGAAGGGGTTTGTCACGGGGGGATTGATTGTCGATGCGGGGCGGGAGCTGGTGAGTGGAGGGGACGAGCTGGAGCGGCCGAGTCCTCTGGTGGCGCGGCTGGAGCTGCCTTCCGAGTGGCGCGTGCTGGTGGTCGAGCCGGTGGGGGGCGAGGGGGTTTCGGGGGCGGATGAGCGACGGGCGTTTGGTCAGATCGGGGCGATGGAGCAGGCGACGACCGACCGGCTGTGTCGGTTGATTCTGCTGGAGCTGTTGCCGGCCGTGACCGAGGGCGAGGCGGAGTTGTTTGCGCGGGCGCTGGGTGAGTATGGGGCGCTGGTGGGTGGCTACTTTGCCCCGGCGCAGGGCGGAGTGTTTGGACATCGGCTGGTGGCCGAGGCGGATGGGTGGCTGAAACGAGCGCGGGGCATCGGGTTGGCCCAGACGTCGTGGGGCCCGGTCGCGGCGACGGTGGTGGCGAGCGCCGATGAGGCGGAGGATTGGGCCGGGCGGTTGCGAAGTGAGTTCGCGCCCCGAGGTCTGACCGTGCGTGTGACCGCGCCACGGAATGTCGGAGCGAGCTGCGCGAGTGAGTAGGGTGGGCACTGCCCACCAACGCTCACTAATCCGGCCCACCAATCAACTTTTGGATCGCTCACCAGCACGAACAAGACCCCGCACGGCACACCAGCCCACATCCCCATCAACGTCGATGGAAGCCGGAAGAAACATCGCTGGTGCTTGTGGGCTGGTGAGCAACGGTGGGCAGTGCCCACCCTACGGCTCGTCGTCGTCATCGTCGTCGTCGATGTCGTCGATGTCGTCGTCGATGTCGTAGTCGTGATCCGAATCGTAGTCCGGTTCGTCGTCTTCGAGGGGAGTTTCGTCGGGCCAGCATTCGGTGGGGCGCCGGGCGGCGATGCGGTAGTGAATGCGATTGGCGGCCATGAAGGCGGCCACGGGCAGCGCGAACATGAAGAGTGTGGGGGCGAGGACGAACCAGTCGTTCTGATTGGGGAAGGGTTGGTCGAGGATGGCGACGATCCACGCGACGGCCGCTGACACGCAGAGGCCGGAGAGGACGATCGCCCCGAACGCGATGAACATGGGAAGGCCGTTGTTCCCCGGATTGGGCACCCCAATGAAGGGGGGGAAGCGGTCGGCCTGTCGCCAGGGGGTGATGCCCGGTCCCAGCCAGATGCGGGTGCGATTCCACGCGGCCATAAGGCAGATCATCAGGGTGAGGCTGCCCGCGATGACAAACATGAACAGAAAGGTGAGTCCCAGCGCTCCGACAATGATCGCGGCCCCCTGCTGACCCCGACCCTGGTTTCCAGCCAGCAGCGTGACGGCAAAGGCGAGGCCAATGGCGAGCAGGAACGACCAGACGACGACCGACCAGAACGAGCGAGCGACGTAGAACGCGGCGACGAGTGTGCCGCGGGAGCGGTCGGGATCGCGGCGGACCAGCCACCAGGCGTTGAGCAGGTCGGGCAGACTCAGCTTGAAGCAGAGCATCACGGCGGCAAATGCGGGATGAATGCCCAATTCCAGAATGAGCAGCGCCGCGAGGATGACGAGGCTGGTGGTGAACCAGCGCCAGTTGTAGACGGGCGGGGCCGATTCGACGTCGGCGGCGATCGTGTCGGGTGATGGTTCGAGATCGCGCGGGTCGTAGGCCATGGCAACAGGGCGGCGGATCAATGGACGGGGCGAGGCGGTCCACCAGAGTGTAATGGAAGCGCGGGTCGAAACGGTTGGGCTCGGTAACCACCAAGGCACAAAGGCACCAAGGAAAGGCAGGTGGAAGGGCGGGTGCTGTCGGATGCGCGGCAGGGACCATCGTCGTGTTTACTGGGATTGGTTTGATTTTGTGAGGTTGGTGTGCGGGTGGTTTTGCTTCGGGTTGGTTGATTTGGTGGTGTGCAGACCGCTTTTGTTTTGGCGGTCAACGCTTGTCCATCACCTCAACTTAAAACCTCTTCCGATGGTCCAGACGGCTGGGCATCGCTCACCGGCCCTTGGACCTGTCTTTCCTTCGTGTCTTTGTGTCTTGGTGGTGAATGAGCCTCAACGGTTCGACGTCGCTGCTCTCCACCGACCCCTGACAGGGTCAGCTCGCCTGGAGGGCGGTCCCCCTTGTCTGGCGTGGGGAACCGTCTATAACCGCAGATCGCCTGGTGGCGGGTTGTCTGGTGAGATGGTGTCTGTCGAGAAACAGTCTGGTGACGGGGTGTTATGTCTACTGCCGGGAAATCGTCGTACAGCGCGAGTGATATCGAGGTTCTGGAAGGGCTGGAGGCCGTGCGGAAGCGGCCGTCGATGTACATCGGCGGGGTCGATGTCCGCGGTCTGCATCACCTGCTCTGGGAGATTGTCGATAACTCGGTCGACGAGTACCTCGCCAAGGAATGCGACCGGATTGTCGTCACGCTGCACAAGGATGGCTGCTCGCTGACGGTCTCGGACAACGGGCGGGGCATTCCGGTCGACCTGCACCCCAAGTACAAAAAGCCGGCCCTTGAGATCATTCTCACCACGCTGCACTCGGGCGGGAAATTCTCGAACAAGAGTTATGCGCGGAGCGGCGGGCTGCATGGGGTGGGGTCGTCGGTGGTCAATGCGCTGTCGACCGAGCTGGTGGCAACGATTCATCGCGACGGGTACGAGTGGCAGCAGCGGTTCAAGTGTGGGAAGCCGACGACGCAGCTCAAGCAGGTGCGGCCGTTTCGCGGGCGGGGGACTTCGATGTTCTTCCGGCCGGACGAATCGATCTTCCGGCGGACGCAGTACGACTCGGCCACGATCCGCCAGCATCTGGAAGACATTTCGTACATCCATGGCGGGCTGACGATTGTCTTCGAGGACCAGGTCAAGAACGAGAAGCATGAGTTCTCGCATCCCGATGGACTGGTTGCCTATCTGGCGAAGATCACGACGGAACAGGGGAAGAAGCCGGTCACCGATCAGGTGTTTGCGATCTCGAAAGAGGATGGGGCGGCGAAGATCGAGTGCGTGCTGCGGTGGACGGAATCGACGGAAGAAGAGGTGCGCAGTTATGTGAACGGCATTCGTACGCACGCGGGGGGAACGCACGAGAACGGGTTCAAGTCGGCCATCGCGAAGGCGATCAAGAACCATATGGAGGTGCACAGCCTGCAACCCAAGGGGCTGGCGATTACGGCGGACGACATCCGCGAGGGAATCGTGGGGCTGCTGTCGGTGTTCCTGGGCGACCCGATGTTTCAGGGGCAGACGAAAGAGAAGCTGAACAATCCGGAGATGTCGGCCCAGGTCGATGGGCTGGTGCGACCGGCGCTGGAGAACTGGTTCAACGGGAACCCGAGTCTGGCCGATGCCGTGATTGGGCGGATCGTGCTCGCGGCGCGGGCGCGGCTGGCGAGTCGCGAGGCGGCCGGTGAAGTGCGGCGAAAGATTCCGGGGAATCGACGGGGCGGGCTGCCGGGCAAGCTGATTGATTGCCGGTCGAACAAGCCGCACGAGTCGGAGCTGTTCATCGTGGAAGGGGACTCGGCTGGCGGGAGCGCGGCGATGGGTCGCGACAGCCGAACGCAGGCGGTGCTGCCGCTACGCGGGAAGATCTTGAATACCGAGTCGCTGTCGGTGTCGAAGCTGCTGGAGAACCAGGAGCTGAAGGATCTGGTCGAGACGTTGGGGACGGGGATTGGGGCGCACTTCGATCTGGCGAGTCTGCGGTATCACCGGATCATTCTGCTGATGGATGCCGATAGCGATGGCAACCACATCATGACGCTGATGCTGGCGTTTTTCTTCCGGCACATGCCGCAGTTGATCAAGTCGGGGCATCTGTTTCTGGCGCAGCCGCCGCTCTATCGGATCGAGATCGGCAAGGAGATTCATTACGCGCAGGATGACGCCGATAAGGAGGAGATCCTGTCGAAGGTTCCGGCGAGTCGGAAGGTGCAGATCAGCCGGTTTAAGGGGCTGGGCGAGATGCCGGCGAAGTACCTGAAAGAGACGACACTCGACCCGGCCTCGCGGACGCTGCTGCGGATCGATGTCGACATGCAGCTCGAGGCGGACAAGACGTTCCAGCAGCTCTTGGGCAAAGACGCGGCGCCGCGGTACGAACTGATCATGGCGGCGGCGAGCCTGGTGGACGACCTGGACGTATAGCGGCGGTGCGTTCGGGGTCGAACTGTTTGGGCTCGTTAACCACCAAGACACAAAGACACAAAGGAAAGGCAGGTGGAAGGGCGGCTGCTGTCGGATGCGCGGCAGGGACCAGCGACGCGTCTTCCGAGGGTGATTTGATTTGTGGCGTGGGACGGGGGTTGTTTCCGCTTTGGCGGTCAACTCGACTCCGTGAGTTCCGCTTAGAGGCTGTGAGCTCTTGGAAACCCGAAGCGTGAGCGAGGGACCCCGTGCTCCCCGCAGTTCACGATTTCCCCGACATCCACGCTGGGTTCCTCGCTGACGCTTCGGGTTACCATCGAGAATTCACTGGTCGTCTGAAGAAATCACAACCTCTAAGAAGCTCCCCTTCTGGTCCAAACAGCAGGGCACAGCTCATCGGCCCCTAGGCTTGTCTTTCCTTGGTGCCTTTGTGCCTTGGTGGTTCACAAACGCAAACGATTCGACAGCGACTTACTTGCGCCAGGGGGTGAGCCAGGAGCGATCGGCGGTGGGTTCGCTGGGGCGCGAGGGGGTGGCGGCGGGCGGGGCCTGTTCGGCGAGGAGGCGGTCGCAGTCGGCGTAGCGGCCTTCTCGCCAGGCGCGGTGGGCGCTGGCGTAGGCGCGGGTCAGCGTGCGGTACTCGTCGGCCGCGTGGACTGCGGTTGAGTCCGCACCGGTTGGTTCGGTCGAGGCGGAGCGCACGGCGGATTCGAGCTGTCCCAGGCGGGATTGGAGCGCATCGAGTTCGCGGGAGAGCCGCGCGAGTTCGGGTTCGGGCCAGTGGATGCGGGCCGAGTCGAGACGAACGGTGCGGGAGTCGAGGGGGCGGATCCAGAGCTGGCTCGGTGGAAGGGTGATGCGGGCTACCGCGAGCGACGTGGCTTTGTCGGCGGGAAGGGGCAGCGGATCGAGCGAGGCGGGTCCGGAGAGGCGGGTGGCGGTGGAGGCCGGGCAGCCGGTGAGGGTCAGCTCGAGGTCGACGGCGAGGCGGGTCGTGTTGAGGGCGAAGAGGGTGATGCCATTCGGGGTGGCGATGGAGCGGACGGCGATCCCGCTTTGACCATGGGAGGTGACGGCGGTGCCGGGGGTGGCGAGCGGGAGCGATCGGAACGGTTCGCGGAGCAGGTTCCAGGCGGGATCGCGGGAGGCGAAGAGCGGGTCGCCCGTGTGGAAGACGAACTGAAAGTCGGTCGCGGCGAGGCTGCGCGAGAGGGAGGGCGGCGGCTCGCGAAGGCTGATGTGTGGTGCGGAGGCTGGAGGTTCGATCCAGCCAAGCAGGACGCGCGGATCGGGTGGAAGGGGATCGACGCGGAGCAGGTCCCAAGAGGGGGCATCGAAGAGCCAGGCCGGGGGTCGCTGCGTCGATTGAGGAGCGAGTGGCGGGCGGGGGAGCAGGCCGCGAGCGAGGAGCGAGTTAGTGGGAGCGCGTCCCGGCGCATCGAGTGGCAGCGTCGGGAGGGGCGTGCGAATGTCGAGAAACAGCCGGCCTGTGGGCCAGTCGCGGGTGAGGTCCTGGGCGAGGCGGTGGTACCAGTCGGCCAGGCGGGCGGCGCGGTAGTCGATCCAGGCAGGATCGGCGGCGGACACGGGAGTGACGTAGGCCGCACTTCCGCCAGGGGAGTTCTTGGCGTCGCGCGAGGAAGACTGGGAGGGGATTGGTCGAACCGGGGCTGGGCCGGTCGCTGTCCCTGCGGCCGTGCGGATGGGCGATGCGGTCTGGGGGCGGGATTGGGCGAATTCGCCCTGGAGCTGTGCGAAGCCTTCGTCGGGGGAGTGAAACTCCCAGACGGACTGGCCATCGATCACGAGGGCGATCCCCGCGAGGGTGGGCCGGGCGCGGTAGGTGGTGCGGAGGTCGGCCAGCAGGCGGCGTGTCGCGGCGTGCGTGGTGGGACTGAGCGCGTGGGGCGGCTTGCCGTCGGCATTGCGCGGGGCGTCGTTGCGGGCGAGGTGGACGGCGGGGATGACCGAGATCCCGGCCCGCTGACATTTGCGCAGCAGCAGTTCGAGCGGATCGATGACGAGGTCGGCGAGATCGATGTCAGCCGCACCGGTTCCGGGGGGAGAGAGTCCCTTGGGCTGCGGCATCCAGAGCGGGAGGACGGCATCGTTGACGCGAATGATCAGGCCATTTTCATGGCGGGCGAGGAGCGTTTCGATCAGGCGATCAACGGTGAGGAACCAGTCGTCGGCCGATTGAGGAGGGGTGCGGGCGATGCCATCGAGTGCGATGAGTCCCCCGAGTTCGGTGGGTCGATCGACGATCAGACCCCAGAGGCGACGGGGGTCGGAGGGGCCTGCGATCGGCTCGACCCCAGGCTGCCAGAGCGAGGCGCTGGGGAGTTTGGCGGAGGCGGCGAGGAGTTCCGGGGGAAGCGTGATGCGGAGATCGCGGGATTCGGGCCAGACGAACAAGGCCGGGAGCGGGGCTTCGGTTGCCCGAGCGGTGAGGTCGAGCCGGTGCAGGCGGCCGGGCTGGTCGGTGCGGAAGCGAAACGGTGCCGGGGGACTCGCCGCGGTCGTGACCGGAGCTGTGTTGGCGGTGCGGTCGTCGGCCTGGTCACGTGAGGCAGTGTCACGTGAGGCAGCCTCGCGTTGCGTGAGGCGGGTGACGCGCTGGACGGCTTTGTCGAGGCGGTTGGTGGACGATTTGGTGCTGAAGGCCCGCCAGAGTCCGGGGTTGTTGGGGTCGAACGTGTCGATGGGGGCATCGCCGGGCGGTTGGATGGGGAGCGGTGTGGTGGCGTCGACGACGGCGAGCGTCACCTCGGCCAGGAGGAGGGGAGCGGGTGGGCCGGGGGGATCGAGAAACAGGCGGCAGTCGTACAGCCCTTCGGCGCGGGGCATGGGAATGGTGACGGCGGCGGTGAGGGCTGCGTTTTGGGATGAGTCTTCCGCGACGAGCGGTTCGTAGTCGTAGGCGAGCCGTTCGCCGGTCGAGCGATGGTGCAGGGACCATTGCAAGGCGGCCTCGCCTTGTGTGGCGTCGGGAGTAGCGTCTGGCCCAGTGGGGCGTGGGGCGCGATAGAGCAGGTCGAGTCGTTCGCCGGGCGCGAAGACGAGATGCCGACGAGAGGTGAGCAGCCGGGCGGGTTCCGCGAGGGGTTCGTCGTCCGGGGCTGCGTCGAGATCGTTCTCTGACGGTGCGGTTTCTGGCGGTACGGCTTTGGGCGCGGCGGCGGTGGCGGGCTCGATGGTGAGGCGGAGCCGTTTGCCGAGGAGTTCGACGGTTTTTTGCCTGGTCAGATCGGCGAGGCGGACTTCGACAGTTTCGGCGTCGCGATTTGCTTCGCTGGTGTGCCATTCGGTGCGCAGGACGAGATCGCCTGTTGGGTCGAGCGTCAGTTCGAGTCCATCGCGAGCGCGGGGCGTCTGTCGTGACAACTTTGCCCGGCCGCGTTCGAGATCGAGCGTGAGGTCCGCCGGATCGTCATCAGCGGGGCCCAGGCTCTTCACGCCGAGCAGCTTCCCCTCGAACACGCGGAATGTGGCACCCGGTGTCTGGGCGGGGGTGAGTTCGAGGCGAATGCGGACGCGGACTGGCTCGGCGGCCTCGGCCCATTTTGGACAGAGCGCTCCTGTGCCGAAGATCAGCAGGAAACAGACCAACCCGAGGAGTCTGAGTCGGGGCGCGGCGCGGACAGGCTCTCTGGCTGGTCGCAGCCGCGACCAGTCCCGACACGACGCAACGGGTCGGCGAGGGAGCATGGGAGGAGTTGGAGAGGGGGATGGGGGTGCAGCGCGGGCCTGCCAGCGCGGTGCGACCGACGCGCGGCGACACCTCGCGGGGTGGCCGCGATGACGGTGGGTGATGTTGTCGAGTGGAATTCGAGAGAGAGTCGATCAGCCCGCTACGCTTGAGAATCGCGCAGGGACGGGTCAATCGGAGGGGCTTATACCGCGAATGGGGGAAAAGCCCCAAGAGGAGTTTTTGGTGGGGATTTAGGGAACCACCAAGGCACAAAGACACCAAGGAAAGGCAGAAGCAAGAGCTGGTGAGCTGGGCCATGCCGTATGGACCCAAACGCAAGATTTCCTGGTGGCGACCGAGCAGAAGACGATACGGAAATCTCAACAGCGCGCCGCGGCAGGTTTCTCCAGATCGGTTTTCGCCAGATCAAATCAACAGTCTGAAGACTCACCGATGGTCCTCCCCGCGCGGACGATCGCACCGGCCCTTCGACCTGCCTTTCCTTTGAGTCTTTGTGTCTTGGTGTTAATTGAGCCCATCAGACACGACCCCCACCGACCCCTCACAGGGTCGGCTCGCCTGAGTCTTCTCTTGGTGCTTTTGTGCCTTGGTGGTGAACCTGATTCACCCAGTACACCTAGGCATCGAGCAGGAGGACCGTCATGGAGCGCGGGCCATGGGCGCCGATGACGAGCGACTGTTCGATGTCGGCCGTCTTGGACGGGCCCGAGACGAACAGGCCGTAGCCCGGCTGGTCGAACGCATGCTCGGACCCGCACAGCCGGTCGTACGCCTGATGCAGGTTGTCCAAAAGGTCGGCCCGGCGGACCACCAGCACGACATGCTGGGCGATGAAGTAAATCGCCCGGTGCGGCACGACCCGATCGGTCACCCACACGGCTCCGTTCTCCGCGACGGCAAACTCGCCCGGCAGAATCGCGACCTCGATGTCTTCAAGATGATGCGGATCGAGCACCTTCGCGAAGTCGACATTGCCAAAGGGGAGGCCCTCGACCGTACAGATCACCTTCGGAAGGGCGGCGCCTTCGGGCGACTGCATCACGGCCAGATCGCGAATCTGCGCTTCGAGCTCGGCTCGATCGGTAGCGACGAGCGGTTTGCCGCCGACGAACGTGAGCACCTCGCTGAACTTCGCGACGGGGTCGGGGAAGGTGATCCAGTCGCCTGCGAGGTTGGGCAGTTCGGCCTGGGGGACAGCGTGCTGGCGGATCGCGGCGAGGATGCGTGCTCGGGCCGGGCTGGTCGAGGTGGTCATGGCGCACTCCGTTTCGCGGGAGACTTCGAGTGCGACCGCTGTTGGAACTCGTCGCGAAAACTGCGTTTGGGGGCGACGGGCAGGTCGCGCTGTTTCCCCCAGGGATTCCACGGGCCATAGACGAGGAAGCGGGGCGTGATCCGCAGGGCGAACCGGGCCATCTTCCCGGCAAAGCCGTACAGGGCGGGTCTGCGGAAGACGAACGAGACCGCCTTCATCGACAGCTTCTTGAGGAACTTGATGTGTCCGTGGGCGACGAGTTCGTGCCGCCAGGTGAGCAGTTGCTCGTGGATGTTGATCTTCACCGGGCAGACATCGCTGCAGGAACCGCACAGGCTGCAGGCATACGGGAGCGACGAGTAGCCCTTGGGGTCGCGGGCGGGGTTGAGGATCGAGCCGATGGGGCCGGGCACGGTGGCGCTGTAGCTGTGTCCGCCCGAGCGGCGATAGACCGGGCAGGTGTTCATGCAGGCCCCGCAGCGAATGCAGTGCAGTGACCGGCGGAAGTCCTCGCGGCCCAGAATGTCGCTGCGGCCGTTATCGACGAGAATGATATGCAGCTCGTGGCCGGGGCGGGTCGGGCCATGAAAATGCGAGCTGTAACTGGTGATCGGCTGACCCGTGGCCGAGCGGGCGAGCAATCGCAGAAAGACGCCCAGGTCGGCTGCCCGGGGAATCAGCTTTTCGATCCCGACACTCGCGATATGGACCGGCGGCAGCGAGACGCCCAGGTCCGCGTTGCCTTCGTTGGTGCAGATGACAATGCCGCCAGTTTCCGCGATGGCGAAGTTGACGCCCGTGATGCCCGCCTGACAGGCGAGGAAGATTTGACGGAGTCGTTTGCGGGCCGCTTCGGCCAGGTACTTGGGATCGGTCGCACCTTTTTCGGTGCCGAGCTTGTCGTGGAACAGTTCGCCGACTTCTTCCTTTTTGATGTGAATCGCGGGGAGAACGATATGGCTGGGCGTTTCCTCGCGAAGCTGGACGATCCACTCGCCGAGGTCGGTATCAACGACGTCCACCCCGTTGCGTTCGAGGAACGGGTTGAGGTGGCATTCCTCGGTGAGCATCGACTTACTCTTGGCGACCGTTTTGACGCTGTGTTTGCGAAGAATCGAGAGGACGATCTCGTTGTGCTCGGCCGCATTGGCCGCCCAGTGGACGACGGCGCCGTGGCGGGTCGCCTCGCGCTCGAACTGTTCGAGGTAATCGGCGAGGTTGGCGATCGTATGGGTTTTGATGGCGCTGGCGCGGTCGCGAAGCGTCTCCCATTCGGGGAGGGAACGGGCCTGGCGATCGCGTTTGACGCGGATGAACCAGAGCGCCTCGTCATGCCAGTGAGCGCGGGCGTCGTCCTGGGCAAAGGCACTGGCCGCCTGGGGATGCGACAGAATCGGCAGGGTCGTCGTCACGATGGTCTCGTGAGAAATTTTTGGAATGGGATACCGCAAGGCACGTCAACCGGGACAGGCATTCTATCCAACTGGCGTAGGGTGGGCACTGCCCACCAATGCTCACCAATCCACAAACACCAGACGACGTTTCTTCCGGCTTCAACCGGCGTTGCCTGTGGTCTGGCCGTGTTATTCGAGGTTCTTGGTGGACGGTGCTGGTGAGCGATCCGAAAAATCGTTTGGTCGTCCCTGTTGGTGAGCAAAGGTGGGCAGTGCCCACCCTACGACCAACCGGAACATTAACCGCGAGCGGGGGCGGGCTGGTCACCGGCGAGGATTTCGGCGACGTGCATCACCTGAATCGGCAGTTTTTTCCGGGTGATCAGCCCCTGCAGATGCATCAGGCAGGACATATCGCCTGCCGTGAGGACACAGGTCCCGGCCTGGGTGTGGTCGTGCAGTCGGTCCAGGCCCATCATACAGGAGACGGCCTCTTCATCGACGGCGAACGTCCCACCAAACCCGCAGCATTCGTCGGGGCGCTTCAGCTCGGCGAACTCGATGCCGGTCAGCCCGTCGAGCAACTGCCGGGCCTTGCCGAAGGCGGGGTCGACCCGTTCGCTGCAACTGGCGAGGCGCAGTTCGCGCAGGCCATGGCAGCTTTGATGCAGGCCGACCTTGAACGGAAACGACCCTTCGATCCGCTCGACCTTAAGGACATCGACGAGGAATTCGGTCAGCTCGAAGACTTTGGCGGCCAGTTTCTGGTAGGCGGCCTGATCGTCGAAGTAGTGGGCGTAATGCTGACGGACCATGGCCGTGCAACTGCCAGAGGGGCAGACGATGTACTCGTAGTCGGCGAAGATTTCGGCGAAGCGGAGGGCGAGGGGCTGGGCCTGTTCGGTGCAGCCGGTGTTGGCCATGGGTTGGCCGCAGCAGGTCTGGGCGGCGGGGTAGTCGACCTCGCAGCCAAACCGTTCGAGCAGCTCGACGGTGGCCATCCCGACGCGGGGATAGAACTGGTCGACGTAACAGGGAATGAACAATCCAACACGAGGCATGGCGGAAGCCGGAGTGATGAAGGAAGGGAAGGGCGACCTGGACACGCAGCCAGAGTCACCCGGTAACCCCTTCAGAATGGAATCCGCGCGAGCGGACCGCAAGGGGAGAGGCCGTTCAAAAGAACGCGAAAGGCGAGCCGACCCTGTTAGGGGTCGGTGGGGACGTGCGGAACGGTTGCTGCACTCAACGGTCTACGACCGACCCCTGGCAGGGTCGGCTCGCCTGGTGGGTGACGGTGTGAGTTTCAGCGTGGTTCGGCTAGCGCGGCGAGTAACCAGCGATGCGTACGATCTCGACGGGCACGCCTTCAAAGGAAGCGGGCAGTTCGTCGGGCGCGCTGGCCGGGTCGACGTTGAGGCGCAGGCCATACCCGGCCTTCAGGGGCGAGATGCCAATGCCGCGCACCCACGTTTTTCCGGCAAGTGACTCGGCCAGATGCTGCTTGGCCGACTGGGCGATAGCAAGTTGCACGGGCTTCATGGCACGAACTCGATTTTCAGCGCGGCGAGAACCTCGGGAATGAAATGACCCAGCGTGCGATCAATCCCTTGAGCGTCTGGACCTCCTCCGTAGAGTAACGCATACGGTCTCAGCGTGTCGCGATCAATAATTAGAGAACCGCTATCGCCGCCCAGGCTGAACGGCTTCGTTTTCGGACTGCCGACGAATTCCAGTTGGTTGTTGAACGTGACCAGTCCATTCGGGGCCTCGTAGTCGAGCACGACGCCATCGAGATCAAACGCGCTGACCGTCCCGCGCGTGACGCCGGTCGTTCGCCCTCGCTTGATCACTCGCCGGACGCTGAACCGATCGGAGATGGGGCGGGGGTCGAGTGTGCCGATCCCGACATAGCGGTGCTGCTCGAAGAAGTCGACGACGTCGCCGTTCAACCGGGCGATAGCGGCATCGACGGTCGCCTTGCTCAGGGGAACCCAGCGTTCCAGAAAGCCGATGACGTCGTGCTGGCCATTCTGCTGGTCCAGCGGACCGGGCTGTTGCGCTTCGTCCCCTTTCACTGCGTTATCCGAGTTCGCCAGCACATGATTGTTCGAGAGTGCGTAGTAGTGCTTCGCGTCCTGGACGAATGCCCCGAGCGTTCCCGCTGTAATTTGGGGGTGTCCAACGGAACCCCCGGCTCGAATCGTGAGGCCGCGGGGTTGATAGCGAACACCGGTGACCAGTTCGACATCGCCGGGATACCGCTCGGCCACACGGGCCAGGTCGCGGACCTTCGCGGGCAGGCTGGAGGCCCGCTGTTTCCCATACAGCCGAATCGCCAGTTTGTAATCGTTCTCGGTCTGCGGTGAGACTCCGATGGCGAACCCGGTCAAGTCGGGCTTACGGGCCAAACGCAGCGCCGCTTGAGGCCGTGCCGCCCGCCAGTTTCCCATCGCAACGGCGAATTGGGGCGCGGCCACAGCGGGCCCCACCGACTCGAGCATGGAGGTCGGAGCCACAAGTGCGGATAGATCGGCTGACTGGGCCAGGTCTTGTTTGAATGCAAGCACCGACTGTAATTGCATGGCATGTCCCCCGGCCGGTTATGTGGATCAAACACAAGTTCTCTTAAAATAGTAATAGAAACTCTAGTAGCGTGCAATGAAACGAGTGCGTGTTTCAGGGTTGGCCACCACGCCAAAGCCAGGCCTGCTCAACTCGAAGAAGACGTGTGGTTTGTCATTTTTCGGTATGGTGGACGTTCGCTCGGACGGGACCGAGTGGGTGGAATTGCCGCGGGTGGAATTGCGATCCGGGGGGGAGTGATGCCGAAGGACGAGACGACTGATCAGCCGACCTCTGTCGAGAGGGTCGCGCTGCGCCTGGACCTGTTCCTCCTGGGGCTGGTGGAGTTCGAGAGTCTGCTGGTCTTGCAGGATGAGGCAGCGCGCGAGGTCGAGGCGGGGGGTTTTGGGGGCGACTCGGCGCGGGGGATTGTGCTGCTGTGCGAGCATCCGCTGGAGCTGACCATGGGCCGCGAGGCGAGCGCGGGCGAGCTGGTGGCGTCGGAGGAGGAGCTGCGGGCGTGGGGACTGAAGCCGCGCTGGCTGGCTCGGGGCGGCGGGGCGGTGCTGCATGGGCCGGGTCAACTGGCGGTGAACGTCTGTCTGCCCCTCGATCGGTTGGGTTGGACGGGTGACGACCTGCGCACCCGGCTGGAAACCGCGGTCGTCTCCCTCCTGGCCGAACAGCAGATCGCCGGGTGGGTCCGTCCGGAGGTCGCGGGCGTCTGGACGCGCGGGGGACTGGTCGCGCAGACCGGAATCTCGGTCCGGAATGGCGTCTCGCGGTTTGGATTCACTCTCAACGTCTGTCCGCGAATGGACTTGCAGCGATTCATCTGTGGCCCGCGGGGGGTGGGAATTGCCTTGGAGGACGACTTTGCGTCGGTCGCACCCGCATCAGAGGTCGACGGGGCGCTGGAGGCGATTTCCCCCGAGGCGATTCCGCATGGCGCGGTGGGGCGGTTGACGTCGATCGCCGCCCAGCGGCAGCGGGTGGTGGCGATGTCGGCGATTCGCGAGGCGATTGTGCGACATCTGGCGCGCAGTCTGGGCACGAATGATTATCATGTTTACACCGGTCATCCTCGTTTGCGCCGGAAGACCCAGGTGGTGGATCATGCTTGAAAGTTTGCCGAACGTTCTCCCGTTGACTGCGATCTCTTTGCCGGTGGTGGGGGACGATGGTGTTGGTGGTGCCGGGGAAGCTTCACGGCTTCCGCTACAAGACAGGGAAGCTTCACGGCTTCCGCTACAGGTCGTCGAGCCGGTGGTGCCGGCGAAGCGGCGGTTGCCGCCCTGGCTGAAGCGGCCTTTGCCGAATGCCGAGATGGTGTTCACGGCCGGGCTGATTGAAGAGCTGAAGCTCGAAACGGTGTGCGAGAGCGCCCGGTGCCCGAACCGGAACGAGTGCTGGTCGAAGAAGACGGCCACGTTCATGATCATGGGGAACGTCTGCACGCGTCCCTGCGGCTTCTGCTCGGTCCCCAAAGGGAAGACGACCCGGCTCGAACTGGACGAACCCGACCGCGTGGCCGAGGCGGCGAAGCGGCTGGGCCTGAAATACGTGGTGATTACGTCGGTGACGCGGGACGACCTGGCCGATGGCGGGGCCGATCACTTTGCGCGGTGCGTGGTCGCGGTCCGGGAACAGACCGGGGCGACGGTGGAAGTGCTCACGCCGGACTTTCTGGGCGACCGGGCGGCCATTTCGCGCGTGATCGCGTCGCGCCCCGAAGTGTTCAATCACAACACGGAAACCGTGCCCCGGCTGTACCACAAGGTGCGCCGTAACGCCGACTACCAGCGGACGCTCGACCTCCTGGCCCAGGTGAAGGCCGAGGCTCCGGACATGCGGACGAAGTCGGGTCTGATGCTGGGACTGGGCGAAACGACCGAGGAACTGCTCGAGGTGCTGGGCGATTTGCGGTCGGTCAATTGCGACATGCTGACGCTGGGTCAGTACCTGCAGCCCTCGGGCGAGCATCTGACGGTGGAGCGCTTCGTGCCGCCCGAAGAGTTCGATGAACTGGGCGAGATCGCGCGGGGCATGGGGTTCAGCATGGTGGCGAGCGGCCCGTTCGTGCGGTCGAGCTACCACGCCGACGAGATGGCCCATCAGGCGGCCGAGGCAGAACGCGCCAGCCGGGGCACGCTCGACGTTGTTCAGTTGTCGTAGGGTGGGCGTGCTCCGTTCGTCGTTTGGTGGCAGCGTGCGTTGGCACGGAGCAAGTCAAAAGTCAAAAGGAAAAAGTCAAAAGTGATGGTGTCGGGCAGGCCCGACCTGTTCTTTTGCATGACATTCATCGATAGACGGTCGACTACGCGTCGATCGTGATGTCGCCCTGGGCGTGGGCCTGGCAGGCGAGGATGAGGCCCTGCTTTTTCTCGGCGGGGGAGAGGGCGTCTTCGGCGTCCATCCGGACGGAACCTTTGAGCAGGCGGACTTTGCAGGTGCCGCAGATGCCAGACCGGCATTCCCACGGGAGATCGACGCCCGCTGCCTCGGCCGTATCGAGCACGGTGGCGTCGGGGGCGATAGTGGCCTCCGCCTGCGAGCGGGCAAACGTCACCGTCGCGAGGCCTGTCGAGCGCGAGGCCGGTTTCGAAGGGGAGCTGGAGGTTGCGGGGGGTGCGATCTCCGGAAGCGCGTCGGCCGTGGTCTCCATCTCCGGATGACCGGCGACGCCGGGCGAGACGAACGCTTCGGTCTGAATCTGTTTCGCGGTGAGGCCCATTTCGAGCAGCAGTTCGCGGGTGGCGTCCATCATCGGGTTGGGGCCACACAGATAGACGGGCAGCGTGCGAATGTTGGGGGCGAATGTCTCCAGCAGGTGGACGGTGGCCCGGCCGCGCAGGCCCATCCACTCGGCGTCGGTCTCGGCCCGGGTGAGGCTGGTGCCCACATGCAGGTTGGGGAATCGCTGTCGGAGCGATTCGATCTCGTCGTGAAAAATGAGATCGGAGCGCGACTTGGCGATCACCAGAAAATAGATGTCCCCCGTCCAGGCGCGGTCGGTCAGCGCGCGGACCATCGACATGAGCGGCGTGATGCCCACGCCCCCGGCGATCAGCAGCACCGCGGGGGCTTCGTCCCCCGTAAAGGTGAACCGGCCGGCGGGGGCAGTGACGCGCAGCCGACTGCCCACGGAAACATGGTCGTGGAGATAGCGCGAGACGAGGCCTTCGGGTTCGCGCTTGATCGTCAGCTCGCAGGCCTCCGTGCGGGTGGGCGACGAGGCGATGGTGTACGAGCGGCGGACCGTCTGCCCCTCGATCTCCAACTGGAGATTGAGGTATTGGCCGGGGAGGTAAGTGAAGGGGAGCGGGCTGCGATCGGGCGTCATCAGGCGGAACGTTTTGACATCGGGTGTTTCCCGCACCAGGGCGACGACCTCGAGTTCTCCCGACCACGGCTTCTTCGTGGCGGCTTTGGAGAGGCGGCCCGTATTGAGTGAGGTACGGGGTGCGGGCGTTAGCCAGGTCTTTCCCAGCCGGGTCCCCAGCAGGGCTGCGAGGACGATTCCGAACGCGACCGGCTGCCGAACATCCGATTTGACGAGCAGGAAGTAGTGAACGACGCCCAGTGCCACGACGAGATAGGAGAGGCGATGGAGCTGCTTCCAGCGGCGCGGTCCGAGGGCGGTGACCATGAAATCGGTCGACGTGACAGCCAGCGGCACCATCAGGAGGATCGCCAGCGTGCCGATCTGCAGGAAGCGGCGGGTCCAGATCTCGTTCAGGGTACTGGAGAGGTCCATGGCCCGGTCGAGTGAGACGTAGATCGCCACGTGGGCCAGCGCGTAGAAGAAGCCATAGAGGCCGAGCATGCGGCGGAAGGCGACCCAGCCACCCCACTGCGTCAGCCAGCGGAGCGGCGTGATCGTCAGTGAGAGGAACAGAAACACCAGGGAGAGAATGCCCGTGATGTGGAGCGCGTTGTTGACCGGGTTCGCGCCGAGTTGGCCCTGCCAGGCGTCCCACCCGAGGACGAGTGCCGGGACGAGGCCATTGAGGAGGACCAGCGTGCGATAGAAAGCGATGGTGTGCATGGTGCCAGTTAAGCCGACGGTATGAGCAGTCGGTGCAGGTCCAAAGGAAAACGTGGGAGAGTCACCAGCCAGGCGAGCCGACCCTGTCAGGGGTCGGTGGGTTTTACCGCCGAGCGAGTTTTAGAGGGAATCCGCTCGAACAGGCCGACCGGCATCAGAAGTTGGTGTGGAGGTCCATCCCCGTGTAGAGGTCGGCGACCTGGTCGGTGTACCCGTTGAAGAGCAGCGTCTTGCGGCGGCCGGTCTCGCCCAGTCGCTGTTCGGTCGCCTGGCTCCAGCGGGGGTGATCGACCTCGGGATTGACGTTCGCGTAGAAGCCATACTCCCGGGTCGAGTAGCGGTTCCAACTGGTAGGGGGCTGCGTGTCGGTGAGGGTGATTCGCACGATCGACTTGATCCCCTTGAAGCCATATTTCCAGGGGACGATCAGGCGGACGGGGGCACCATCCTGGGGCGGCATCTCCTTGCCATAGAGTCCCGTCGCCAGCAGCGTGAGCGGATGCATCGCTTCGTCGAGCCGCAGACCTTCGATGTAGGGCCATTCCAGCACGTCGTAGTTCTGGCCGGGCATGCGGATCGGGTCGAGCAGGGTCTCGAAGGCGACGTATTTCGCCGTGGATTTCGGCACGACCGCTTCGAGCAGGCGGGCGAGCGGGACCCCGGCCCACGGGACGACCATCGACCAGGCTTCGACGCACCGCATGCGGTAGATGCGTTCTTCGGGCGCACTGATCGCGTGAAGGTCGGCGATCGTGAAGTCTCTCGGTTTGTCGACCAGCCCATCGACGGTGAACTTCCAGCCATCGGTTTTGAAGTCGGCCGCAGCCTCGGCGACGCCCTCTTTGCTCGTCGTGAATTCGTAGAAGTTGTTGTAGTTGAGCACGCTCTGCTCGGGGGTGAGCGCGTCGTCGACGCGGAACCCCTTCTCGAGGAGTTCGTCGGTCGTTTTGGTCGGGGTTTGCAGGCTGGCCAACTCGCGAGTGGGTGCCACGATCTTGGTGGCCGGGTTGAACCAGCGGTAGACGGACGCGGTGGCGAGCGCGGTGCCCGCGACCGTGGCGGCCTGCATGAACGCCCGGCGGTTGAAGTACAGCTCGGGCGGCGTGACCTCACGGTCGGAGATCGTGGGGAGGTTGGACATCGGCTCACCTGCAAAACTGCGACAGCATCTGTCGCGTCACGATGGGCCGACACGCCCGGGCGCGTCGACCGACATCAGAAGACAGACCATGCCACCGGCTGTGGCAATCCCGACGCGGCGAGCGCATCGCGGATGGGCACAGCCAGTGGCACACACGTCAAAGTCGCCCGAACGCCGCGCTGCAGTCCGGGGGCAACAGAATCGTATTCATCGGAACACTACTTGGGGGCGTCCTTCGTCATCTCTTCGTCCTTCATCTTGCCGCCCTCTTTCATCATGGCGTCTTTGGCCATTCCATCCTTGGCCGGATCATCCTTCATCATCCCGTCCTTCGCCATGGCATCTTTGGCCATCCCGTCCTTGGCCATGCCATCCTGCATCATTGCGGGATCTTTGGCCATGCTTTCCGGCATCATTCCTTGGGCGGGGTTACTCGTTCCCGCGGCGGGCGGCGTCGGGGCTGTGTTCGAGCATCCCACGACCGTTGCCACGGCGACCAGAGCAACCAGACCGACCAGCGACTGCGAATTCCAAACCTTCATGATGACCCCTTGCTCAAACGGTGTTTTGGTTTCGGTCGGAGTCGACCGGGAGTTCGCGATCGCGTCTCCACGTGGTAGACGCCCTCTCGCAGACAGGTCTTACCTGCCGAACCGAAGATTTTTTGCGGGGGCTGTTTACCGGGCGAGACCGCTGCAACGCGCACGTGGCGAGCCGACCCTGTCAGGGGTCGGTGAAAACCGATGTCTGCGGGACGACGTACGGTGCGCAGTCAGCTCCCCTTGGAGAACGCGCGATTCAAAGCTGATCGCACGTTGCCACCGACCCCTCACAGGGTCGGCTCGCCTGATCTTCAGGCGTTGTCTGGGTCTTCGGTGGCGCGGAGCGCTTCGAGCAGGGTCTCGTACTCATACGCGCAGCAGGTGCATTGACGCAGGTGATTGCGCACGGCCGCGTACGCACCGGTCAGCGCCTGGCCCTGCAGTTCGGCCTCGGCGAACTCGGCGAACAGGTCGCAGCAGCCATCGCAGTCGAGGCTGTCGGGCGAGGACGTGGCGACGCCCTGGAG
This sequence comes from Planctomycetaceae bacterium, assembly GCA_027489895.1. Classification (GTDB taxonomy): domain Bacteria; phylum Planctomycetota; class Planctomycetia; order Planctomycetales; family Planctomycetaceae; genus JAIXZD01. The sequence goes on from JAIXZD010000221.1 coordinate 25,969, forward strand.
CAGTTCGCGAAGTTGTGCGGGGGAGAGAGGCATATCACAGGTCCCGATTAAACGGCCGTCATCACATCATCGACCGTCACGCCGTGCGCTTCCAGTCCTTCCCGCAATTTCATCCGGGCATCGTGCAACAATTTGTACACGGCGTTCCGATTACTCTGAAGCCGTTCGGCAATCACTTCGACCGGCAATTCATCGAGCGACCCACGGATCGCGATCTGCTGCTTCTCGCTCAGCGTCTCGGCGATGAGCCGCCCCAGCAGGGCGGCGAGCGTGGCCCGCGATTCAATCGCTTCCGGTTCCTCAGCCGTGGGGTCGGCCAGTTCCAGTCGAAACGTCCCCGCGGAGGTGACGGTTTCCAGCGGGACGTCGCGGTAGTACTTGCGACGCATCTCGCTCATCGCCACGCGGATGGCAATCGCCAGCGCCCAGGTGGTGAAGCGACTCTGGCCCCGAAAGGATTCGAGGGAATTCAGAATCTTGAGCAGCGCGATCTGGGTGATGTCTTCCACCCCGACGCACCCGTCATACCGGTGGGGCAGTGCCCGCGAGAGGCCCCGCACCAGGAACTCGCGCAACTGGTCGAGCGCGGCTTCGCGGAGCTCGGGAGCACCGCGAAGTCGAGGGAGCCAGTCGTCAGGTTCAGAAGCAATCACGCGGGTCACTTGAAAGCGACGACATCTGGGGAAACGTCGGGGTGTTCGGAGTCGGAATCTCGGAAAACATGCTTGCACCGCGTCCGGAGCATAGTCAGTCGGAAGGCAAGAATGCACCTGGCTGGGGTCTGGCTTTCAGGAAGCGAGCGACCAACGGGGTGCGTTCTCGTTTCGCTAATCCAGTCGTCACCCACGGCTCTTCAGATCGAAAAGCATTGCCGTCGTCGTAGGGTGGGCACTGCCCACCACGGCTCACCCGCGTCCAACGACCCCGCGACATTTCTTCCTGCTCCCCCGATATCCGACCAGGGTAGCCCCCGGTTCAGATTAACCAGCAATCCAAACATCATTCGGTGGATTGCGTCGGTGAGCGCTGGTGGGCAGTGCCCACCCTACACCGATGGGTCCGCTGATCAGCCCGCATCCAGCAGCGTGGCGAGGTGTTCGCGGGGGTCGCCCAGGTCGTGGCCGAGTTGCCAGAGCGTGATCGGGACGATTGTCTCGTTGGGCGATTTCGCAGGTTGGTCGGGGTCGGGGGAGAGGGCGGCGTGCAGGATGATCCGTGCGTCGACGATCGCGGGGCTGTCGGGATGCAGCCGCTGGTACCGGCGGACGAGGTAGTCGCCGAAGCAGGCGCGATGGGTCGGGGCGTGGCGCTCGAACAGGATCATGCAGGTCTTTCGCCAGCGGAGTGAGGGGTAGGTCTCGCTGACGACCGCGGGCCGGGTCGCTTGGACGGGCTGGTCGAGCGTCCAGAGGTTGACCTCGCGACCGTCGGCCAGCGTGGCCCGCATGTCGTACCAGCCACCGAACGGAGCGGGGCGGGCAGCGAACATGCACCAGTACTGGTTGATCTGCGCGGCCTCGCCCAGCAGCTTGAGCGGGCCATTGGCGACGTTCGTGTAGACGCCACCGCCATCGAGACGGGCGATGTTAATGAGCAGCATGTAGGCGATCAGCGAACCGAGCAGCACGCCGGACGGTTTCGAGAGGGAGAGGAGGGGGTGGGGGGGGGATTGGTGGGTCGGGGGCTGGGGAAGCTTCACAGCTTCCGCTACGGCGTTTGGAGCTACGGGGCTGGGGCGTCGCGCGGCCAGGCGGGCGAGGGCGTGCAGGGCCTGGGTGGGGACGAGTGCGACCCAGCAGACGATGCAGGTGAGCGGGAACAGGCCGATCGCGCAGCATAGCGCGATGCCGACATGCAGGCTCATGAAGGAGAGGACGAGGACGAGGCGCACGCGCCAGTCGAGTCGGGGGACCAGCAGCAGGATCGGCCCGGCATGCTCCAGCAGCATCGTCCCGGCGGTGAGCAGTTTGGTGAGGGCCGGGAACGAG
>JAIXZD010000338.1 GCA_027489895.1 Planctomycetaceae bacterium
CGCGGGGGATGCGGCCGCTGAGGTAGGAGCGGGCACGGGGTATCGGCTGGTTTGAGGATGTGGCAGGGCGGTGCAAGGCAAAAGGCAAAAGTCAAAAGTGATGGTGTCAGGCGAGCCTGACCTGTTTCTTTGACGGACGGGGATTGATGGTCGGAGGTGCGCGGGGCCTCCGGGCGCTGAGGCTTCCGGCTCTCGGGGTGGGCGTGGTCTCTGCTTTCTGGTGCGGGCAACGGGTAGGATGCGGGGCTTGAATCTCCGCGGCTGGGCGGGGCCAATGGAGTTTTCGGGCGTCGGCGGGGTGACCGCTTCGGGAGTGAGCATGTCGGATTCTGTCTGGCTGGGTGGCGCGGGGGTGGCGGCGGGCGTGGCGTTTCTGATTTCGCTCGTCTCCACTGCGATGATGCGGCGCCTGGCCCCGGCCTGGGGGTTTGTCGATCGTCCCAATGCGCGGAAGGTGCATGCGACGCCGATCCCTTTGGGAGGGGGCGTGGCCGTCTGGCTGGGCGTCTTTCTTCCGCTGGCAGCGATTCTGGTCGCAGCGCGGGTGATTGTCGCCTGGCCGGGGCTGGTGGAGGGGTGGCTGCCTGCGAACTGGCTGCCGGCGATTCAGGGCATCTCGTCGCGAACCGGGGAACTGGCGGCGGTGCTGCTGGGCGGGACGCTCCTGGTCGCGCTGGGGGTGATCGACGATCTCCGCAATTTGAGCTGGAAGCCGAAGCTGCTGGTCCAGTTTCTGGTGGCTGGGGGAGTGGTTGCCTCGGGGACGCATCTCACGCTGTTCAGCACGGTCTGGTGGGTTGGACCCCTGGTGACGGTGTTCTGGATTGTCGTGCTGACCAATGCGTTTAACTTTTTGGACAACATGGATGCGCTGTCGAGCGGAATCGCGCTGATCGCGTCGGTCCACTTTGTGATCGTCATGCTGACCGGGACGAGCGAGCCGCGCTGGTTTGTGGCGGGCTTTCTCGCGGTGCTGGCGGCCTCGCTGGCCGGATTTCTGGTTCATAACTGGCCGCCCGCCAAGATTTTCATGGGCGATGCGGGAAGCTGCTTTATCGGGTTTGCTCTGGCGACCCAGACCGTGCAGGGGACGTTCTACGACTACGAACAGAACCATCCGCATGTTCTGCTGGCGCCGCTCTGTATTCTGGCGGTTCCGCTGTACGACTTTACCTCGGTGATCCTGATCCGATTGCGGAAGGGACTCAGTCCGTTTCATGCCGACAAGAATCATTTCTCCCATCGGCTGGTCGAACTGGGACTGAGCAAGAAGTACGCGGTGCTGACGATTCATCTCATCACCGTGACCACGGGATTGGGTGGCCTGCTGCTGTATCAGGTGGAGGGCTGGGTCGGCGCGGGGCTGATTGTCGCGATGGTGGTCTGTTTGCTGGCGATCATTGCGGTGTTCGAGTCGGCCGCGCTCCGCGCGATCCGGCAGCGCGAGCGGGCGGCGGCGGGTTGAGCGTGCCCTCCGGGCGCTTACGCTTCCGGCTCTTTTGGGCTGGGGGTGACGACCAGGGTGGGTCGCTTCGGACGGTTGGGGGGATCGGTTACACTCTCGCCGGAACTCTCCGCGCTCTTTGTTCTTGAGGGGTCGACTCCGATGTTGCGATTGCTTGCCTTGGGCCTGGTGTCGGGCTGGTTACTGATGGGGCTGACCTTGAACGCCGCGGAACCGACTGTGCTGCCGCTTTGGCCCGAGGGGGCTCCTGGCGCGGTGGGGACCGAAGAGACGGACAAGCCTTCGCTCACGATCTGGCTGCCCGAGGCGGGGAAGAACACGCGGACGGGAGTGGTCGTCTGTCCTGGGGGCGGCTATGGCGGCCTCGCAATCGATCATGAAGGCAAGCAGATCGCGGAGTTCTTCACCCGGCAGGGTGTCGCCACGTTCATGCTGAAGTACCGGCTGGCCCCCAAGTACAAGCACCCGACCCCGATGCTCGATGTGCAGCGGGCGATTCGACTGGTGCGGTCTCGCGCGGACGACTTCGCGATCGACCCGAACCGACTGGGCGTGATGGGGTTTAGCGCGGGTGGGCATCTCGCTTCGACGGCGGCCACCCATTTCGACGCCGGGGCGAAGGAGGCGGTCGACCCGATCGACCAGGCGAGCTGTCGTCCGGATTTTGCGATCCTGTGTTACCCGGTGATCACAATGGATGCGGCCATCACGCATGGTGGCTCGCGGAGAAACCTGCTGGGCGAGAATCCGCCGCAGGACCTGGTTGATCTGATGAGCAACGAGAAGCAGGTCACGCCCGAGACACCGCCCACGTTCCTGTTTCATACGACGGAAGATGCGGCGGTTCTGCCGGAGAACGCGATTCTGTTTTACTCGGCGCTTCGGAAGGCGAAGGTGCCGGCGGAACTGCACATCTACGAGCGCGGTCGGCATGGCGTGGGTCTGGCTCAGAGCGACAAGCAACTGTCGAGTTGGCCCGACCGGCTCTTGGGCTGGTTGAGCTTGCGCGGGTATCTCGACCGCCCGAAGGTTGTGGCGGCTACCCCGGAGGAAGCGGCGAAGGACCACGATTTCGCGGTGCAGGGGGAGTATGCAGGAGACATTCCCACGGCGGATGGTCCCGTGAAGTACGGGGTGCAGATCATTGCCGAAGGACAGGGGAAGTTTGCCGTGGTCGCCTATCGCGGGGGACTGCCTGGGGACGGGTGGGATGGCTCGGAGAAGAAGCGCGGCAGTGGAACCATGGAGAACTGGGAGGTCCGCTTCAAGGGGGATGAAGCCCATGCGATCTGGAAGAATGGTGCGCTGGAGATTCAGGACCCCAAGGGGGCCGTGGTTGCCCAACTGGGCAAGGTGATTCGTCGCAGCCCGACTCTGGGGCAGAAGCCCGATACGGGTGCGGTGGTCCTCTTCGACGGGACTTCGGGCGCGGCGTTCCCGGGAGCGAAGCTGACGGCCGATGGTCTGTTGATGCAGGGGGTCACCAGTCTGCAGACGTTTGGAAGCTGCCGGTTGCACCTCGAGTTTCGGCTGCCGTATCAGCCCGAAGATCGCGGACAGGCGCGTGGGAACAGCGGCTGCTACCTGCAGGGGCGGTACGAAGTGCAGATGCTCGATTCGTTTGGTCTGGAAGGGGAGGACAACGAGTGCGGGGGGCTGTACTCGGTCAAACGGCCCGACCTCAACATGTGCTTCCCGCCTCTGGCCTGGCAGACGTACGACATCGAGTACAAGGCGGCCGAGTACGACGAGGCGGGGAAAAAGACGAAGAATGCGACGCTCACCGTGCGGCACAACGGGGTGACGATTCATCAGGATGTCGAACTGCCCAAGGCGACGACGGCCGCCCCGGTCGCCGAGTCGGCCGCACCCGGCCCGCTTCACCTGCAGGACCACGGCAACCCGGTCCGGTACCGCAACATCTGGCTGGTGGAAACCAAGTGAGCGACGCTGATCAGGAGTTGGGGGACGAGGGGAGACTTCGTCCCCAGGAAGCATCACCCGGCGCGGGGAGCGGGGACGATTCGTATCTCCACCCGCTGTTTCCGCACGACGTTTACATGCGGCAGGCGCTGGCCGAGGCAGAGGCCGCGTTCGATGAGGACGAGGTTCCGGTCGGTGCGGTGATCGTGCATCAGGGGCGGATCATCGCGGCGGCGCACAACCAGCGGGAAACCCTGCAGGACCCGACGGCGCATGCCGAGATGATCGCCATCACGCAGGCGGCCGAGTCGCTGGGTTCGTGGCGGCTGATCGATTGCCTGCTGTATGTGACGCTCGAACCATGCCCCATGTGTGCCGGGGCGATTGTCCAGGCGCGGATTCCGGTTGTGATCTATGGGACAACGGACCCGAAAGGCGGAGCCTGTCACACGCTGTATCAGATCACGTCGGACACGCGGCTCAATCACCAGTGCCAGGTGCTGGGGGGCGTGATGCGCGACGAGTCGAAAGCGATTCTGCAGCGGTTTTTCGCGAAGCAGCGGGCTCTTGGCAAGAAGTAGGACGCCGTCCAGTGGTGGATGACCGGCGAGTTGGGTCTGTTTTTTGTTCCGGGCCTTGTCTGCCGAGCGGTGGAACGGAAGACGGATTGTCCGGGGGCCGCCCGAAACTCCGCAGAGCTGTGTGCTATGTTTGTTTGGCCGATTTGGAACGGGGAAACACGGAATTCTGTAAAAAGGATGCGGTGATTTCGTTCTTCTCTGGAAAAGGGAAGCCACGTTGATTAACTTTCGATAAAGTCTTCTCGGGGATTTCTGAGCGCTCATGCTCCGGGTAGACGATTGGTTGTCGCGTTTCTCAGCGGGTCCGGCCTCCGCAGGCCGATCATTGACTGCTGAATTACGCGGGGAAGGTCTTCGCTGACCGGCTACCGTTTAGGGCCGGGGAACAAGGCCGAATCGCATTTCAACTCTTTGCTCACGCTCAAGACTCCGCTCCGCTCACGTCCAAGCTGTTTTGTCCGGCCGACCATCTGCGAATTGAGCAGTTGGCCTAAGTTGGGCAGGCTGTCCACGAAGATCCGTAGTAGCGAGTGACTCTGTAGCGAGTGCCTCTTTCGCTTAGCCGACTCTTTGGCCCAGCCGGGTGGTTCCGCAACAACTCAGGCCCTCGAAAATGCGCTTGAGATCGATTGTTTACCGGAGCGAAGTTCGATTCAGCGGTTTCGATTCTGCCGTCTAGGGCGGTGTCGTGTTTGTTGTTATCCAGGGGAATTTGTGATGAAGACACGTCGACGAGGTTTTACGCTCATTGAGCTGCTGGTGGTGATTGCGATCATCGCGATCCTGATTGCCCTGCTGTTGCCCGCGGTGCAGCAGGCCCGTGAAGCGGCCCGCCGCTCGCAGTGCAAGAACCATCTGAAGCAGTTGGGCCTGGCGCTGCACAACTATCACGATGCCTTCAACCGGTTCCCTATTGGTGCCCAGGTTCCGCTGTGGAACGCCAACTGGCGATGGTCGATCCTGCCGTACCTCGATCAGGCACCGCTCTACAACCGGACGACGCAAACTCCGGAAAACGGCCGCGGGTTCAATACATTCAACGCCTGGACGGGGACTGGCGGATACGGCACGGCCAATGCCGCGCTGTCGAATGCGCTCGTTTCGCCTTTGAAGTGTCCTTCCAGTACAACGGATCCCTTTTACAAGGGGACCGCGGATGGAGTCTCGCCTGGCCAAAGCACCAGCGGTGGCACAGAGATTGGGATGACGATGGACTATGTTGGGATCGGCGGCTCGTACTCTGACGCGGGCGTCGCCGCGATCAACAAGTCCGCGGTGGTGAACACCAGTTATGGAACGATGGGCCAAAACGGGATGCTGCCCATCGGCATCGCGCAGAACATGAAGGATTGCACGGATGGGACATCGAACACGATGATGATCGGAGAAGATTCGGGACTCATCGCGAACGTCGATCGTCGCAAGAATCTGAGTGGCGGCTGGGGCGGTATGCGTCCTGTCGGTACCAGCGGCGGCGATGGCTACGGCGGCGGTGGTATTGTGACGATCCGGTATTCGCCCAACCCGAAAACGGCTCCCGCGTTCACTGGCGCTGGCTTTAACAATGGGCCGCTCACGTCGTTCCATGTGGGTGGAGTTCACACGCTGCTGGCCGATGGTTCGGTGCGGTTCATCTCCGACAACCTGAGCCTGGATACGCTGCTGGCACTCGGGGCGATCAACGACGGGATCGTCGTCGGCGAGTTCTAAACGAGAGTGAAAACGATCTTTTGACACGCCAGCCGATGCCCTCGTGTGGGGCATCGGCTGGTTCCTTAACATCCCCCTCAGCGACATCCCCAACTAGACGTCCTGGAGATTTCCCCTTGTCGACAATGTTCCACCTGAGTTCGTCGAATCCCAACGGTTCCCGTTCCATTTGCCGCACCGGCAGTTCTTTGGCACGGGGTTTGGTTCTCGTGTATGCCCTTTCGATCAGCCTGTTGTCCGGCTGTGGCGGCGGGACCGGCGGTCCCGACCTGATGGGGAAGGTCACGGGGAAAGTGACGGTGGGGGGCAAGCCGCTGAAAAGTGGACGGATCAACTTTATTTCCGAACAGGTCGGAGTGGGCGCGGGCGGGGACCTGACCCCCGAAGGAACCTACACGCTGGATGGCCCCGTTCCCGAAGGTGTTTACAAGGCGTTCATCACGTTCAATATTGCCCCTTCGCAGCTCGGAACGCCGGCGGCCGACGTGGTGAAGACCGTTCCGGAGAAGTATCAATCCCAGGGCACCACGGACCTGACGGTGACCGTGGAATCCGGCGAGAACGTCCGCGACTTCGAACTGAAGTAGTCGCCAGCGGGGCGTGCTGGGTATCAAGACGCGTGTGGCATGCTTGCACCGGCTTTGCGGGGCAAGCATGCGCGCGGCGCTCGACTGTCTTTGGAGTCGAATTCCGGTAAACGGGTCGTGGCACTTATGCGTGTCGACCCGTGACATGCCACGCCGACTCTTGGTCGGCATGTTTGCCCCGAAACGGTGCAAGCATGGCACGCGAATGGTGCCAGCACGCCGCACGTTCCGGTTTCGCTGCAGGCTGCACCGGCTCTATAGAATCGGGGCGGGATTCTACAGTCCCCGCTTGGTGATTCGGACCGGGGTGGCTACAATCAATGACGGACCGCACGCTCACTTCCGCCTCTGCAACGGGGGGGGGAATGGGCTTGGTCCGCTGAGGGGCTTGCCGAATTTCAGGGCTGTTTTTGAGGGGGCAGATCGTGACGCTCGCCGACCTCACCGCCGCTGCGCCTTCCGTTGTGCCTGCTGCAACGGTCCTTGCTGGCGCTACGACCTCAGTTCAACCTGCAGCGATGCAGCCTGCGTCGGAAGAACCGGGGCTGCTTCGCGGCAAGCGGCGGGAGACGGTGGCAGAGGCGCTCCTGGGCGACATTCTCACCGGCAGCCTGCGATCGGGGGAGAGACTCGTCACGCAGCGGCTGGCCGAGCGGTATGGCGTGAGTCACACGCCCATTCGCGAGGCGCTGATTTCGCTTGCCGGGATCGGTCTGATTGATCTCCAGCCCAATCGTGGCGCGATCGTTCGGCGATTGTCTTCGCGCGATGTGCGCGAAGTGTGCGGAGTTCGCCGGGCCTTGGAATGCGAGGCGGTCCGCAAGGCGTGTGGACGGGTCGACACGGTGCGGCTCAAGCAACTCCAGCGAGAGTTTGTGAAGCTTGCAACCGGCGAGAAGGTTTCGGGCGAGCGGGCTGTCGCCAAGGC
>JAIXZD010000242.1 GCA_027489895.1 Planctomycetaceae bacterium
ATGAGGTCGACGCCAAGCTCAAGCTGTTCACGGCGGCTCGAACGGAAAAGCCGTTCCTGGAATCGATCAAGGTGCCGCTCGTGGCGATTCTGGCGTCACCGCATTTTCTGTTTCTGGTGGAAACGACTGACCCGATCGTCGCAGCGTCAAAATCGATGGCGAAAAACTCCACGCCCGCGAAAGCCACCGCGACAAAGCCGACGACGGCCCCCGCTGCTGCGTTGGGTCGAAGTCTGGGGAACTACGAACAGGCCAGCCGGATGTCGTACTTCCTCTGGTCGGCCCCGCCCGACGAGGAATTGTTGGCACTTGCCAAGGCGGGGAAGCTGGTTGACGGGGCGGTGCGAGAAGCTCAGGTCGACCGGATGCTCAAGCACCCGAAGTCGAACGCCCTCGTCACCAACTTTGTCGGTCAATGGTTGAACTTGCGGGATGTCGGAGCGAACCCTCCGGCCGAGGATTTGTATCCGCAGTACGACCGCCATCTCGAAACGTCGATGATTCGAGAATCGGAGGGCTATTTTCGGGAGTTCCTCGATCAGGATCTCGACGCCCGACAGATGATCCGTTCGGACTTCGTGACGATCAATGAGCGTCTGGCCCGCTATTACGGCATCCCCAATGTGCGGGGCGACGAGATCCGTCGCGTCAAAGTACCGGACGGAGTCGTTCGTGGCGGGATCGTCACCCAGGCGTCGATTCTCACGATCACCTCGAACGGCACGCGAACGTCCCCCGTGAAGCGGGGGACGTGGATTCTCAAGACGTTGTTGGGGATCGACCCCGGCCTGCCAGTCGCCAACGCGGGGGAGATTGCCCCCAAGGTGCCGGGGATCGACAAAGCGACCGTCCGCAAACGGCTGGAGATTCATCGCGAGTTGCCGCAGTGCGCCCGCTGCCACAACAAGATCGACCCGCTCGGGTTCGCGCTGGAAAACTACAATGCGGCAGGGGAGTACCGTCTGCGAGAGGGGTTTGGCTACAAAGGGCGAATCGAACGGGACGACCCGTTGATCGATGCCTCGTCGAAGATGATCGACGGGGAAGAGATCAACGGCGTCGCGGGGTTGCAGGAGGCGATGCGGAAGAACGACGACTTGTTCCTGACAGCCCTCGCGTCGAAACTGTTGACGTACGCCTGCGGTCGCGAATTGGGGCTGGCGGATCAACCGGCGGTCAAACAGGCCGTGGCCCGAATGCGGAAGGACAAACTCACCGTGCGGTCTCTGGTGAAAGCGATTGTGACCAGCGATCCGTTTTTGACGAAGTGAACACTCGTGGGATAGGCTTTCAGCCTGTCATCACCTCTGGGAAGTCCTGGACACTCGACAGGCTGGAAGCCGATTCCACTGCCACATACCGGTGCCTCATGTCGATCTCTTCTGACAAACGTCTCTCCCGTCGTCACCTGTTGCGCGGGGCCGGGGCGGCGCTGGCGCTGCCTCTGCTGGACGCGATGATCCCGCCCGCGTGGGGAGCGCCCTCGACGTTTGCAGCTTGGAAAAAATCGACGGTCGTTCAGCCGAGGCTGCTCTGCTGTTACGTTCCCAACGGCGTGAACATTGAACAGTGGGTGCCGACCGGAACGGGGGCGGACTACACACTCTCGCCGACGCTCAAGACTCTCGAAGAGCACAAAGCGGATTTCAGCGTGCTGACCGGGCTGGGGCATCCGGCCTCGCAGGGGGGGCATTCGGGGGCCGATACGTGGCTCACGGCGGCGAACCTCAAGAGTCAACCGGGGGCCGACTACACGAACACGATGTCGGTTGATCAGCTCGTGGCGGCCAAACTGGGGGTCGACACGCGGTTCGCATCGCTGCAACTGGGGGATATGTCGGGGACCGGAGGGGCAGGGCACAGCCACACGCTGTCGTTCGACATCAACGGGACGCCACTGCCGTCCGAGAATTCGCCGCGCCGCCTGTTCGATCGGCTGTTCGTCCCGGAAACAACGGGAGACCGGACCGCGGCTATCAAGCGGTACGAGGAACGGAGGTCCATTCTCGACGATGTGGCCAACGAAGCGAAATCGCTCGACCGCAAGCTCGGGGCGGGGGACAAGCGGAAGCTCGACGAGTACCTGTCGAGTGTGCGCGAGACCGAGAAGCAGATCGCCCGCATGCGCGCGTGGGTGGACAAGCCAAAGGCGGAGGTCAAGGAGACCGGTCTGCAACTGAGCAGCAAACCGATGGACGGACACGACCGCCCGATGTGGCTGGATGTGATGCTGGAACTGACGTACCTGTCGTTCCTCACCGACACGACCCGGGTGGTGACGTTCGAATGGTCGCGCGAGGCAGGGGGCTTCGGTGGCGGCGGCGAGAATCACCACGAGCTGTCGCACCACGGCGGGGACGCGGGGATGCTCGACAAGCTGGCCAAGATCGACAGCTTCCACCTGTCGAAACTCGGGCGGTTCCTGTCGATGCTCAAGGAGACCGCCGAGGGGGACAGCCAGATGCTGGACCGCACGGTGGTCCTGTTCGGCAGCGGCATGAACTCGGGCAAAGGCGGCGAGCACTCGCCGAAAAACCTGCCAACGCTGGTGGCCGGGGGAAAGGGGCTGGGCATCAAGACCGGTCAGCACCTGGCGTTCGACGAGAACAAGCATCCGCCGCTTTCGAACGTGTTGCTGGCGGTCGCCCAGAAGCTGGGAGTAGAGTCCGACAAGTTCGCCGACGCAGCGGAGACGTTGACCGGGCTGGTATGAAGCAGCGGATTGCCCCACCACTGCTTTTCGCCGGTGTCGTGGTCACGCACTGTTGGGGCCAAAAGCGTCGGCACGCCACGGGCGGGCTGCTAGGCCTTAAGGCAGGCTCCAGGCCACGTCCCCCACGCTATTGAGGGGACGGTGGCCAGGACTTAGGGCCTATCCCAGAATGGTCTTTTCGCGGAAGGCGTGGTTAGGCAAGTGTCTGTCGTGTGGACGGGGTGATCGAAGATCGTTGTCCAGGGACGGACACAATGGCTACAACAATTGATCCTGCGTGGCGGATGCCGGAAGCGGTGTGGGAGCGGGGCCAGGACCTGCTCCCGGTGCGGAAGAGTCGCAAGACGAACCCCGGCCGCAAGCCTTTGGAATGGCGGCCTGTGCTCGATGGGATTTTGTATGTGCTGCGGACCGGTTCCGTCGACGACTCGTCCGCCGGGAAGATAAACCCGAAAACTACTTGGCCATGCTCCACATTGCCTGCGCGTTCATCGCCTTCCGCGCCGCGGGCATTCTGGGATAGGCTCCTGATCGCTTGTATCGGGAGGGGCGATCTGCGGCCCCAACCCCGAGATCTCAGGCCGGGCTCGTCGAGCAGGTTGACGCCCCTCCTGTGAACGGTCGTGTGGACGGCAGGGAAATCCGACAAGCACGATTCACTGAGGAACGGTGGCAGACGCGGGATTGGTACCGGCCCATCCCGCACGATCACCACACGCCACGGCAGGCTTTTGAACGCAACCAAACCCAAGACCCTCGGAGGCCTCCGGGCAGGTCTTCTCAACGGGCTTCAATCCACCGGTTCAGCATTTGGAACCGGTCAATCGGGTTTGGCGGAAGGTTCACTGGGGAGGACCGGCAGGAGCACATACGATGCATGCTGCGGGTTATGGGCGATAGTCTGTCGGGCCACTTCGAAGCGGGTTTCGAGGCCGATGTTGTCGGCGCCGGTATTGAGGTTACGCAGATAGTAAGGGAAGTAGCTGCTCGAAATCTCGATGCGGATTCGATGGCCCTTCGCGAACAGGTTCGCTGTCGGTCGCCAGAAGTCGATGGTGTATTCGTAGAGCGTGTCCGGCTCGATCCGGCTCAGCCGCTGGGCGTTGAAGGCGCCCTCTTTCTCCGGATCGCGATGCCGGGCACGCATCACCCCTTCGGCCAGAAGCCGCGCGGGGCCATCGGGGTCGACGTCGACCAGCCGGACCATCCAGTCGGTATCGCGGGCCGAGGTGGCCGCGTAGAGCTTGGCCGTAATTGGCCCGGTGAGTTCAACGTCCTTTTCCAGCGGGGGCGTCGTGTAGACGAGCACGTCCTCTCCCGCGGATGACTTCCGGGTGTCGATAGCCCCTTCCTCGAGGTGTCCGCCGGTGAAGGGGGAACGGGTCGGTCGGGCCGGATCGTAGACGTACGTGTCGTTGGCGGCTTCGCCTGGTCCCGGTGGATCGGTCGACAAAACACCGTCGCCATTCAGCGAATTGGCCCGCCCACCGCTGTGGAGGAAGTACTTTGTGAATTTGGTCCCCGGCACCGGCCAGTCCGTCGCAGCCCGCCATTGATTGCGGCCCATAACGAACAGCCGCACGGGGGCGTCGTCCATCACCCCGTTGTCGCGATCTTTGAGCCAGTGGTCGAACCAGCGGCAAACGTATCCGTCCCAGTCGATCTTCGCGGCGGGGCCGTAGTCGATCTCGCCGATCTTTGTCGACTGATTGAAGATATGCGGCCAGGGGCCGATCACGAGCCTGGGCTTCCGCGCGGCGTCGGTCGCACCGTACTTTTTCATGGCGAGGTAGTTCATCGTCGAGCCGTTGAAATCGGCGTCGAACCAGCCCGTCACCGCGAGGGAGGGGACGGTGACTTTCGAGTAGGACTCGGGAGTCTGATAGGCGATTCCCTGCCAGTAGGGGTCGCTGGCGGTGTGGCCGCGAATCCATTTCTCGAACCACGGCGAGTCCATCGCGCCGCGGCGCTCGTTGAGCTTCAGATAGGGAAGCTGCATATAGTCGGTGAGCCGTCGATCGCCCGCGGCGAAGCCACCATAGGGACCAGGGCCGAGCGTTTGACCAACGCGTCCGGCCATTGTTCCGGCCCAGTCAAACATCACGCCGACATAGATGCCGTTCTGGAACGGCAGGTTGTAGAACTGGTCCGGGGGAGCCACCTCGGGGACGATCGCCCGCAGGGCAGGGGGGGCCTGCGTCGCCGTCCACCACTGCGTCCAGCCCATGTACGACAGCCCCATCATCCCGACGCGTCC
>JAIXZD010000515.1 GCA_027489895.1 Planctomycetaceae bacterium
ATGGGCCAGTCGTCCTTGGAGCGCTGGGAAAGCGCAGGCTAAAAGAGGTGACATCCCGTCCAGATCGCCGCCATCCGCGCGCGACCGCATGCAGGGCAGAGGCATCCATTCGCCTCCCGGTCCCCGCCTGCGCTCCGGGAGTGTAATCGCTCCCCCACCCCCAAATGAAGCCCGCCTCTGTCACCCTCTCGCGCTTCGCTCCCCCTCTCCCCGCAACAGAGGTGCAGTCCCAGTGCCGCCACAGTGCCACCACAGCGCCCTGGCAGTGCCATCGCTGATTTGAGGGGCATCACCAAGGGAGCCGGAAACATCAGCGCCCAGAGGAGCCGCGCCTACCTCCCCCGACACTCCACACCCGGGGACCCTCCCCCCACACAGACGAAAAATCCCCCAGCCTCCACAAGCTCCGCAAACCAACACTCCACCCTCGTCTTTTCCCCTCCCAGGCAATCAGCCCCCCCACAAAGAACGAACCCAAAACCCCTCGCAGGTCCAAACCGCGCTGCCGACAGCACCCGCCCTTGAACCTGCCTTTCCTTCGCGTCTTCGAGTCTTCGAGTGAACGAGCCTCCTCTCACCCGCGCTCCCTAACCTACGTTGGTGTCTTGGTGGTGAACGAGCCTCCCCGGTTCGACCCCCACCGACCCCTCACACGGTCGGCTCGCCTGAAAACCCCTTGGTGCCTTAGTGCCTTGGTGGTGACCAACAGGCCACCCCCCGGATCGCTGTTCGCGCACCGGGCCTCCCTTGCTACAGTCCCGCACCCTTCCGCCCGGCCCAGACTCGAACCGTCGGACCCGTCCCATGAATCCCGCCCTGCGCAAGGCCGCCATTGTCATTCTCAGCCTCGACAAACCGCTCGCGGCCGAAGTCCTCAGCCAGCTTCGCAAAGACGAGGTCGAAGCACTCACCATGGAGATCACGCGCCTCAGCGACGTGACCAAGGAAGAGCAGGAAGTCGCCATCGACGAGTTCTACAACCTCGGCATGGCCCGCGTTCAGATCGAACGCGGAGGCATCGAATACGCCCAGAACCTGCTCGAAGAGTCGCTCGGTAAGGAAAAGGCCCAGCAGATCATCGACAGCGTCAAGCAGTCGATGCTCTCTGTTCCCTTCGGCTTCCTCCACAAGGCCGGGGCCGACAACCTCCTCACCTTCATTCAGGAAGAGCACGCCCAGACGATCGCGCTGATCCTCTCGCACCTCCCCGCCACGCTCGCCGCCGAAGTGCTCGCCGGGCTGCCCTCCAACAAACAGCTCGAAGTGGTCCGCCGCGTCGCCAACATGGAGCAGACCAGCCCCGAGGTGATCCGCGACGTCGAACGCAGCCTCGAAGTCCGCATGTCGAGCGCCTTCAACCAGCAGTTGGAAAAAGCGGGCGGCGTTCAGTCCGTCGCGCAGATTCTCAACGTCGCCGACCGGATGACGAACAAGGGCATCCTCGAAAACCTGCAGGAAGACGACCCCGACCTCGTCGACCAGATCAAACGCCTCATGTTCACGTTCGACGACCTGATGAAGCTCGACAACAAGTCGATCCAGGCCCTCCTCAAGGAAGTCGAAAACAGCCAGTGGGCCATGGCCCTCAAGGGCGCGTCCGAAGAACTCCGGCAGAAAGTCATGGGCAACCTCTCGCAACGCGCCGCGGTCATGCTCCAGGAAGAAATGGAGTACCTCGGCCCCGTTCGTGTCAGCGACGTGGAAGCGATGCAGCAAGTGATTGTCGATTCGGTCCGCCGCCTCGAAGACGCCGGCGAGATCGTCATCTCCGCCGGAGCCGATGCCGAAAAAATGGTCTCCTGAGATGTCCCGTTGTCACGTCGCCTGATTTCCCCGGATCGCACCAGTCATGGCCCTCTACTCCTCGCGTGTGCTGAAAGCGAATGAAGCGCGGGGCGGGGTCGCGCACTCCACGTTCAACTTCGAGGACGTTCGCGAACAGGCCCAGAAGGAACTGACCGACGCCCGCGAAGAAGCCGCCCGCATCCTCGACGCCGCCCAGACCGAGGCTCGCACCCTCCGTGACCAGGCCCGCGCCGAGGCGACCGAGGCAGGCCGCCGCGAAGGTCTCGCTGCCGCTGAACAATCCATCCAGCAGCGGATTTCCGCCCAGGCCGCCGCCATCGCCGAGGCCGAGTTGCGCTCCACTCTGCCCGCCCTCAACGCCACAATCGTCCAGCTCCAATTGGAACGCGACCGCTGGCTCGCCTGGTGGGAACAGGCCGCCGTCCGACTCGCCACCGCGATCGCCTCCCGACTCGTCCGTGCCGAACTGTCCCAGCGCCCCGACCTGCTCGAAGGCCGCATCGCCGAGCTGCTCGAACTCGCCGCCGGTCAGCCCCACCTAGTCCTCAAGCTCAATCCCGACGATCTCGCCCGCCTCCGCGGCATCGAATCCGAACTCCTCGAAAACCTCTCCGCCGCCGCCGATGTCGGCCTCGTCCCCGACCCCTCCATCTCCCCCGGCGGCTGCCTCGTCGAATCCACCCACGGCCAGATCGACGGCCGCCTCGAAACCCAGTTGGAACGAATCACGCAGGAACTGATGGGGTAGGGGAGGAATGGCGAACTCCGAATTCCGAATTCCGAATAACGAAGTGTTGCTAGCAGTAGGGGAGGCTCCTGCCTGCCTTCCTGGAATCCGGCCTTGCTGGAATGAGGTGTCGTTCATGTCGTGGCCGGACGATGTGTGATTGAAACCCGTGTTCAACACTCGCAGGAATGTTTCGGATCCCGTCGCACCAGAGGACCGCCCATCGGTTGCCCGCGTAAGGGTTGGCTAGATCTGGCGACACCAATGCCTTCCAGGAAGGCAGGCAGGAGCCTTCCCTACTTCGTCTTCGGTATTCGCCATTCGGTATTCGTCATTCAGTATTCCTCCAGTAGTCATTCCTCCTATGCTCGCCATCGACGAACGCTGTGCCGAAGCCGACTTCGCCGAGCAACTCCGGCGGATTCTCCCCTATGGCTTGCGCGGCCGTGTCGTCCGTATCGTGGGCCTCACCGCCGCTGTCGCCGGGCTCCCCGCGCCGCTCGGCGCCCTCTGCACCATTCATCGTGACGACGGGCAGGACCTTCTCGCCGAAGTGATTGGCTTCCACAACGACGACACCCTCGTCCAACCCTACGGCGATCTCTCCGGCATCCGCCGCGGCAACAACGTCACCCTGTTCCGATCCGCACCCGGCATCCGCTTCGGTGAACGGCTCCTCGGCCGCGTGATCAACGCCCAGGGCGGCTTCATCGATGGGCTGCCCCCCACGGTCTTGCCGCACCGCGCCCCGCTCATGCGCGAGCCGGTCTCCCCCCTCGAACGGCCCCGCATCTCCCAAGTCCTCGCAACGGGCGTCCGCGTTCTCGATGGCCTCCTCACCTGCGGTCGCGGCCAGCGCATGGGCATTTTCGCCGGTTCCGGTGTCGGAAAAAGTACGCTGATGGGCATGCTCGCCCGCAAAAGCGCCGCCGATGTCAACGTCGTCGTCCTCGTCGGCGAGCGAGGTCGTGAAGTCCGCGAGTTCCTCGAAAAAGACTTAGGCCCCGAAGGTCTCGCCCGCAGCGTCGTCGTCGTCGCCACCGGGGATGAACCCGCGCTCCTCAGGCTCCGCGCCGCCTACACCGGCACCGCCATCGCCGAAGCCTTTCGCGACGCCGGCCGCAACGTCCTCCTGATGATGGATAGCGTCACCCGCTTCGCGCTCGCCCAGCGCGAGATCGGCCTCGCCGCCGGGGAACCGCCCGCCACCAGAGGCTACCCCCCCAGCGTCTTCGCCCTCCTCCCCAGACTGCTCGAACGCAGCGGCCAGACCAATCAGGGCAGCATCACCGCCTTCTACACCGTCCTCGTCGAAGGCGACGACACCAACGAACCCATCTCCGACACCGTCCGCGGAATCCTCGACGGCCACATCGTCCTCTCCCGCAAACTGGCTCACGAAACACACTGGCCCGCCATCGACGTCCTGCAGAGCATCAGCCGATCAATGTCCGACATCGTCGCCCCCGAGCACCGCGCCGCCTCCGACCGCCTCAAGCAATTGCTCGCCGCGCATCGACAGGCCGAAGACCTGCTCTCCATCGGCGCTTATCAGTCCGGCTCCAACCCCCTCGTCGATACCGCAGTGAGACTCAAAGACGAGATCAACCGCTTCCTGCGCCAATCCAAAGACGAAGCGACCCCGTTCCAGGAAACCCTCCAGCGCCTCGGCCAGCTCGACGCCCTCCGCAGCCAAATCAAAAAGTAGAGTGGGATAGGCTTCCAGCCTGTCATCTCCACTTCGGAACGCCTCGAAACGCGACAGGCTCGAAGCCGATCCCACGAACCACACCCTCGCAGCGGAAGCCGTGAGGCTTCCCTCGCCCCCGACCCCACATGTTCAAGTTCCGGCTCACCTCCGTCCTCAAATACCGCGAACACATTCGCGAGCAGCGCCGCGCCATGCTCGCCGCGGTTCTCGCCGAACTCGCCCAGCTCGACGCCCGTCGCGAAGCGACCGAAACCCGCCGCACGCTCCAGCTCGATGAACTCCGCGACATCGTCGCCGCCGGAACCGTCGATATCGACGCCGCCGCCGCCCGCCGCTTCCACTCCTCGCTCCTCACATACGACCTGCTCAAGCTCGCTCACGAACGGCGTCTTATCGAGCAGCAGGTCGCCGCAGTCCGCGCGGCCCTCGTCACCGCCGACCAGGCGGTCAAGGCCCTCGAAAAACTGGCCGACCGTCAGCGCGCCGAATGGGACGCCCGGCAAATCCAGAAAGCTGACCGCGAACGGGAAGAGTCCTGGCAGGCCGCTCACATGGGAGACCCCTGGTCATGATCCGTACCCTCAGTCTGATCCTCGCCTGCATCTGCATTGCCGTCGTGTTCACGGAAGTCGCCGCCCTGGCTGTGTTCTACAAGCAGGGCTGGCTGGCCCCGCACTACTGGCGCGAAGTCCGGCTCGTCTTCGAGAACCGTCAGATCGAGGCCAGTGTGCCCGAAGCGCCGCAGGATTCCGCGACCGTGTCGCGGGACGATGTGCTCAAGGAACGCGCGCTCAAGCTGCTCGATCTCGAACAGCGCGAGGGCGACCTCAAAGTCCTCCGTCAAAACATCATCACCCGCGCCGATGAACTGGCCCGCGACGAAGCCGCGCTCAAGGCCCGACGCGTCGCCTTCGAGAAGGAACTGGGCAAGCTGCGCGAGGAGGCGGCCTCTGCGGCAACTGAACAGGCCCGGGGAGTTCTGCTGGCCCTCCCCCCGGCCGAGGCCGCTCTGAAGTTGACTCAAATCCCCGAGGCGGAGGCAATTCGCCTCCTGAAAGGGGTTCCGGAAAAATCGATCGCGAAAATCCTCAAGGAATTTACCGGTTCTCCCGAACAAATCGAAAGAAGCAAACGATTGTTCGAAGCGCTCGTCAAAGGCGATCCGGAAGTCTCAAGGATCGACGCCGCGGGCAACGCGCCCGCTGACTCAACACCAGCCGATCCCGCCCCCACGGCCCCGCCCATGTAAGCCGCAATGATGGGGGCGCACCTTGGGCCATCCCGGCCGCTCACGCCTCCTTCATTCCACGACCACCTGCCGGGAGCCAACCGTGGCTGGACTCGATTCGCTCCTCAACCTGACGGCCGCCGCCAACCGACCCGTCCCCCCAGCGCAACCGGCCAAGCCAGGTTCCCCGACGGATCGCGGCTTCAGCGACCGCCTGCACGACGCCGTTCAGCCCCGCCCAGACACCGAAGCCTCTCGCGGCAGCCCCCATGCCGAGCCGGGTGCCAACGCCTCCAGCACCCCCTCTAGCTCGCGCCTCGACTCCACCTCTTCCTCGGCCAACACGGCGCCGCGAGACTTCGCCAGAGAAACCGATCGACCAGAGGTCGACCCGACCGCTGTGCCCCCTGCGGTCGCCCCGCTTACCCCCCAGGCCAGCACCCCCTCGCAGCCAACCGACTCCACAACGGACGAAGCGGTTGCCCAGACGCCCCCCGCTGTCCTCCCCGCTCCGGCCGTCACACAGGCCGCACCCCAATCCCTGGTCGATGCGCTCTCTCAAACGGTGTTTGCCGAATCCGCCGCGGCCCCCGCACTGGATGGAGCCGCCACCGGTCTCTCCACGCTCGACCCCCTCGCCACCCTCACCGGAACCCTCGTCGAAAACCTGCCCTCGCCCCCGGCCGCGGAACTCCCCCTGTCCGTCGCGACCGAGTTGACCGCCACCGCGACCACAGCGCTGACCAGCGACGACGCCTCCGCTCTCACGAATCTTCAAACGCAGACGCCGCAGACATCCGACGCACCGGAATCGATCCTGCCCGTCCCTCCGATCGTCCCCAGTCTCGATTCGTCCGCCTCCCCCCAGGAACAAACGCCAGACCAGCCCGATGCCGCCGCGTCGATGGTGTCCAGCCAGCCGAACCAGCAATCCCTCGCTCAATCGCCGGCCAGCGCCCAGTCCCGCCCCAATGACCTCGGCAATCAGCCCGTCCAGTCCGGCCTGCCTGTCGACCTCGACGTAACGAGCGCCAGTGGCCCCGTGGACCCCACCGCGTCCTCACTCGTCACCAACCCAGCCAGTCCCTCGGCTGCCGTCTCCTCAACGCCAGCGACGCCCCCCGCCATCTGGCTCGCCGCGCTCGACACCGCTTCCAAAACAACCAAAGCAGAACCCGATTCCAGCGGGATTGCACCGGTTCCTCTCGACCCCGCGGCCGATCTGCCGCTAGCCGCATCCCAGCCAGCCACGGCCGCTGCCCCTCAGGGGCTCTTCGCCGGACTCTGGGTCGATGCTGTCGTCACACCGCGTGGCCCGGCCCCCGCCCGCGAAGACCTGCCCACCGGAGAGACCTGGAACGACCTGCTCGCCTCCGACCCCTTCGCCGCCGCCACCCCCCAGGCCTCGGTCCCGACCACACAGGACCCCGCCCAAACTCTCGATGCAACCCGCTCACCGGTCGCCACCACAGGCCCCGAGAGCCAGTCCCGCCACGTCACGGCCCACCAGGTCATCGATCAGGTGGTTCCCGCCGTCGTCGCCTCGAAGCAGGGCGGACACGAAGTCCGCATCCGCCTCAATCCTCCCGAACTTGGCTCACTCCTCGTCGATATCCGCGTTCGCGACGGCGTCGTCTCGGCCCGTCTCGAAGCAACCCAGCCCACCACCCAGCAACTCGTCACCGACAATCTCGGTCTGCTTCGCGACGGCCTGGCCCAGCAAGGCCTCACCGTCGATCGCATCGAAGTCACCCTCGCCGAATCCCCGCTGGGACGCGACCAGACCAGCTCCAATCGCCAGGGCAACCAGTCCAGCCGCGACGACGCGCCGGTTCCGTACCTCGACTCCCCCGAACAACCCCCAGCGACCCCAGGCCAACGGGCGGTCCCCGCTCCCAAGTTCATCCGCGTCAATCAGGGTCTCGACATCCAGGTCTGACACGTCGCCCGCCGACGAAGGGGCGCAGTCCCGGAAGCCGGAAGCGTGAGCGCCCGGAGGACCAGCGACCCCCGCCAGCAAACCAACACCTTCTCCGCTCAGCATTCTTTTCATCGGGACGGACCCCAGCTCATGGCCACCACCGCAGTTTCCGGGTCGTCCTCGACCACCGATGTTAAGTTCGTCGACAAGGACAAAATCGGCCTCGCCGGCCTGCAGTCCGACACGTTCCTCAAGCTGCTGATCGCGCAGCTTCAAAACCAGGACCCCACCGAACCGGTCGGTAACGAAGAGATTCTCAATCAGCTCTCGCAGATGCGCAGCCTGCAGTCGAACACCGAACTGAGCGACACCCTCAAAGGCCTCGCCTCCAGCCAGCAGATCACGACCGGCGCCAGCTTCCTTGGCAAGTCGATCACGGGGAAGAATCAGGACGGGGCCGAGATCACCGGCGTCGCCGACCGCGTCTTCGTCGAAGACAACACGACCGTGATCGGAATCGGAGAAGACAAAGTGAAAATCTCCGACATCACCGCCGTCTCCATCCCCGACACCACGCCCTGATGCGCCGCCCAAACAGGCGAGCCGACCCTGTCAGGGGTCGGTGGTCCGTTCGAGCCGCGCGCTCGTCGTGACGCTCTTCGTGACACCGTGTGCCATGCTTGCACCGTTTCGGGGCAAGCATGCGAGTGACTCGCGACTCTCTCGTCGTCATCGATGTCCAGGAAACACGCGGTCGGGGTGACTGCCGCGCCGCCCCACCGTTGGCATGCTTGCCCCGAAACGGTGCAAGCATGGCACAGCGCTGGATCCCATCGCCAAAGCGCGACATCGATTCAGCGCTCACTCGCGGGGCGCCTCTCCACCCCACTGGGCCAATGCAAACAAAAGCCAGCCCACCAGAAACAGCACGCCCCCGATCGGCACGATGGCACCCAACCACCGCAGCCCCGTCAGCGTCAGCGCATACAGACATCCCGAAAACACCAGCGTGCCCAATAAAAAGCACCATCCGGCCGCGTGCATGAGCGTTGACGCCCGATTCCGCAGCGACAGCCCCACCGCCAGAATCGCCAGCGCATGCCAGAGTTGATACTCGGCCCCGGTCTTGAAGTCCGCCAGATACTTGGCCGCCGCCGGCACCGTCACGCCCGTCACTACCCGCGTCTGCCCCGCGTACTTCTCAGCAAATACGCCATCCAGCCCGTGGGCCGCCAAAGCTCCCAGCGCCACCCCCAGGCCCGCCAGAACCGCCCCCGTCGCCAACCAGCCGCGCCCACTCATGCCCGCCTCCGCACCGACTTTTTGCTCACCGCCTGCTTACTGACACTCTTCTTGCTGCTCGTTTTCTTGGCAGCGCGCTTCTTAGTAGCGGCCTTCTTGCTCGCCGCCTTCTTCGCGGGGAGAGCCACAGCCGCTCTCTCCGCCCGCGGTTTCATCTCCGTCACCTTGTAAACCGCACCGCGCGCATCGTACGTCGTCCACAGGCCAACCTGCTCCCCCGCATCGAAGTAGCCCGAACGCAGCTTCGTGCCATCCTTGCGGAACCATTCCCAATACCCCACGCAGTCACCCGCGAGCTTCTGGCCGGTCGCCCACAGGCTGCCATCCCGATGAAACTGCTGGTACGGCTCGGGCTCGAGTCGCTTCAAACGCGGCGACAAGACGACCTCTCTCTCTGTCCCAAGGGGTGTTTCTCAGAGCCGTAGGGTGGGCACTGCCCACCAGCGCTCACGAGCGCAAACAACCAGACACCAACTGGATCGCTCACGCACTTCGCCTTGAGAATCTTGTGAACGCCGGTTGAAGCCGGGGAACTATTCTTCGTAGCTGGATGTCGGTGAGCAATGGTGGGCAGTGCCCACCCTACTTTCCCGGTTCCGCGTCAGCCGACCCCTCGACCACACGCGTCAGGTCATCGCCCAGAATCGACGGGCACCAGTACGTCTCGACATGCTCCACCGCCAGTTCCGTTCCCCGCGCATGGCTCACATAGGGCGGCTTCCGCGGATCGTACATCGCATCGGTCAGGTCCCGCGCTAGCACCACGTTCTTCCCCAGCCGGACCATCTGCCGAATCCCGAACGACCGCCCCAGCACGCAGTAATGCGTATGGACTCCCATCAGCACGACATTCTTAATCCCCTCCTGTTCGAACAGGTTGAAGATCTCCACCCCGCTGTCGCTCACGCCGTCGTATCCGACGATTTCAATCGCCGGATGCTGCTTGCGACTGGTCTTCACATCCCCGGCGTACACCGGGTCATCACACGCATCGACCACCTGGTGCGAATACGGAATGGGGTAGGGGGCCTCGCGCTCCGGATCGAGATAACACCACCCCTCCAAAGGAAACGGCGGTGTCGCCAACTTCGCCTGCTTCATCCGCAGCCGCTGGGGCGTCCGCTCGTAGTGCTCCATCCCCGAGCTCGGCGCGTGAATTACCAGCACGCCCAGTTCCCGCGCTCGTGAGACGATGCGATTCATCACCGGGGCCAGCACATTGACCCGGTG